>JADGQI010000006.1 GCA_017881905.1 Chloroflexota bacterium
CCGGACCGGACGAACCGTCGGTCGGACGCGATGAGCACGACGCCGGCCAGCATCATCGAGCCGCAGGCGAGCAGGACGAGCGCCCGACCAGCCTCGACGTGGCCGATGTTCGCGGCGATCACCCCACCGACAGCACCGGCGGCCAGGAAGAGGTTGTAGAAGCCCTGGTTGAACGCCATCGGCCGGAGCAGCTCGGCGTCGGCCTGCGATCGGACGAGGAACCTCCGCCACGTGGCCGGGCGCGTGAAGGTGAGGCTCTCGAGATAGAAGAAGAAGACGTGGAGGAGCGCGGCGATGACCGCGAAGATCTCGGTGACCGGGCTCACTCGGGCATCCTAGCGACCTCTCCGGCCGTCGATGTGCCTATCCGGTCCAGGGCCCGTTCCCGGAGACCTTGTCGACCGCCATCCGGATGATGAAGCCCGGTGGTGGGTTCGGCATCCCCGGGAAGACCACCTCGGGGCCGAGGTAGGTCCTCGCCAAGTGCTGGAGGAGCTCGGCCGCGCCACCCTCCGTGACCCGCGCGCGGCCGCGCAGGACCAGGTAGCGATCGAGCCCGTAGTCGTCCCGGCCCGGCGCCTGGAACGACATCGCGATCCGCGGATCGGCGCGCAGGTTGCGCAGCTTGCGCTGGTCGGACATCGTCCCGATGACGATCTCGTCGTCTTCGATGCCGACCCACGCGACCGAGACGTCAGGATCGCCGTCCCGGTTGAGCGTCACGACATGTGCGATCGGCCCCGTGGCCAGGAAGGCGCGGACGGAGGCGGGCAAGGCGGCCATGTCGGCATCGTACGTCCGCGAAGCGTCGTCCGGCGTCTCCCGGCGTCGTACGGGCGCTGGTGGCCGTCCATCGGGTCGTGTCACTCACCGACCGCGTCGGGCGGTCCGGCTCGATCGTGCCGTCGTCAGCCGGGGGAAGCGGGATCCGACGTCGTCACGTCGGCGACCTCGGCACGGAGCGCCCGGACCAGGTCGGCCGGGGCGAAGTGTGCGCTCACCCCGCGAACGCCGGCCCCGATCGCGACGACCGTGCGATCCATGATCGAGGCGTCGGCGACGACCGGCCAGGCGCGGCTGGCGCCGAACGGAGTGATCGTGTAGCGGACGTAGCCGGTCACCGCGAGCGCCTCGTCCGCATCGGGCAGGGACAACCGGCTGACGCCGAGATGGGCCCGGAGCTTCGGCCAGTCGAACCGACGACCGGCCGGGACGAGGACGAAGACGTAGTCGTCCGCCCCGCGCCGGACGACGATCGTCCGGAGCAGCGAGCCAAGCTCGATCCCCTGCATCGCGGCGCTCTCCTCGGCACTGCCGGCCGCCTCGGTCCGGACGATGCGGTAGGGGACCTCGACGCCGGCGAGGGCCGGCGGCGGACCTGGATCCGCCGTCACGTCGGCACTGGTCTCGTCGCTCATCGGCTGTCCGGGGCCGCTCGCGTCAGGCGGCTGCGGGCGTGGCCTGGGACCGGATGATCCGGACCGCCTCGGCCACCCCGCCCGTCCAGACCTGGCCATGCCCGGGCAGAACGAACCCGGCCTCGAGCCCGTCGAGCCGGCCGAGCGATTCGACCGCCTGGCCGGCATCCGCCGAGAAGGGTGCGACCTGCGGGCCCAGTCGACCCGTCGTGACGCTCTGGGTGGCCAACGCATCGCCGACGAACAGCGCATCAAGTGAGGCGACGTGGAGGGCGGCGCTCCCCGGCGTGTGCCCGGGCAGGAGGATGACCCGCGGTGAACCGGGTACGTCGAGGATCGCGCCGTCCCCGTACGTGGCGACCTCGGCGATCCGTGGGATCGACAGCATGCCGTGCCGGATCGAGAACGCGATGAACCCGAGGAGCGGCCTCAGCCGGACGGGGCCGGTCCCCTTGGCCGGGTTCCTGACCTCGCCGCGGGCCAGCTGGGCGTCGGCTTCATGGACCCGGACCGGGACGTGGCGCTCACGGCGGATCCGCTCGGCGAAGCCGATGTGGTCGCTGTGCCCGTGGGTCAGCACGACCGACTTGACATCGTCGAGCGACCGACCCATCGCGGCCAGCTCGGCCGGCAGGTCGCCCCAGTAGGACGGCGCGCCGGCATCGATGATCGTGACCGAGCCCGACTCCTCGATCAGGTACGAATTGACGAGGCCGGCGCCGATCCGGCGGATCCCAGGTGCGATCTCCATCGCCGGATGGTACCCGGCGGGCAGGTGTCGCGGACGCGGGTGACCTCTGCCCTCGAGGTGCTTCCCAGAGATTGAGTCGCCCGGAGGTCGACAGCACCCATACCGTGTGAGTGGCCGGACCGACCGGGCACCGACACGGTGGAAGTGACGTGGACACCGAGCTCATCGGACGGGCGCAACATGGAGACGAGGAGGCCTTCGCGAGCCTTGCCGTCGCCGTGGGCGACCGGCTCCACGCGGTGGCGCACAGGATCCTGCGCGACACCGACCTGGCCGAGGACGCGACGCAGCTGGCGCTGCTCGCGATCTGGCGGGACCTTCCGCGACTCCGCGACCCGGCGCGATTCGACGCCTGGTCGTACCGGCTCCTCGTGCGCGCCTGCTACGCCGAGGGTCGCCGGACGCGCCGTTGGACGCCGAACGTGCGGCTGCTTCCGGCTGACGAGCCGGAGATGGCGGAAGGCCTGAGCTCGGTCGTCGATCGCGACCAGCTCGAGCGCGGCTTCCGGCGACTGTCCATCGACCACCGCGCCGTGGTGGTCCTGCATCACTACCTTGACCTGCCGCTCGAAGAGGTCGCCGACGTGGTCGGCGTCCCGATCGGGACGGTCCGATCCCGACTACATCACGCGATGCGCGGCCTGCGCGCAGCTCTCGAAGCCGATGCCAGGCCGGCGGCGCAGGAGGTTGCCCGATGAGCACCGATCGCGACGTGACCCACATCGTTCGGTCGTGGCTGGAGGAGGGCGTGACCGCGCTCCCGGACCGCGTCCTGGACAGCGTTCTCGACCAGCTTCCCGCGACCCCACAGCGCCGCGCCTGGTGGCCGGCGCGGAGGTTAGGCGAGATGAATACCCCGCTTCGGATCGCCGTCGCGGCTGTGGCCGTGGTGGCCGTCGCCGCGATCGGCATCAACATCCTGCTGATGAACGGGGGTGTCGGGGGGCCACCCTCGACACCCCTTCCGACCGCGACGGCTGCCCCGACGGCGACGGCCGCCCCGACGCCCAGCCCGACACTGGCCCCAAGACTTCCGACCGGCCAGATCCCCCCGGGGACCTACCGACACCTCTTCGTCACGTACACGTTGCCCGCCGGATGGGGCACGCCAGATAGCAGCGGTACAACCATCTTCAAGGGTCCCGCCACGACGCCGCCTTCGGACATGGCGCTCGACCTGTGGCAGAACGTCGCCACGGTCTACAGTGACCCGTGCCACTGGCAGACGACGGCCGTCCATATCGGTCCGACGGTCGACAACCTGATCGCCGCGCTCGTGGCCACGAAGCGGGGTTCGACCGCTCCGCCGGTCGACGTCACGATCGACGGCTTCCAGGGGAAGGAGATCGACCTCATGGTGCCCCTGAACGTCAAGTTCAAGGGGTCTTCCAAGGCGACCCTCTGCGACGGGGCCCAGTACAAGTCGATGACTGATGCGGGCGGGGGCGACCGATACAACCAGGCCCCGGGCCAGCACGACCTGCTCGACATCCTCGATGTCAACGGCCAGACGTGGGCGATCGACAGGGTCTTCTACCCGGCCACCACGGCCGCCGACCGGGCCGAGCTCCAGGCGATCGTGGACTCCATCAAGATCACGCCCTGACCCAGGCGAATCAGCGAAGCGGCGAGTGGTGACGACGGTTGGCCACTCGCCGCGTGCGATCGACCGGCGGTCGCTGTGGCCCCGGCTCCATGACGCATCATCTGGCCATGCCGACGGACCCGATGACCTCGACCTTCGCGCCTCTGGCCGGCCTCGACGCCACGACGCTGGCCGTCGCCGTAAACGAACTGGCTGCGCGAGACTCGGACTTAGCCCTGATCGTCGAGCGGTTCGGACCCCCTCCGCTGTGGGATCGCGAGCCCGGGTTCCCGACCCTGATCCACATCATCCTCGAGCAGCAGGTGTCGCTCGCGTCAGCGCAAGCCGCCTTCGACCGGCTCGGGCAGGCGGCCAACCCGCTGATCCCGGATCGCTTCCTCGCCTTGACGGATGCAGACATGCTTGCGATCGGCTTCAGCCGGCAGAAGGCTCGATACAGTCGGGCGCTCGCGACGGCGATCGACGACGGGACCTTGGATCTCGACGGGTTGCGGCACCTCGATGACGCGGCGGCTCATCAGGAGCTCGTCGAGGTCCCTGGGATCGGCCCGTGGACCGCGACGATCTACCTGCTCATGGCGCTCCGCCGACCCGACCTGTGGCCGGTCGGGGACATCGCGCTCGCCCGGGCGGTAGCCGACGTCAAAGCGCTCCCGGTCCGGCCAGGCCCGGAGGCGATGGCGAACCTGGGCGAGGCCTGGCGGCCGTGGCGGTCGGTCGCCGCGCGCCTCTTGTGGCACGACTACCTCAGCCGTCGCGGCCGAAGCTGAGCCGCCCGGAGGACCTCCGCCGAGAGGGTGCGACCGACGCGACGCTGTCGCCGGAGCCGGCCCCGACCTACGCCTGCGCCCGAGCTCGGTCCTTGAGGATCTGCCCGGCGGCAAGCTTGCCGGGTGCGCCCATCACGCAGCCGCCGGGGTGGGTCCCGGAGCCGCACTGGTAGTAGCCGTCGATCGGGGTCCGGTACTGCGCCCAGCCCGGCGCCGGCCGGAAGAAGAACATCTGCGGCGCGAGGAACTCGCCGGCGAAGATGTTGCCCTCGGAAAGCCCGACCGTCCGCTCGATGTCGAGCGGCGTGCGGACCTCGCGCTGGAGGACCAGGTCGCCGAAGCCCGGGAAGAACGACTCGAGCGTGGCCTGGACCGTGTCCCCGAGGTTCTCCTTCTCGGCGTCCCAGTCGCTCTCGCGCAGGTGGTACGGCGTGTACTGGACGAAGCAGCTCATCACCGCCTTGCCGGGCGGTGCCATGTCCGGGTCGACCAGCGACTGGATCGCCGTATCCAGGTACGGTCGCTTCGAATACCACCCGTACTTGGCGTCGTCGAAGGCCCGCTCCAGGTACTCCATCGACGGTCCGATGTTGGTGAACCCGCGGTACTGGTCGATCCGGTCGCCGAGCGCGGGGTAGCGCGGGATACCGTCGAGGGCGAAGTTGACCTTGGATGATGTGCCCTGGAAGCGAAACCGCTGGATGGTCTCGACGAGGTCGGTCGGCAGCTCGCGCGGCTCGACCAGCTCGAGGAACGTCCGGCGCGGGTCGAGCGCGGAGACGACGACGGGCGCATAGAACTCGCTTCCGTCGGCCAGCGCGACACCCGTCGCCCGGCCGTTGCGAGTGATGACCCGCTCCACCGGCGACTCCAGGCGGATCTCGGCGCCGAGGGCCTGCGCGGCACGCGACAGGACCTGGGTGAACCCGCCGTTGCCTCCCTTGTGGAACGACCAGGCGCCCATCTCGCCGTCGTGCTCACCGAGGATGTGATAGAGCAGGACGAGGCCCGACCCCTGCGAGTACGGACCGACCTTGGTGCCGATGATCGCCGAGGAGGCGAGGTAGCCCTTGAGCACGTCCGACTCGAAGTAGTCGTCGAGGAAGTCGGCCGCCGAGCCGGTCAGCAGCCGGACCGCGTCGTGGAGCACCTTCTTGTCGAGCTTGCGGAAGCGCTGCCCGAGTGCGGCCAGCGCGATCAGCTCCTCGGGGTCGTCGCTGAACAGGTCGGGCGGCACCTCGTCGAGCAGCGGCTTGATCGCCTGGATGACCTTGAGGACGTCGTGGTTGAACGCGTCGTATGCGTCCGCATCGTGCTTCGACTGCCGGCCGATCTCCCGGAGGTTCTCGCCGTGGTCCTGGCCGAGCAGGAGGTAGTCGCCGTCCTCCTTCGGGCAGAACGTCGTCGGCATGAGGATCGGCATGAACCCGTGCTTGACGAGGTCGAGGTCCTGGACGATGTCGGGCCGAAGCAGGCTCAGGGCGTAGGAGAACGTCGTGAACCAGAACCCCGGCCGGAGCTCCTCGGTGATCGCCGCGCCGCCGACGAGATGGCGTCGCTCGAGCACGAGCGTCCGGAGCCCGGCCTTCGCCAGGTAGGCGCCGTTGGTCAGGCCGTTGTGCCCGCCACCGATCACGATCGCGTCGTAGGTCCGGTCGGCCGTCGCGGAGGTCGTCTTGGTCTTCGGCATGTCAGGCGGTCCTTCGCTCGGGGTTGTACAGCGGCGTGCGGGCGACGTTCGCGTCGAAGTACTCGTAGCGGTGGTTCACGGCGAGCTCGAGCTTCACCCGTGAGCCCGGCGCGGTCCGGTCGAGCGGCACGCGCGCCAGGGCGATGTGACGCTGGAGGATCGGTGAGTACATCTGGCTCGTGGCGTAGCCAAGCTGGTTGAGGTCGTCGTCGTAGATGTAGTACTCGTCCTGGATCGGCGTGTGATCCTTGGGCGGGATGAGCCCCGCACGGTCGTAGATCCGGTCGTAGTCCTGCCAGTCGACGACCAGGCCGGACAGCTTCCAGCGCGAGGTCTTGCCGGCGATCTCGCGACGGATCGCGTCACCGCCGATGAACTCCCGGTCGTCGTTCGCCAGGTCGCGGAACATCCAGCCGAGCCCGAGCTCGATCGGCGTCGAGCGGTCGGCGTCCGTCCAGGCGAACCGGCTCGAGTGGAAGTCGACGTCGAGCAGGAGGAGGCCCGCCTCGATCCGCGCCATGTACAGAGCGATCATCCCGATCGGGATCACGCCCTGGCCTCGACTGACGCCCCAGATCGCGTCGAACACCGTCAGGGCATCGGCCGCCGGGGCCCAGACCTCGAACCCGAGGTCGCCGGTGAAGCCGGTCCGCGAGACGTGGACCGGGACCTTGGCGATCCTCGTCGAGGTCAGCCCGAAGTAGGGCAATCCGCCGACCGCTGGCGCGAGCGCCGACAGCAGGTCGCGGGACCGCGGCCCCTGGACCGCCAGGACCGCCCAGTCGTCGGAGACCTCCTCGATCGTGACGTCCATCCGACCGATGAGCTCCCCGAAGTAGGCGAGGTTCGGCTCGGCGGCGGTCAGCACGAACTCCGACGGACCGTGGCGCAGGATGACCCCATCCTCGACGACGAACCCGCGGTCATCGCACCAGATCGTGTACTGGGCGTGGCCGGGCTGACAGGTCCGGATATCGCGGGCGAGCACGCCCGCCAGGAACCGCTCCGCGTCCAACCCGTGGATCCGATACTTGTAGAGCGGCGACGAGTCGAACAGCCCGGCGCTGTTGCGGATGGCGAAGTATTCGAACTTCTCGGACATCTGGTAGCGGGTCGCCGCCAGGTGGTTCGACCAGTGCTCCCACAAGCCCGTCTCGTTGAGCGCCGCGAGGCGCTCGTGGAACGGCGTCGTCCGGATCATCGACGGCCTCTCTGCGCGTTTCGTCGTCGCGGGACGACCTCGGTCGGCCTTCGACGACGCCACGGTAGGTGGTCGCCCGACGGTTGCGTTCGACTGTCTAGGCTGGTGGGACAACCGGCCCGGCGGCCGTGTCCTTCCGGCGTCAGACCCGGGCGGTCGACTCGATCGCGGTCGCGAAGCTGCGCAGGCCCCGCTCGACCATCGCGTCCGACGCCGTCAGGCTGATCCGGAACCAGCCCGGGACCTCGACGATGGAGCCCGGCAGGACGAGCGCCCCATGGTTCGCCAGCGTCTCGGCGAAGGCGACGTCGTCGGCGATCGGCGAGCGGGCCATCACGTAGAACGTCCCTTCGGGCATCGTCGTCTCGTAGCCCATCGCCCGGAGCGCCGGCACGAATCGGTCGCGTCGTCGCTCCAGCGCCCCGATGTCGATCGACAACCGTTCGAGGTCTTCGATCGCGTGCTGGAGCAGCGCGTTCGGGAACGAGTACCCCGTCGACATCTGGGCCAGCATCACCGCCTGCCGCAGCTCCTCGCGGTGGGGCATCGTCGGCGGGAACGTGACGTAACCGATCCGCATCCCGGGAGCCAGCAGCGTCTTGCCGTAGGAGTAGGTGGTGATCGTGCTGGGATAGACCTCGGCCGGGCTGTGGAAGGTGATCCCGTCGAAGACGATCCGGTTGTACGGCTCGTCGCAGATCAGGACGATCTGGCGATCGCGTCCAGCCGACCGCCGCGCGAGCATCTCGCCGAGCTCGCGGAGGGCCTCGATCGGGTAGATCCGGCCCGTCGGGTTGTGCGGCGAGTTGATCAACACGGCGCGGGTGCGCGGGGTGATGGCGGCCTCGATCGCCGCGGTGTCGAGGTCGAAGGCGGGGGGCGTGAACCGGACCCGGACCGGGGTCGCATCGGCGGCCGCGATGAGCAGCTCGTAGAAGAACCATGGCGGCGAGACGAACACGACCTCGTCTCCCGGCTCCACGATCGCGCGGATCGTGACGGCCAGGGCGGCGAACCCACCGTTGGTCATGGCGACGTCGGCGGGATCCCAGTCGATCCCGGTCCGGGCGGTGAGGCCCCTGGCGACCGCCGCCTGGGACCTCGGCTCGCTCAGTTTGTAGGCGAACCAGTCCTTGTCCTGCGGCACCAGGGCCGCCCGCAGCGCCTCGATGTACCCCGGCAGCGGCATCTCCTGGGGATTGCCCACCGCGAAGTTCGCGATCGACGGGTCGCCGTTCCACCGCGCCATCGATCCCTCGAAGAACGACAGGAACGGGGCGATGGTGGCTGCCAGTCGCTCGTTCCGCCCGACCGTCATCGTCATGGGATGGTCCTCCTGGCCAGAGCATAGGCCTATCCTTGGGACCGACGCTGGACCCGTCGTCGGCCCGGGTGCGACGGCTCGATATCGGCGTCATCGGAGGGACCGATGAGGATCGGCGTGATCGTCCCGCAGGGTTGGGTCGGCGAGTACGACGGCTGGGATCCGCTCGTGGCGTGGCAGCGCACGACCCAGGTCGCGCTCCAGGCCGAGCGGTTGGGGTTCGAGTCGATCTGGCTGTTCGACCACTTCCACACGATCCCCCGGCCGACCGACGAGATCACCTTCGAGTCCTTCACGTCGCTGAGCGCCCTGGCGGCCCTGACCACGCGGGTACGGCTCGGGCACATCGTCATCTGCACCGCATTCCGCAACCCGGCGCTGACGGCCAAGATGATCTCGACCCTCGACACGATCAGCGGCGGCCGCATGGAGCTCGGCATCGGCGCCGGCTGGAAGGAGGACGAGTGGGAGGCCTACGGCTACGGGTTCCCGGAGACCCGTGAACGGCTGGCCAGACTCGACGACGACCTCGAGGTCATCACCCGGATGCTGGCGGGCGACGATCACCACCATGCGACCTACGAGGGGACGTACGCCACGGTCCGCGATGCGATCAACGTCCCCAAGCCGATCCAGCGACCGCGGGTCCCGATCATGGTCGGCGGCAACGGTCCGAACGTGACCTGGCGCCTCGCCGCCCGCCACGCCGACGAGCTCAACCTGGACGGGATGTTGCCCGACGATGTCGTCGAGGCGCTGCCGATCATCGCCTCCCGGTGCGGCGAGCTCGATCGAGACCCGGCCTCCCTGGCGGTGTCCGTCCATATCTGGAGTGAATACACGCATGACGAAGGGCAGCGGCGGGTGGACCTCCTCGGCGGCTACCGGGAGACCGGCGTCGACCGGGTGATGGCCCTGGTGCGCAGTTCAGCCACGGACGACGACGCCCTCGAGTCGCTCGCTCGGGATGCCCGCGCGGCCGGGCTCGAGCTCGCGTGACGTCGGGATCCGATGATCGCGGTCCAGCGGTGCGGAAGCGTCGACGAGTTCCTCGGCGTCGCCGGCGGGTTCCTCGAAGCGCGCGAGGCCGAGCACAACCTCCTGCTGGGGATCTGCACGGTCCTGCGCGATCGTCCGTGGTCCGGTGACGAGCCGCCGGACCTCCTCGTCGTGCGGTCGGGCGAGCGGATCGTTCTCGTCGCGATCCGGACGCCGCCGCATAACCTGGTCCTCAGCGAGGTCGACGACGCGGACGCGGTCGCCGTCTTGGCCGACGCGCTGGCCGAACTGGACCTCCCGGGCGTGACCGGCCCCAAGGATCACGCGGCGGCGTTCGCCGAGCGCTGGTGTCGGCCGACCGGGCGCCGGCCGGAGCTCGCGATCGCCGAGCGCATCTTCCGGCTGAGCGTCGTGCGCCGCCCACCCGTCCCGTCGGGTCGGCTGCGGCAGGCCGGTCCCGATGATCGGACGGTCGTCATCGACTGGGTAGAGTCGTTCGTGCGCGAGGCACTCCCGTCCGACAATCCGCCGCTCGACCATCGCCTGGTGGACCTTCGGATCGCCCTCGGCGGCATCTACCTGTGGGACGACGACGGCCCCGTCTCGCTCGCGAGCGCCCACTCGCGGACGCCCCACGGGATCCGCATCGGCCCGGTCTACACCCCGCCGGGACTACGGGGGCGCGGATACGCCTCGGCATGCGTGGCCGGCGTCAGCCAGGCCCAGCTCGACGCCGGGCTACGGTTCGTGTTCCTGTTCACCGACCTGGCCAACCCGACGTCGAACCACATCTACCAGGAGATCGGGTTCGAACCGGTCCGCGACGTCGACGCGTGGCGGTTCGCCGGCTGACGGTCCAGCCACCGGGAGACCGCGGTGAGGCATCATGAGGACACCGCGGGGGCCGGTCGAGTGGGGGCGATCATGACGGAACGGGATCACAACGACAGCATGACGATCCCGGAGGCTCCGAGCCTTCCAGGCCTACGCTTCCGCCGGTTCCGTGGTTCGTCGGACTTGGCGGGCATGGTCGAGGTCATCACGGCGGCCCATCGCGCCGACAACGTCGACTTCTTCATGACCGTGGACGACCTGGCGCACGAGCTCGACCACGCGGTCAACGAGGACACGGCCCGGGACCTCATCGTGGCCGAGATCGACCGACGGATCGTCGCGTATGCGCGGGCGAGCTGGTCGATCCGGGACGGCCAGTACACCTATGTCAGCGGCGGCGAGGTCGACCCCTCCGTCCGCCGGCGCGGGATCGGGCGAGCGCTCCTCCACGCCGAGCAGGACCGCCTGCGATCGATCGCGGCGACCCACCCGCCCGTCGGGCCCAAGCGACTGCAGGCCTGGACCTTCGGGGGCCAGGTCGGCACCAGGGCGCTCCTGCACGCCGATGGGTACGAGACGATCCGCTACTTCTCCGAGATGGCCCGCTCGCTCGCCGACCCGATCCCGGACCGGGCGCTGCCCGACGGCCTCGAGATCCGTCCGGTCGCCCCGGCGGACCATCGACGGATCTTCGACGCCGAGGCGGAGGCATTCCGGGACCACTGGGGGTATCGCGAGCAGACGGACGACGACCTCGAGCGGATGTTCGGGTACCCCGACATCGACACGTCGCTGTGGCGGATCGCCTGGGAGGGCGATGAGGTCGCCGGCGTCATCGTGACCACCGTGCCCCGTGCCGAGAACGCCCAGCTCGGGACGAAGCGCGGCTGGCTCGACCAGATCAGCGTCAGACGACCGTGGCGGAAGCGCGGGGTCGCGAGCGCGCTCATCGTCAGCGCGATGGCCGGACTCCGTGAGCGGGGGCTCGACACGGCCATGCTCGGGGTCGATGCCGAGAACCCGACCGGGGCGCTCCGCCTCTACGAGGCGCTCGGGTTCCGGGTCGTGGACCACGGCGAGGTCCTGTCGCGCGAGCTCACACCTCGAAACGGCGGGTGAGACCGGGACGATCCTCGGCGATCGACCCGACGCCATCCGGACGATCCTCGCCTATCCTTGAGCGGTGAGCCTGTATCGCCTGGACGCCCCGTCCGACCTGGTGGCGCCGACCCTCATCGCGGCCTTCGACGGATGGGTCGATTCCGGCTCGTCGGCGACCACCGCTGCCGAGCTGCTGGCCGGCGACGGCCCGGTCGTGGCGACGTTCGACGCCGACCTGCTCTTCGACTATCGGGCGCGGCGCCCGACCCTCGACATCCTCGACGGCCGCCTGAACGAGCTCACCTGGCCGGAGCTGACCCTCCGACGGTCGACCATCGACGGGCGCGATCTGCTGATCCTGACCGGTGCGGAGCCCGACTTCCGCTGGCGCGAGTTCGCGGCGGACGTCGTCGAGCTGGTCGATCGCCTCGGTATCGTCGAGTGGATCAGCATGGGCGCGATCCCGGCGGCCGTGCCCCACACTCGGGCGGTCCCGATCATCGGGACCGAATCGGCGCCCGGCCTGCTCCGCGCCGGGGTGCGACCGGGACCCCAGGGGAACCTGCGCGTCCCGTCGGCGGCCGTATCCGTCCTGGAGATGACGCTTGCTGCGGCAGGGACGCCCGCACTCGGCTACTTCGCCCAGGTCCCCCACTACGTCTCGGGGCCGTACCCGGTGGCCGCGCTCGCCCTCCTTCGTGCGATCGAGACGCACCTCGGCGTCTCCGTCGCACCCGGCCCGCTCGAGGACGAGGCGCGCCAGCTCCGGACGCGGCTCGACCTGGCGACCGGGGCCGACGAGGCGACCCGGGCCTACGTCGAACGGCTCGAATCGATGGTCGACGAGGAACGCCTCCCAGCGGGCGACGAGCTCATCTCGGAGATCGAGCGGTTCCTGCGCGATCGTGGCGCTCCGGGCGGGCAAGGCACCCTCCCGAATTGATCGGACCGGCGGCAGCTTGATGAAGCGCTCGGCGGTCGCGCTGGCGATCCTCCTTCTCCTGATCCTTGCGGGATGCGGATCGGGCACGGCGACCACCCGACCGGTCGCGTCCGCACCGGCCGGCTCGACCCCGGCCGCCGGTGGCTCGGGCACCACGACGGGCTCGGCCGGCGGCCCGCTCGAGGATGTCGCCAGTGCACTCGTCCCGGCGATCGTCCCGACCGGCGACCTCGAGGGTGGGGCGTCGGCCGGCGCGTATGCCATCGCGTTGGATGGCGCGTTCGGCCGGGCTACGGCCAGCGGCCAGGGCGCGTGCTACTGGGCTGGCGCGTCGCCGGGGGCGACCTTCACCGCCATGACGGGCGAGCCGACCGAGCTGCTCGGCGAGCACGTCGACGTGCAGATCAGCGCCGGTCGATCGCCCGAGCTGCGGCGCGCGGATGGGGCCCGCTACATCGCGTCCGGGGGAACGATGACCGACCCGGTGCCCGTCGGCGACGTGCTCGTCGTCCGGGCGACGCAGCTGACGATCGATCCTGCAGATCCCGTGCCCGTCGGCGAGGACAAGACGAGCTACGAGCAGCCGCTCGGTGGCCGGACCGACACCGCGACGCTGGATGTCGCCGTCGCCTGGCGTTGCGACCGGCCGACGGCGAGCCCGACCGCGACGGAGGCCGTCGACCCGACGCCCGTTTGCCCACCCAAAGTCGCCGGCACGCCGGGTCCGATCCCCACGCTCGTGCTGACGAGTGGCGCCGATCAGGCCGACGGCATCCCGTTCTCGTCGGACTACACGACCTGCACCGACGACGGCTCGGCCGACGGCGAATGGAACGTCCCCGACGCTGCACTGTCCGTCGACGGGAAGGCGCCGATGACGCTGTCGCTCGACGGCCCCGGCGCGCTGTTCGGTGTCGGTGCCTTCTACGCCCCGGCGGGCTCGGACACGCCGCCGACCGATCCGATCACGCTCACCGTTCGGCCGGGCACCTCGCCGGGTACGTACGTCGTCGATCCGCCGCCGCACGGCGACTGGGCCCTGGTCGTCAGCACCGGCATCGCGGACGCGGACCACGGGGTGGTGCGGGACGTCACCTACATCTACCGGGTGAAGGTCAAGTCCTGAGGCCAGTTCGCCTGGGTGGCGCGTGGCGATTGATACACTGCGCGTCCGGTCGGGCGACCGCGGCCGAACGGCGAGGGGAGACGATCGTGCACCGGGCGACGGTCAGGCGAGCGACGCGGTAGATGTCCGCCCAGGGCCGGCAGGTCGCGCGCGACACGCACGGGCAGATCCGGGGGTCGAGCCTGCTCCTCGTGGGGCGGATGATCTCGATCGGCATCAATCTGCTGGCGCAGATCGTCATCGTCCGCCACCTCTCGACGACCGGGTTCGGCGCGTTCGCCCTGGCGTACTCCATCGTCGGTCTCGCCGAGGTCGCGATCACCCTCGGGCTCCACCGCGGGGCGACCCGGTTCGTGTCGATGTACGACGAACAGGGCGCCTACCCGCGGATGCTGGGCACGATCCTGCTCAACATCGCGGTCATCGTCGGCCTGGGCGCGGTGCTCATCATCGTCGTCCACCTGGTGCCCGATGCGATCTCCGGCAGCGGCCTGGCGGATCCGATGGCGACCGGCCTCCTGCTGATCCTGATCTTCCTGGCCCCGGTCGATGCGCTCGACGACCTCCTGCTCAACCTGTTCGCCGTCTTCGCCGCGCCGCGCGCCATCTTCTTCCGCCGGTACGTGCTGGGGCCGGGGCTCCGGTTGGTCGTGGCGATCCTGCTGGTGGCCGGCAACGGCGACGCGACCGGACTGGCGATCGGCTACGTCGCGGCCAGCGTGATCGGGCTGTTGCTGTACGGCGCCCTGTTCATCCGGCTGCTCGCGGACCGGGGGATCATCCGTGAGTTCCGGCGGAGCCGGCCGGAGGTCCCGGCCCGCGAGGTGCTCGGATTCTCGATCCCGCTGCTCACCACGGACGCGGTCTGGCTCCTGCTCAACACGTTCCCGCTCGTCCTGCTGACGGCGTTCGGCGGGCTCGATGACGTCGCCGCGTTCCAGGTCGTCAAGCCGACGGCGGCCCTGAACCTGCTGGTCGCGTCAAGCTTCGCCGTGCTCTACCTACCCGTGGCGTCGCGGCTCGTCGCCCGGCACGATGAGGCGGGCCTGACCGAGCTGTACTGGCGGACGGCGATCTGGACCGCCGTCATCACGTTCCCGATCTTCGCGGCGACCTTCGCCCTGGCGGACCCGCTGACCGAGATCATGTTCGGTTCCCGATATGCGGCGTCCGGCACCTACCTCGCGATCATGTCGCTGGGGTATTACGTCAACGCGGCGCTCGGCTTCAACAGCATGTCGCTCAGCGCCGCCGGCCACGTCCGGTCGGTCGTCCTGGCCAACGGCGTGTCGGCCGTGCTGAGCATCGCTCTCGGGTTCCTGCTCATCCCCCGCTTCGGAGCGCTCGGCGCGGCGGTGTCGAGCTGCCTCACGCTCCTCATCCAGAACCTGCTGCTCCAGATCGAGCTCCGCCGGAAGCTCGGGATCCCACTCCTGTACAGGCCGGCCGTCGAGGCGTATCTCGTCGTCGGCGTCGGCGCGGCGCTGCTCCTGCTGGTCCAGTCGATCGCCGCGATCGGCTGGTGGTCGCTCGTGTTGGCCGGGTTTGCGTCGATCGTCGTCGTCGTGCTCACGCGGCGGTCGCTCAACGTGATGGAGTACTTCCCCGAAGTCCAGGTCATGGCCCTCGGTCTGCTCCGCTCCGCCGGCCGACCGGCCCGACGGCTGGTCGCCGGGATCGACGTCGTGGGGTCGATCGGCCTGCTCGAGGCGTGGCGCGGGCTCGGCGCCGATCGCCGCTGGAGCGTCCTCGGCAGCGGGCCGCGCCGACGGGTCGACGAGGGGCTCTGGACGGCCGCGGCGACGGAGCTCGGAGCGACCCTGGCATCGGTCGATCGCGATCGCTTCGCTCTGACGCTCGACGGGGCCACCGTGACGGTCCCCGACCACCTCCTGGAGATCGACGATCCGGCGGCCCTCGCGCGGGTCCACGACACGACGGCCGTCGACGCGCTCCTGCGCGACCATGGCCTCCCGGTCCCGGACCGGGTCACCGTGCGACTCGGTCAGCTGGACCTCGCCCAGGCGTTCCTGGACCGGATCGGCGGTCCGTGCGTCGTCGGGCCGGTGGACTTGATGACCGGGTCGGCGGTGACGAGCTGCGTGACGACCCGGCCTCAGCTCGTCCGCGCGATGGTCCGGGCGGCCGGCCAGGCGCCCGAGCTCGTCATCCGGTCGCGCGGCGAGGGCGTTGTCTATCACCTGCTCTTCCTCGACGGCGTCCTGCTCGACATCCTCGAACGGCTCCCGCCACGGGTCACCGGCGACGGGCGGTCGACGATCGGACGGCTGATCGAGGCCGAGAACCGTCGCCGGATCGACGGACACGGCTCGGCCGGGCTGTGCCTGATCGAGGTCGACCTCGACTGCCTGTTCACCCTCGAACGCAGCGGACGCACCCTCCGGACGGTCCTCGAGGCCGGCCTGGTCGTGCCGGTCAAGACCGCCGTGGATCAGAACGCCCCGACCGACAACCGCACCGTCATGGACGAGGTCTCAGCGGCCCTCGTCGATGAGGCTCGCCGGGCCGCCATGCTCGTCGGCCTCCGCCTCGTCGGTGTGGACGTCGTCACCGACGACCCGACCCGGTCCCTCGCCGACAGCGGCGGCGTGATCGTCGATATCGACGGCCGGCCGGGGCTGCACGATCACGTCCAGATCGTAGATCCAACGGCCGCCCGGCCGGTCGCCGTGCCGATCGTCCGCGCCCTGTTCGCACCCCATCCCGATCCGGGCGGCGGCGACCTCGCGGTCGGCCGCGCGCTCCAACCCGGCTGACGTCCTAGCCGCCGAGGTCCTCGAGCAGGCTGGCGAGCTCGCGCGCGTTCGTCGTCCCGTAGTTCGCATAGCAGTTGTTCATCAGGACGTGGGTCTCCCGCGCCTCCGAGGCGGCCTGGCGGATCCGGGGGACCCACTCGCGGAGCTCGTCCCGTGAGTAGAGGTAGCGGAACCGCTCGGCCGGGGTGATCCCCTTCGCCTCCCAGGTCCGGGCGTTGCGCCCGTGGAAGCGGACGATCGCCAGGTCCTTCGAGGTCACCGCGGTGACCGGCGGGACGCTGCTCCGGAATCCCTGGGGCTCGTCGACCATGACGAAGGCGATGCCGCGGTCCGACAGGAACCGGATCGTCCGCTCGGCGTTCTTCTCGTTCAGCCACGACCCGTGGCGGAACTCGACCGCGCAGCGCCAGCCGTCGAGCCGCTCGACCGCCTGCTCGATGACCGCCCGGTTCTCGGACGAGGGGAAGACCCAGCTCGGGTACTGGAGCAGGATCGACCCTAGCTGTCCACGTTCCTCGAGCGGCGCCAGGCCCTCGCGGAACATCGTCCAGACGAGGTCCAGGAGGGGCGGCTGAAGATCCTTGGCGTAGATCCGCGGCTTGGCCCGGAGCGCGTCGGTCAGCTCGTCACGGATGACCTTCGGCAGTCGTTTGGTCTCGGTCCCTTGCCCGGTCATCAGGGCGTGCGCCTTGATGTCGAAGGTGAAGTCGGGCGGCGTCCGGTCCACCCACAGCTCGGCGGTCCGGGCTGCGGGCAGCGCGTAGTACGTCGCGTCGACCTCGACGACCGGGAAGGTCGACGCGTAGTGGTGAAGGCGTTCCTCGGCCGTATCCGCGCCGCGAGGGTAGAACACGCCGGGCGCGATCATCGTGGGGTCCGTCCAGGACGCCGTCCCGATCCGGACCGAGCCACCGCCGGCGACGGGGATCGGATCGGCCGCCGCCGCCTCGACGGCCTCGCCCCGGCTCCGGGCGAGGTCCGGCCCCGGATCGTGCACATCGTCCATCCGCGGATCATACGTCATGTACATGTCACAAAGCGTCATGTACGACGCTATCCTGACCTGGTGCGCGCCTCCCGCCTTGTCCAGCTGCTCCTCCTGCTTCAGACGCGGAGCCGGATGACGGCCGGCGAGCTGGCCGAGGAGCTCGAGGTCTCGGTCCGCACGGTCCATCGGGACGTGGAAGCGCTCAGCGAGGCCGGAGTTCCGATCTACGCCGACCGCGGGCCGCACGGCGGGATCCGGCTCGTCGACGGGTATCGCACCCGCCTGACCGGGATGACCCCCGACGAGGCTGAGGCGCTCTTCCTGTCCGGGCTGCCCGGCCCTGCCGCCGAGCTCGGGCTGGGGACGGTGGTCACCGCCGCCCGGCTCAAGGTCCTGGCGGCCCTGCCTCCCGAGCTGCGGACGCGCGCATCCCGACTGGTCGAGCGGTTCCACCTGGATGCCAGCGGCTGGTTCCAGGCAGGCGAGCCGGTCCCCCACCTTCCGGTCCTGTCGGAAGCGGTCTGGGAGACCCAGCGGGTCGCGATCGACTACGAGCGTGGCGACCGGACGGTCCAGCGCCGCGTCGAGCCGCTCGGGCTCGTCCTCAAGGCCGGGGTCTGGTATCTCGTCGCCGCGACCGAGGGCTCGATCCGGACCTACCGGATCGGTCGGGTCTCCGCGGCGTCCATGCTCGACGAACGCTTCGATCGACCCGACGGGTTCGATCTCGCCACGTGGTGGGCGGAGTCGAGCGCGGCGTACGAACGCGAGACGCCGCGGATCGAAGTGACGGTCCGGATCCAACCGGACCGGATCAGCCGACTTCGGTCGGCCGTCGGGGATCGCGCGGTCGACGCCGCCGAGGACCTGTTCGTGGACGATCCGGTGGGCTGGCGCCACCTCCGACTTCGCCTCGACTGGCCCGCCGAGGCGCCGGGGCTGCTCCTCAGTGTGGGTCCCGAGCTCGAGGTGATCGAGCCGGTCGAGGTGCGCGACCGGCTGGTGGCGATCGCCCGGGCGACCCTCGATCGCTACGGTCCGCCGGGAGAAGCGGACCGAGCGACCTGAGGGAACCCCGGACCGCGTCGGGTCAGCTCCCCCGGCGCGGATCGGGGGTGAAGCGAAGTGCGTGGGTCAGGCGGCCCGGTCGGGTCGACGGCTCGGGAACGAACGTCTCGGTCCGGTCGTCCGCCTGCGCCTGTCGGGCCGCGCGAGCGCGTCGGTCGCGGGCGATCTCCCGCTCGCGGTCGGCGTGGATGAGGCGGGCGAGATCGAGGTCGTGCATCGTGACGGGGCCCTCCTGGTCGGCGGTCGTTCGACCGGTTCGGTGATGCCACCACGATAGGTCTCGTACCTGCCAGGAACTGTCATGTTTCTTGCCGGTTTCGGCGCGTCCACGAGGGCGATCCAGCGGGCATACTTGCGCAGACCGCAGGAGGGATCCCGATGACGTTCCGGCCAGGGGCCTCGCTCGACCCGTCGCAGGTCGAGGACGTGCGCGGCCGGCGGGTCGGCGGTCGCGGTGTGGCCATCGGCGGAGGAGGCGGCCTCGGTCTCGTCCTGGTCATCGCGTTCATCCTCCTGGGCGGCTCGCCCGGCGACCTCGGCGCGCTGTCGGGGCAGGTGATCGGGGACGGCGGCGACGCCGGGCCGGCGAGCACCTTGCTCGCCAGCGAATGCACGACCGGCGCGGATGCGAACGCCAGGGAGGACTGCCGGATCGTCGGCTACATCAACAGCATCCAGGCCTACTGGACGGACGAGTTCGCGGCCGGCGGGAGCCACTACCGGCCCGCTCGGACGCGCTTCTTCACCGACCAGATCAACACCGGCTGCGGGTTCGCCAGCGCCGCATCCGGCCCGTTCTACTGCCCGAGCGACGGGTACGTCTACATCGACCTCGGGTTCTTCAGCGATCTGCACACGAAGTTCGGGGCGCAGGGCGGCCCGCTGGCGGAGGCCTACGTCCTGGCCCACGAGTACGGCCACCACGTCCAGGACCTGGCCGGCACCCTGACCGGGGATTCGAGCCAGGCGGGGGCGACCGGTCGGTCGGTCCGGACCGAGCTCCAGGCCGACTGCTTCGCCGGCGTGTGGGCTCACAACGCGGCGACGACGGGATTCCTCGAGCCGATCACCACGGCCCAGGTCGGCCAGGCGCTCGATGCGGCGGCCGCCGTCGGCGACGACCGGATCCAGCAGCAGACGCAGGGCGGGGTAAACCCGGAGTCGTGGACGCACGGCTCGTCCGCCCAGCGCCAGAAGTGGTTCACGACCGGCTACGACCACGGCGATCCGAACGGCTGCGATACGTTCAGCGGCAATCCCTGATCGCCGGCCGCGGTGCTCGGCTACGCTCTCAGCCATGTCACCTGCGCTGATCACCGGCCTGCCGATCCGGAGCGTCACGGCGACGCGCTACGTGACCGCTCTGCGCGAAGGCGGCTCGCTGCCCGGTCTGGTCGAGGCCGACGACGACGGGCTGTACGTGGTCAAGTTCCGCGCTGCCGGGCAGGGGCCCAAGGCGCTCATCGCCGAGCTCGTCGGCGGCGAGATCGGTCGCGCCCTCGGGCTACCGGTGCCGGAGATCGTCCTGGTCGGGCTCGACGCCGCGCTCGGCAAGGCCGAGCCGCACCAGGAGATCCAGGACCTGCTCGTCCGCAGCGCCGGGCTCAATCTCGGTCTCGACTTCCTGCCGGGCTCGCTGGCGTTCGACCCTGCCGCCGGGACCCCGCCCGGGATGGACCTGCCCGACCCGGACCTGGCTGCCGACGTCGTCTGGTTCGACGCGTTCATCACGAACGTCGATCGGACCGCGAAGAACGTCAACCTGCTCGTCTGGCACGGCCGCTTGTGGCTGATCGACCACGGCGCTGCGCTGTACGTCCAGCACACCTGGCGCGATCCGGCCGAGCACGCCCGCCGTCCGTTCGAGCGGATCGCCGATCACGTCCTGCTGCCGCATGCGGCGTCGATCGTGCAGGCCGACTCCCGGCTGGCTCCGAGGATCACCGAGGATGTGCTCGGCTCGATCGTCGAGGCGATCCCGGAGGCGTGGCTGGGGTCGGACGCCGCCGGCGAACGGCGCGCCTACGTCGACTACCTGCTGACGCGGCTGGCCGCTCCCCGCGCGTTCGTCGAGGAGGCCGAACGTGCCCGCCGCCACGCGTAGTCCGTTCGAGTATGCGATCGTCCGGGTCGTCCCGCGGGTCGAGCGGGGCGAGTCGATCAACGCCGGGATCGTCCTGCACTCGCGGCCTCGGCGCTTCCTCGCGGGGCGCGTCGAGCTCGATGTCGCACTGCTCCGAGCGCTCGCCCCGGATTGCGACCCAAGCGAGGTCTCGGCGCATCTCGAGGCGATCCCGCGCATCTGTGCCGGCGACCCCGCCGCCGGGCCGATCGCCCGACTCAGCCGGCCCGAGCGATTCCACTGGCTCGTCGCACCGAGCAGCACGGTCGTCCAGCCGTCGGAGGTCCACACCGGCCTGACCGAGGACCCGGCGTCGACCCTCGACCATCTCTTCCGGACCCTAGTCCTCGAACGCCGCTGACCGTCAGGCGGGCGTGGCCAGAGCGAGGCCGGGGATCGTCAGCTCGATCAACGGGCTCTCGGCGACCATCCTGTCGACGTCCGTGCGACGCCAGACTCGAGCGACGCGCTCAAGGACGGTCCGACGCTCGACGGGATCGCTGATCTCCCGAGCGGTCGCCGGCACATCCGCCGTCACCGACCCCTTGAGGTGGACCGTGACCTCGGGATCCGCTTCGATGTTGGCGAGCCAGCTCCGACGTCGCGAGTGCGGCATCCCGGAGATGTAGATCCGGCCATCGAAGTTGTGGAAGACGATCTCGATCCGGCGCGGCCGGCCCGTCTTCCGGCCCGTCGTGGTGAGGTCGATCGTTCGGCCGTGGTCGAACTCGTGGCGGATCGCTGGGTCCATATCCTGGGGCTCCTGGTGCTCATCGTTGCGTGTGCAATCATCGTAGCGCGGGACGCGTCGGCCGTCAGGCGGGCCGCCTGCGACCGACCGAACCGGAAGCCGGCGCCGCATCCGAGCCCGGCGCTGCACGCGAGGACGGCGTCGTCGCGCTAGGCTGGCCGAACGATGACGGTCGCCGGACTCGCCCACTCCCCCATCGTCGCCGTCCGCGCGGGCCGGCTCGTCGACGTCGTCGCCGGGGCCCTGCTGCCCGACGTGGTCCTCTTGATCCGGGCCGAGCGGGTCGAGGCGATCGTGCCGGGCGACTCGCCGATCCCGGATGGCGCCGAGCTGATCGACCTGACCGGCCATACGGTGATGCCCGGGCTGATCGACGGGCACAGCCACCTGATCGGCGATCTCGAGTACGCGGACGTCCCGGCGATCGGGATGACCGCCGAGCGGGAGATCCTGGTCGGCGTTCGCAACGCGACGGTGACGCTCCGGGCCGGGGTGACCAGCGTGCGCGATGTCGGCACCTTCCGGGCGTTCCTCGACCTCGAGCTGCGCGACGCGATCGAGGACGGGCTCGTGGTCGGTCCGCGGATGCAGGGGGCCGGGGCGTACGTCACGGTCCCCGGGGGCGCCGGCGAGGTCACCGGGCTGCCCGGCTCCGAAGTGCCGCCGGAGATGCGGTTCGGCCTCGTCCAGACCCCAGCGGATGTCCGTCGGGTGGTGGACGCCATCTGCGATCGGGGCGCGGACCTGATCAAGGTCCTGGCCACGGGTGCGGTGCTGACCCGCGGGACCGAGCCGGGCCAGGTCGAGCTGGATCGCCCGATGCTCGAGGCGGCGGTCGAGGCCGCCACCGCCCGCGGACGGTACGTCGCGGCCCATGCCCACGGTGCCGAGGGGATCAAGCTGGCGGTCCGGGCGGGGGTCCGCTCCATCGAGCACGGGTCGCTGATGGACGACGAAGCGATCGCGCTCATGGCCGAGCACGGGACATACCTCGTCGCCGACATCTACAACGGCGATTGGATCGCGGCCGAAGGGCTCCGCGGCAGCTGGCCCGCCGAGACCATGCGCAAGAACGACGAGACGACCGAGGCGCAGCGCCTCGGCTTCCGGAAGGCCGTCGCGGCCGGCGTCCGGATCGCCTTCGGGACCGATTCCGGGGTCTACCCGCACGGGACGAACGCGATCCAGCTGCCGCTCATGGTCCATCACGGGATGACCCCGCTCGGTGCCGTCCGGGCGGCGACCGTCGTCGCCGCCGAGATGATGGGCTGGGCCGATCGGGTCGGGACCCTGTCGGTCGGGCACTATGCCGATCTGCTCGCGGTGCCCGGTGACCCGTTCGAGGCGGCTGACGGGACCGGGCTGGCCGCGCTCCAGGCCCCGACCCTCGTGATGAAGGGCGGCTCGGTCGTCCGGGACGATCGCCGCCTCAGCGAGCCACCGGGACGATGAGCACGAACCGGCCGTCCTTGCCTGGGTAGCGTCCGGTCGGTCGACGCCAGGGCAGGTAATCCTCGGGCATCAGGCGAGCCGGGACGAGGACGTCCGGCGGGCGCGACTCCCCCCAGATGCTGCTGATCCGCGGATACCAGACGTCCTCGATCCGGAGGTCGGTCACTCGGAAGTCCCCACCGAGCGCCGGGTCGGCCGTGGACCGGAAGCCCGACATGACCCAGTTGTGGGCACCGCGCCAGACGAGCAGCGCGGCGGGTCGGCCGGTCAGCCGGATGGCGGTCGCGGCGGCGTGGATCGCCTGCGTGCGGGTCCTGGTCACCAGCACGCGGTACTTCCCGTAGCCGAGTGAGGTGAGCGTGCGAGCCTCGCCTTCCGGCTCGGAACCCTTGTCGGGCGCCGGACCGAGCCTGCGGGCGATCGAGTGCAGGAGCTTCTGCGTCTTGCGGGTCGTGTCGGCGCCGGGCGACATGATGTTGATCATCGTCTGGAGGGCGGCCGGCGCGCACCAGATCGGCGTCTTCTCACCGACGAAGTCGCCCTTCCGGAAGAGATCCATGCTGAACGGACCGTTCGTTGGCGGCGGGACCAGCGCCGGGGCGGGCGTCGGCGGCGGGGAGGCGGCCGGAGAAGGAACCGCCGTCGGGATCGGTATCGATGGCGTCGACGATGCCGAGGCGGGACCCGATCCAGGCGATCCGGCCGCCGATCCCGGCGCTTCGGACGGGCCACCGGCCTCGCCGCCGTCGGTCGCGGCGGGCGACGAGCCGACGCGCACCACGGTCCCGTCGCTCGGGACGGCGCCGGTCGGCCCGACCGAACCAGCCGGGCGACCGGCCACGGATCCGACGCCCGAGGTGTCCGAGCAGCCCGCCAGCGCGCCGATCGCCGCGACGACGATCAGCCCCGCAGCGACTCGGCGGAGTGCGGCCTGTCCATCCATGAGCCCGGGCATGGTGTGCCCGCGGTCGGGACCGGTCAAGCGGACGGGTGCGGCCGGGCACCGCCGGTGCCCGGGAGGTCAGCCGCCTTTGGCCTTGAGGGAGGCCTTGTAGGCCCGCTTGCCCTCTTGGTAGCGCGCGAGCGCCTCCGGCGAATCGACGCCGCCGAGGGTCGGATGGGTCGGGCGGACATCCTCCCACCCGGGCGGACGGACGCCGAGTCGCAGCCCGACGATCTCGATCATCGACTTGGCCTTCATCGCTCCGAAGCCGGGCAGCCCGAGCAGCCGCTTCTCGAGATCCTTGCCGTCGCGAGCTTCGGTCCAGACCCGGGCCGCATCGTTGCCATAGTCGGCCGCGATGGCGGCGCACAGGGCCTGCGTCTTGGCGGCCATCGAGCTCGGGAACCGGTGGAGCGCCGGAGGTCGTCGGAACACCTCGTCGAGGACCTCCGGTCCCATCTCGGCGATCCTGGCCGCGTCGAGCCCGCCGATCCGGCGCTTGAGCTCGAGTGGCCCGCTGAACGCTTTCTGGACGGTCACCTGCTGGTCGAGCGCGAACCCGATCAGGAGGGCGAGCGGCTCGGCGATCAGCAGGCGGTCGGCGTCGTCGTCGCCGGTGAAGTAGAGGCGGTCGGCAGCGGTCGTGGTCGTCATGCCGGCATGGTAATCCCAGGCTGGGGCCAGCGGTCGCCGTCCGGACCATGCCCGCGGTCGTGTGCCGCCGGCTCCGGCATACTCGCGGTGATGGACGCGAAGGTCGACTGGCTCGGTCACGCCACGATCAGGATCGAGCTCGGCGGTGTCACGGTCCTGACCGACCCCGCGATCCGCGAACGGATCGGACCGCTCGACCGGAAGGCCGCTCCGGTCGCCCATGCCCTGATCGAGGGGATCGATGTCGTCCTGATCAGCCATCTCCACCAGGACCATCTCGACCTGCCGTCGCTCCGACGGCTCGGCGATCCCCGGCTGATCGTGCCTGCCGGCTCGGGCGGCATCTTCCGGTCCGCCGGCCACCGCGACGTCGACGAGTTCTCGCCGGGACAGCGCACGACCCATGGTCCGGTGACGATCGAGATCGTCCGGGCCGACCACAGCGGCTTCCGTCCCCCGTTCGGCCCGACGGCGCCGGCGCTCGGGTTCGTCGTGAGCGACGGGCACCACCGGGTCTACTTCGCCGGCGACACCGCGATCTACCCGGAGATGGCCGACCTCGGCGATCTCGACCTCGCCCTGGTCCCGGTCTGGGGCTGGGGACCGAACCTGCGCGGCGGGCACATGGACCCGAGGATGGCGGCCGAGGCGCTGACCCTGCTCCGTCCGCGGCTCGCCGTGCCGGTCCACTGGGGCACGTTCTGGCCGAAGACACTCGATCGAGTCAAGCCGGACCGCCTGCGACTGCCGGGGCGGGAGTTCCGGGAGGCCGCGCGGGGGCTCGCCCCGGACGTCGCCATCCGCGTCCTGCGCCCCGGCGAGGGGCTGGCGATCCCGCGCTGAGCGCCCGACGATCCGTCGGCGACGCGACCCGACGATCCGCGGTCGCGACGACCGGAGGTCATGGGTCCGGACGACCCCACCGGACCGACCTGGACCCGGCCGGAACGCCCCGAACCACCTCACGCTCCGGTGCCAGGATGCACCGCAAGGTGCCCGGCAAGGCCGTCAACCCCTCGTCGGACGGCGCGATGGCGCCTATCCTCCGGGCCCGTCGATGGTGACTCGTCATCGTCGAACGGGCTCGGGGGGATCAGAGAGCGCCGGGGCCTCACCGCTCCGGCGCTCTTCGATTCCGTTTCCGCTATGCTCCGCGCGAGACGACGCGCCGCCTCCGCTCACCGGGGGTGCCGGGGCAGACCAGGCCCGATCCGCGTCCCGACCGTACCGATCCGCCCGCAACGGCCCAGGCCCGACGGGCCACAGGAGCCCTGCTTGACGTTCGACCACCTCGGCCTCTCGGCCGACATCCTCCGCGCCGTCGCCGAGGAAGGCTATACCGAACCCACCCCCATCCAGGAAGAAGCCATCCCGCTCGTGCTCGCGGGTCGGGACCTGCTCGCCGCCGCCCAGACCGGGACCGGCAAGACCGCGGCGTTCACCCTGCCGATCCTCGAGCGGCTGAAGGTCCACGCCAACACCAGCTTCTCGCCCGCGCGCCATCCCGTCCGGGCGCTGATGGTGACCCCGACCCGCGAGCTGGCGATGCAGATCGCGGAGAGCGTCGGCGCCTACGGTCGGCACGTCCCGCTCCGCTCGGCCGTGGTCTACGGTGGGATCCCGATCGACCCGCAGATCAAGGCGCTCCGCTCGGGGATCGAGATCCTCGTCGCGACGCCGGGGCGATTGATGGACCACGTCGGCCAGCGCACGGTCAACCTCACCCAGGTCGAGATCCTCGTCCTCGACGAGGCGGACCGGATGCTCGACATGGGGTTCATCCCGGACATCCGCAAGATCGTCGCCCTGCTCCCGGCCAAGCGCCAGAACCTGCTGTTCAGCGCGACGTTCTCCGAGGAGATCCGCCGGCTCGCGCAGGAGTTCCTGAACGATCCGGCCACGGTCGAGGTCGCCGCCCGGAACACCGCCGCCGAGGGCGTCGAGCAGGTCCTCTACCCGGTCGATCGGGACCGCAAGGAGGACCTCCTCATCCACCTCATCCGGCGGGACAAGATGGAGCAGGTGCTCATCTTCACCCGGACCAAGCTGGCCGCGAGCCGTCTCGCCTCCTACCTCGATCGTCGCGGCGTCGCCGCGATCGCCATCCATTCGGATCGAAGCCAGCCGGAGCGGACTCGTGCCCTCGAGGACTTCAAGCGGGGCGAGGTGACCTGCCTGGTGGCGACCGACGTCGCTTCCCGCGGTCTCGACATCGAGGAGCTTCCCTACGTCGTCAACTTCGAGCTTCCCTTCGAGCCCCAGGACTACATCCATCGGATCGGCCGGACCGGACGGGCCGGATCGACCGGCATCGCGATCTCCCTGGTCACGGTCGACGAGGTCGAGCTGCTGAAGGGCGTCCAGCGCCTCCTCAAGCACGCGATCCCGTTCCGCGTCGCCGAGGGCTTCGAGCCCGATCGCTCGGTCGTGCCGCGACCGATCCGCGGGTTCGGCAGCCGCGACGGCGCAGCGGGAGGCGACGGTCCGCGCCATCACGCCCACCACAAGCCGATCCGGACGCGGACGGGGAGCCGGCGGGGCTGACGCCCGCTGGCCCGATGGCCGACGCTACGGTGTCGGCAGCGCGAGCGAGATGAGCTTGGCGACCAGTGGCCGCGTGTCGACCCCGTTCTGGTTGGCGACGATCGCGATCGCCAGGCCGTCGGCGGGCAGGTAGCGGAGCTCGCCCCGGACCCCGATGAACCGGCCGCTGTGGCCGAGCGCGACGCGATCGCCGATCTTCGTCACCTGGACACCGAGACCGTACGGCACGTACGGGTGGTATCTCGCGGTCTTCTTCGCGTCAGCGACCGCCGCGGCCAGCGTCTCGGGCCGGAGGACGGCGCCGCCGTACAGGGCGCGCGCCCAGGCGGCCAGATCCGCCGACGTCGCTGCGACATCACCGGCCGACCCCGCCGCCGTGATGACCGACGTGAACGGCACGACCGTCCGACGCGAATCGGCCAGACCCTTGGGCACCTCGGCGAGGCTGTACCCGGTGTAGTAGTAGCCCTGGGCGGTCGGACCCGGCGGCTTCTCGGCCACCTGGACGTAGGCCCCGTCGAGCTTGAGCGGGTCGAGGAACCGATCCCGGATCTGGGACGCGAACGGCTTCCCGACCACCTTCTCAGCGAGCAGCCCCAGGAGGAGGTAGTTCGTGTTCGAGTAATGCCACGTCCGCCCGGGCTTGCCGAGCGGCTTTCCGACGTAGGCGAGCGCCTGATCCGCGGTCCAGGTCGCGCCACGTCGGGCGAGCAGGGCGGCGTCGATCCCCTTGCCGAAGAAGAAGTCGGCCAGCCCGCTCGTGTGGTCGAGCAGCATCCTGACCGTCACGCCGGGCGGGATCGGCACGCCCGGTGTCCCGAGGCGGACCGCCGGCAGGATCGTCGCGACCTTGGTGTCGAGGCTGAGCTTGCCGTCGTCGACCAGGCTGAGGATCAACGCCGCGGTGAACGTCTTGCTCATGCTAGCGATCGCGAAGGCGGTGTCGGGGGTCACCTTGCGCCCCGTCTTGACGTCGGCCAGGCCGGTGGTCCCGGTCCATGTCCGGCCGTCCGGCCAGGTGATCGTGACGCTGGCGCCGGGTAGCCGGTGGGCCGCGGCGAACCGATCCAACGTCTTCTGGAGCCGCGCGGCGAGCGGATGGGCGACGGCGGAGGTCGCGGGGGACGCTCCGGGCGTGCCTGATGACGAGGGCGTGGGTCCCGGCGACCTCGCCGGAACGGAGGGCGTCGGCTGGGTCCCGGTGGGGCTCGGGGTGACGGGAGACGGGCTCCGGCTCGACGTCGCGCCCGGGTCGAGCGTGGCGCCCGCCAGGCCCGGCGACGGGCTCGCGCCCGGGCCGGATGAGGCCACCGGAGACCCGACCCCCGGCCCCCCGCTGACCACGAACAGGCCGACGGCGATGGCCGCGGCCAGAGCGAGCGGCCCGATCAGCGTCCGACGCGACATCGCCGAGATGATACGGCCGAACCGCCGCCGACCCTGTCCACGGATCAGGCGCGGCGTGCGATCGGCCCGACGGTCGCCCCGGTGAGCGCGACGAGGTCCGACCCGGCCAGCTCGAGGTCGAGGCCGCGCCGACCTCCGCTGACGAAGATCGTGGCAGGCTCGAGGGCGCTCACGTCGATGACCGTCGGCAGCCGGCGACGTCCGCCGAGCGGACTGATCCCGCCGACCCGATAGCCGGTCGCTCGCTCCGCCTCGGCGGCATCTGCCAGCGCCGCCCGTCGACCGCCGACGGCGGCTGCCAGGGCCTTCAGGTCGAGCTCCGCGTCGACCGGGACCACGCCCATCACCGGCCGGGTCTCATCGACCTTCGCCACGAGCGTCTTGAACACCCGCCCGGGCGAGACGCCGAGCGCGGCCGCCGCCTCGAGCCCCCACGACGGCCGGCGATCCCCTCGCCCTGCTGCGTCGTCGCGCTCGAACTCGTGGATCGTGTGGGCCACGCCGGCCCGCCGGACGACGTCGGACGCCGGGGTGCCGCGCCCGCTCATCCTCGCTTCCCGACCCGGACGACCCGATCCATGGGCCGATCATACGAGAGCCACATCACGGGCCCGCCGGATGACGGCGTGACCTGCGGCACGCCCCTCCACCACGCCGGAACCGCCGGGTCCCCACGGCCTGCCGCTAGACTAGGGGTCGCCCGGCAGCCCATCACGGCCGCGGCGAGACCCAGCGGAGGGATGCGAGTCGTGGACACCAAGAAACTCCTGGCCGAGCTGCTCGGGACGTTCACCTTCTTCACGATCGGGTTCATGGCGATCCTGTCGCAGAAGGCGTTCTACCCCGGCGGCGACCTCGTCGTGATCGCTTTCGGGTTCGGGTTCGGGCTATTTGTCGCGATCCAGATCTTCGGCGGAGTCTCCGGCGGCCACTTCAACCCGGCGGTGACCGTCGCGGCCGTCATCGACAAGCGCCTGGACGCCATGACCGGCGTCGGCTACATCGTGTCGCAGCTCATCGGTGGCATCGCGGCCGCCGTGGTCATCCTCGTCGTCTTCAGCCAGGCCGCCGTCGCCGAGACGATCACCCAGCCCGGGAACGGCGTCGACACCGTCAAGGCCCTGCTCCTCGAGACGTTGTTCACGGCGTTCTTCCTGCTGGTGATCCTGGTGTCGACCAAGAAGGCGCCGACGCAGGCCGCATTCGCCATCCCGCTGACCCTGCTGGTCATCCACTTCGCGCTCGTGCCGTTCACCGGCTCGTCGGTCAACCCGGCCCGGTCGATCGCCTCGGCGGTCGTCGGGGGGAACCTCAACGACCTGTGGATCTACATCGTCGGGCCGGTCGTCGGCGGGATCATCGGCTGGGGCGTGTATCGCGTCGCCACCGGGGAGGTCGACGCTGCCTGACGAGGCCCGCGCACCCGAACGCACCGCCGCCCCCGGCGCCGCCGAGCTCCTCCGATCGATCGGCCTGATGGCCGACGGCCCAGCGACCTGGGGGACCCCGGTCCGGTCGAACCGGCCCGGGGTCTATCTCGTCGAGCTGCCCCAGCCGCCGGTCGCCGCCCCGATCGACTTCAACGCGATCGGGCTGTGGATCGAGCGGGTCCCCACGTTGACGGTCGACGGCGCCCGGCCGACCGGCCGCGAGCTGGCCGCCCGGCTCCATGGGTTCTGGCTCCCGGATCAGCCCGTGGTGTACATCGGGATGTCGGCCGTCTCGATCGGGAAGCGGGTCGCGGCATTCCAACGGACCGTCCTGGGCGAACGCAAGCCCCATGCGGGCGGATATTGGCTCAAGGCGCTGACCGGCCTGGACCGCTTCCGGATCTGGTGGTCCGAGACCGACGCACCCGAGGAGTACGAGGACGCCCTGTTCGATGCGTTCGCCGCCGGCGTCCCGCCCGACACCGCAACCCGACTTCACGACCCGTCGGTGGTCCTCCCGTTCGCCAACCTGCAGACCGCCGACAAGGTCCGCAAGGCGCACGGGATCTCTGGCGCGCTCCTGGCAGAGGAGGAACCGGAGCCGGTCACCGACGCGCAGCGACGCGCGGCGGCGGATCAGCGCGCCCGCCAGGGCCGGGCCGATCCGACCGGGGCGAGCGGGGTCCTGCGCTCGCGGACGGCGCTCAAGTCGGCATCGGCGTCCCGACCCGCGGCCGCCCGACCGCGGACGACGCCCTCGCCCCGCCCGGCGGCAGCTGCCGCATCGGCCGGCAAGGTGCCCAAGGCCCCGACCCGATTGTCGGCCGACGGTGTGGCCGCGCTCGAGGCCGAGCTGCTCGAGCTGACCACGGTGACCCGGCCGGCCATCGTCGCCCGGATCGTGTCGGCGAGGGAGCTCGGCGACCTCAAGGAGAATTCGGATTACCACGAGGCCCGCCGGGAGCAGTCCTTCGCCGAGGGACGCATCCGCGCCATCGAGGATCTGCTGCGCCATGTCGAGCTGATCGAGGAAGGGGTCGACGGCGGGCGGGCGCGCCTCGGCTCGACCCTGCTCGTCGAGGGTCCCCACGGCGAGGAGGAGACGTTCAGCCTGGTCGGGCCGACCGAGGCGAACCCGGCCGCCGGGCGGATCTCATCCAGCTCGCCGATCGGGGCCGCCCTGCTCGGCGGGGCCGTCGGCGACGAGGTCGAGGCGATCGTCCCGTCGGGTCGTCTGCGGTTCCGGATCCTCGAGGTCCGCTGACGCACGACGAGCGGATCAGCTCGGCGCCGCCAGGTCGCGTCGCGGGAAGACCGCCAGGGCGACAAGGATCGCCACGCCCATCACCGCGATCGGGACGAGCCAGTCCGCGATCGTCGTCGTCCCGTTCAGCGCGCCGCGTGGATCGAGGTAGTGGAACAGCGAGTACGGCTGGAGACCCTTGGCGGCGGTCCACAGCGAGCCGATGATCTCGAGGAAGTAGGAGATCAGGACGAACGCGAGGCTCAGGCCCAACGCCGGCCCGAGCCGATCGAACGAGACCGAGGCGGCCAGCGACACCGCCCCGAACGCGCCGAACACCAGGACGCCGTTCAGCCACATCACCGCCAGGCGGTCGGGTCGAAGCTCCCCCATCGCCCCGCCGAGGGCGGCCCCGATGATGGTCCCGAGGACCTGGGCGGCGATGGCGATGGCCACGAAGACGATCGTCGCCACTAGGAATGTCCCGTAGATCCGTCGCCGTGAGAGGGGCCGGGCGAGCAGGACCTCGAGCGTCCCGCGCTGGCGTTCGCCGGCGACGGCGGCGACCGCGAACCCGAGCGCGAAGACGAGCGACAGGGCGACGGCGATCGGGTGGATGAACCCGACGGCGATCGCGCCCGGCAGGCTGAACAGGTCTCCGCCGCCGAACTGGGCGAACTGGGCGAACTGGGCGAACTGCGAGCCCGATCCGAGCAGGATCTGGATCTGCTCCTTGAACGCCTCGTAGACGAGGGGCATCAGCGTCGCCCAGATGAGCAGACCGACCGACACGGCGACGAGCTTGAGCCGCTGCGCCGCCCACGTCCGTCGGAACAGCCGAAGGCTCATGCCGCGCCCGTCTCCGCGACGGCGGGCGGTTCGTCAGCCACGGGTTCGTCAGCCGCGGGCTCGCCAGCAGGCGACTCGTCGGTCGTGGGTTCAACGGCCGTCGGTTCGTCGGTCGTGAGTCCGTCGGTCGGCGCCAAGCCCGCGGCCTGCACCTCGTCCGGGCCGTGCGGCGGTTCCTCGCCGTGTTGGATGCCCTCGTCGTAGCCCTCGCCTTCGTAGAACTCGAGGAACGCCTCCTCCAGGTGGGCCGGTTCGATAGTCAGGTCCGCGACGGTCGTGCCCGCCAAGGCCGCCAGGAACGGCCCGACGTCCCCCTCGAGCTGGCAGGTGAGCAGGCTGTCGTGGATGGCGATCCCAGTGACGCCCGGGACGGCGGTGAGCTCCGGCGCCGAGCCGCGGAACCGGAGCTCGACGTGACGCTTGCGACGCGCGAGCAGGGCCGCGACATCCTCGAGGGCGACCAACCGTCCGGCGCGGATGATCGCGACCCGGTCGCACACCCGCTCGACCTCGGACAGGACGTGCGACGAGAAGAAGATCGTCCGCCCGGCCGCGCGGAGCTCGTCGAGGACGTCGTAGAAGGCCCGCTGCATCAGGGGATCCAACCCCTCGGTCGGCTCGTCGAGGATCGCCAGCTCGGGGTCGTGCTGGAGGGCCTGGACGATCCCGACCTTCTGGCGCATCCCGCGCGAGTAGTCGCGGACCTGCCGGCGCAGCGTCCGGTCGGACAGCTCGAGCCGGTCGAGCAGCTCCCGACGCCGGACGGGCGTCCGTCCGTAGAGCTGGCCGAGGTAGTCGAGCAGGTCCAGGCCGGTCATCCCGTCGTACAGCGCGATCCCACCCGGCAGGTAGCCGACCCGTCCGCGGATCTCGACGGACGACGTCGCGGTATCGAGCCCGAGCACCTCGGCGCGGCCCGATGTGGCGTGGAGATAGCCGAGGAGCAGCCGGATCGTCGTGCTCTTGCCGGCGCCGTTCGGACCGAGGAACCCGAAGATCTCGCCGCCCTTGACGGCGATCGACAGGTCCGTCAGCGCCCGCACGTACGGGCCTGCGGGCATCCGACGGCGGTGCGGTCGGCCGTAGTGCTTGGTCAGCGCCTCGGTTCGCAGGGCATCCACGGCGGACAGGCTACACCGGGCCGGGGGTGTCCATAGGCGTTTCGGGTCGACCGGCGTGGTCCCGTCGGGTGGTGTCGGTCGAGAGCGGGCCGGTCCATGGTGGTAGCCTCCCGACAGGAGAGATCGCCTTGTCCGTGCCCGACCAGGGACACCTCCACCGACCCGTGCGCGCGCCGCATGCCGCCCTGCGAACGACCCTCGCCACGGTCGTCGCGCTGGTCGGCCTCGTCCTGTCGTCGGTGCCGCTCGCGTCGGCGGCGGTGCCGGATCCCCCGACCCAGCCGATCGTGTTCTACGGTCGCGGCTACGGCCACGGCGTCGGGATGTCCCAGTACGGGGCCCGGGGCAGGGCGCTCGCCGGCGAGGACGCCGCGACGATCCTGGCGCACTACTACCAGGGCACGACGCCCGGCCTGACCGATCCGAAGCGCCCGGTCCGGATCCTCGTCCTCCACGCGTTCAAGCCGACCGCGGCGGCTCCGCTCCGGATCTACGGGCGGGGCGGGCCGTGGACCATCGACGGCGTGACCGGGACCTTCCCCCGGGACGCTCAGCTCCGGGTCACGAAGACCGCGACGGGGACGCACCTGATCGTCCGCGACGTCGCCGGGAAGCTCCTCCTCGACCGGATGGCCGGGACCACCGTCCGCGTGCGGGCCGGCGCGGTCGCCGGTGGGCGCGTCCAGGTCTGGTCGAAGCCGGGCTCGTACGATCGCTACCGGGGCACGATCCGGCTCCGCTCGACCGCATCCGGGATCGACGCGATCAACGAGACCGAGCTCGATCTCTACCTTCGTGGCGTGGTCCCGGCGGAGATGCCCTCGACCTGGCCGACCGAGGCGCTGCGCGCCCAGGCGATCGCCGCCCGGAGCTACGCCGCCCGGCGCCTCCACCCGAAGACCGGGTTCTCCGACGTCTACGACGACTCGCGGTCGCAGGTCTACCGTGGCTCGCTCGGCGAGAAGGCGGCGACGACCGCCGTCGTGACCGCGACCGCCGGGCAGGTCCTTCGGAGCGGCACCGCCTTCGCCAACACCCTGTTCCATTCGACCGGCGGTGGCGCCACTGAGGACAACGAGAACGTCTTCACGACGGCCACCGGAAAGATCGTCGCGGGGCCGGTGTCCTACCTTCGCGGATCACCCGATCGCGCCCCCGACGGCACGCCCTATGACGCCGCGGCCCCGCGCGCCGAGTGGCAGACCGCGGCCTACACCCTCGTCCAGCTCTCGGCGGTCTTCGGCGCCGACCCCCGGACGAACGTCGGCGCCATCAGCGGTCTCGACCTGTCCGACGTCGGGGTGTCCGGGCGACTCGTGAGCGTCACGCTCACCGGCAGCCTCGGGACCAAGACCGTCTCCGGCGAGGTCTTCCGCGACGTGTTCAACGCGGAGACGCCGGCGGCCGACCCCTTCATGTGGAGCACGCTCGTCTCGACCTCGCCCATCCCGTAGGATCGCCGCCGGACATGGAAGGACGGCGGCCTCGCCCGTCGCGAAGCCGCCGTCGATCGCGGATCAGCGATCAGTGGTCACTGCCGCCGTGGCTGCCGTGGTCGTCACCGCTCTTGTCGTCACCGCCGTGGCCGCCCTTCGAGGTGCCGCCCTTGTCGTCGCCGGGCTCGGCCGTCGCGCTGGCGCCCTTCGAGGAGCCGCCCTTGTCGTCGCCGGGCTCGGCCGTCGCGCTGGCGCCCTTCGAGGTGCCGCCCTTGTCGTCGCCGGGCTCGGCCGTCGCGCTGGCGCCCCTGTCGTCGCCGGGCTCGATCGTCGGGCTGGTACCGTGGTCGTCGCCGGCCTGGAGCTCGCGCACCAACAGGAAGCTGTTCGAAGCGTTCGCTCCATCGGACGGGCTCGCGACGTTGTAGCCGACGGTGACGGCCAGGGCGGCCACCGCGAGCACGAGAGTGAGCCGGATCTTGTTCATCGGGGTTCTCCAAGCTGGGATGGTTGGTCGGATGGGTTCGCTGACACGAGACTGCGGCCGCCCGAGTCGGGCCGCAACGGACCACGGGGCTGAAACCCTTCAGACCTTGGTCTGACTCGGAGCGATGTGACGTCCGCCATCCCAGGGGCTGTGGGCTCGACATCTCGCGTCCGCGAGATGTCGCTCGCGCGCCGCTTCCTTCTGGCGAATCTCGTGGTCGTCCTGGTGGCCACGGTCGCCGTGGGCGCGTGGGTCGGTCTGCAGCTGGAGAAGGGCGTGCTCGACCGGACCGCGGCGGTCACGGCCCTCTACATCGACAGCTTCGTCGCGCCGCAGGTCGAGGGCATCTCGACCTCCGGGACGCTGCCCCCTGCGAACGTCGACGCCCTCGATCACCTCTTGTCGAACACCCAGCTCGGTGAACGGATCGTGTCGTTCCGGGTCTGGACGACCGATGGCGTGATCGCCTACTCGCCGAACCGCGAGCTGATCGGGCGACGGTTCGAGCCGGAAGGAGAGCTGGCAAGCGCCATCGCGGGGGTCGTGTCGACCGACATCAGCGACCTCAGCGGCCCGGAGAACGCGTACGAGCGCGAGCGTTGGTCGCGACTGGTCGAGACCTATGTGCCGGTCCGCGAGCGGGGCGGGCCCCGGGTCATCGGGGTCACTGAGTTCTATCAGCTCCCGGACGAGATCGACGCCGAGGTCGCCTCGGCACGCATGGGTTCGTGGACCATCCTGGCGCTCGCCGCGATCGTCTCCTATCTGCTTCTCGCCGGCATCGTGAAGCAGGGCAGCGACACGATCGATCGGCAGCAGCGATCCCTGCGCGATCGCGTCGCCGAGCTGTCGCGGCTGCTCGACCAGAACGCGTCGCTCCACGGTCGGCTCCAGCGGTCCGCCGAGCGGACCACCGCGCTCAATGAGAGCGGTCTCCGCAGGATCGGCAGCGATCTCCACGATGGACCGGCCCAGACCATGTCGCTCGCGCTCCTCCGCCTCGACGAACTCGACGGCGCAGAGCCGGTCTCGGAGGCGGTCGGGAGCGCCCTCGACGATGTTCGCTCGATCGCCGCCGGACTCCGATCACCCGCGTTCGACGACCTGCTGCTCGCGGACGTGGCGGGCCGCGCCGTCCGCGAGCACGAGCGGCGCACCGGCACGTCGGTCTCGCTGACGGTGGCGGACGTACCGTCATCGGTGCCGGTCGTCACGAAGATCGCGATCTACCGTGTCCTCCAGGAGGCCCTCTCCAATGCGACCCGCCATGCCGCGGGCACGGACGTGGCGGTCACGCTGTCCTCGTCGCCCGGCGGCGTCCTCCTGGAGGTATCCGACCGTGGTCCCGGGTTCGATGCGGACACCGTCCGCATCGAGGCGCTCGGGGTGGCCGGCATGCGGGAGCGTGCCGAGCTCCTCGGCGGCTCGTTCGCGATCTCCCGACGGGCTGACGGCCCGGGGAGCGTGGTCCGCCTCACCCTCCCCATCGCCGACGGAGCGCCAGGATGACCGATCCACTCAGGGTCGTCGTCGCCGACGATCATCCGCTCTACCGAGAGGGGGTCGTGAACACGCTGAGATCCGCCGGACTCGACGTCGTGGGCGAGGCGTCGATCGCCCGAGAGGCCGTTCGGCTGGTCCGCGATCTCCGGCCGGACCTTGCCCTGTTCGACGTCACGATGCCGGGTGGTGGCATCACTGCAGCCGCCGAGGCCCGGACCGCGAGTCCGACGACGAGCGTGGTGATGCTGACGGTGTCGGAGGACGAGGACGATCTCGTCGCGGCGATCGAAGCCGGGGCGTCGGGCTACGTCCTGAAGGGCGTCGCCGGGCGCGAGCTGGTCTCGATCCTTCGTCGTGTGGCGCGCGGTGAGCGCTACGTGAGCTCGGCCGTGGCTTGGGCGGCATTGAACCGTCACGAGGAGGCACCGACCGACCCGCTGGCCGACCTCACCGATCGCGAACGCGCCGTGCTCGACCTGGTGACGGAGGGTCTCAGCAATTCGGAGGTGGGACTTCGGATGGGACTGGCGGAGAAGACCGTGAAGCACTACATGACATCGATCCTGTCCAAGCTCGGCGTGGGCAGTCGTGTCGAGGCCGCACTGATCGGCTACCGTGCCGGGCTCGGCCGACATGGAGCCGATCCGGGCTGAGCCGTCCGCCGGACCGTCACGCACGGCTCAGCCGCGGTAGCGGAAGCAGCCCGGCAGATGGTCGTCGACCAGGCCGACGCTCTGCATGAACGCGTAGACGATCGTCGAGCCGACGAAGCCGAAGCCGCGCCTGCGGAGGTCGGCGGACAGGGCGTCGGAGGCCGCGATGCGGGCCGGGATCCCGCCCGGAACGGACCCGCGCGGCAGCGGGGCCGGCGGACCGGGCACGGAATCGCGGAGATACGTTGCGAACGAACCCCGCTCGGCTACGACCGCCAGGAATCGGTCGGCATTGCCGATGGTCGCGTCGATCTTCGCCCGGTTCCGGACGATCCCGGCGTCCGCCATCAGGCGGTCGCGGTCCTCGGCGCCGAATCCGGCGACGACCGCCGGGTCGAACCCGCGGAAGGCGGCCCGGAAGGCCTTGCGCTTGCGCAGGATCGTCGACCACGACAGCCCGGCCTGGAAGCTCTCGAGCGCGAGCCGTTCGAACAGCTCGATGTCGCCCGTGACCGGCGTCCCCCACTCGACGTCGTGGTAGGCCACCATGAGGGCGTCCGGGCGCGGTCCATCCGCTCCCGCCCAGGCGCAGCGCGCCAGGCCCGGCTCGAACCCGAGATCCATCGCCGGAGGATAGCGCCACGGGTCGTCCGTCCGGCGGCGCCCGGGGGCCGCCGGACCTCAGCCGATGGCCAGCGGGTCGCCGGTCTCGAGGAGGGTCTCGAGGCCGGACAGCGCCAGGAGCGCGGTCGGTGGACTCGGTGGCTGTCAAGGCCCCTTGACACGCCGAGCTTGACAAGTTACCTTTACAGGCGATGACGAACGACGTCCGGATCCTTCGTGAACGACGAGTGCTCAGCCAGGGCCAGCTCGCGGAGGCGCTCCACGTGTCGCGCCAGACCATCAATGCGATCGAGACCGGACGCTACCTGCCGTCGCTGCCGCTCGCGTTCGCGATCGCGAGGTACTTCGGCCGGCCCATCGAGGAGTTGTTCCATGATCAAGAGCATGACTAGATGGCTCGTGCCGGCCGTCGCGCTCGTCCTCGGCCTGCTGATCGCGGCCTCGCTGCTCGGTCCGAACGCGAGCCCGGCGCAGGCGGCGGTCTCATTCGTGATCGTCGCGGGCTACGCGATCGTGCTCGTGGCGCTCCAGTCGCGCTCGGATGTCGCGAGCCTGCTCTCCGGGATGCCACGCGACGAGCGTTGGGACACGATCAATCTGCGGGCACTGTCGGTCGCGGCGCAGGTGCTCGCGGTGGCGCTGGTCGCGGCGTTCCTCGTCACGCAGTACCAGGGTGGCGACGCCATGCCGTATGCGTTGATGGGAGGGCTGTTCGGGTTCGCGTACCTGGGCGGCATCGCCTGGTACCGCGCCCGGTCCTAGGGCGACCCGGCCGGCGAACGGTGACCGCCGGCACTCGACCTCATCGGACGTGCAGGCTCAGGGCGGTGGCATTCCGGCCGCCGGATCGATCGGTCCCCGAGACCAACAGCGCCAGCTTGCCGGCGCGACCACCGGTCTTCAGCAGCCAGGACGCTCGGTACGTCGACGTTCCGATCTTCGTCAGCTTGACCGCGTAGACGGCCAGGCCGGGCTGGCGGACGGACAGCTTCGGGGCCGCGCCGAGCGGCTCGCTCGTCGCCACCTCCAGCGTCAGCCGCGCCCCGCGCCGCACGGACGTGAGTGACGGCCGGAGCTCGAACGCGGCGGCGCGCACACCCACGGCGTGCGTCTCGTGCCGCGTGCCGACGGTGGCGGTGACCGCCACCCGGTAGAGGCCCTGCGGAACGAACGCGCCGCCGTCGCCGCGGCCGTCCCAGCCGATCGAGACCGGGCCCGCCGGGTACGACCCGGTGATCGTCCGGACCACGGTCCCCGCGGCGTTGCTGACCGTCAGGCGGATGTCGGCTGCCGCGGCCAGGCGGAACGCCGCCACCGACTGCCGGGCGATCGCGTCGCCGTCCTGTGGGTAGAACCGGGCCGGCGACGGAGCGAGCCCGACGAAGGCGCCGAAGACAGCGATGTCCGCGCTCTGGCTCGTGCCCACGTTCCGCGCTCGATCGAGGGCGGTCAGGGTCAGCGTGTAGTCACCGTCCGGGACCGTGCTCCCGCCGTCGGCCCGGCCGTCCCAGACGATCGTACCCGGACCCGCCTTCGCGACCGGGATCGTGACGGTCCGGATCGGAGCCCCACCGGCGGCCGGCGTCACGACGAGGCGAACGGCCCCCGCTTCGGTGATCGCGTGGCTGACGGAAACCGTGTCGGCGATCCCGTCCCCATTCGGGGAGAACTGGGCGGTCCCGGTCTGGACCGCGCCGGGCGCCCCGATCGACGGCGCCGCTCGGTCGATCGCGAACGTGACCGTCTTCGTCGTCTCCGTCCGGCCGGTCAGGTCGGTCGAACGGAACGAGACGTGATGGACCCCGTCGCCGCCCACCACGACCGGGCCCCCATACGGCGCCAGGGCGGCGCCGTCGACGGCGATCTCGCTCGAAGCGACACCGCTCTGCGCGTCGCTCGGGTCGAGCCCGACCGTGACGTCGTCCCGGTAGAAGCCAGCCTCCCCGACCGGGCCGGACAGCGTGGCCTTCGTCACGGGCGCGGTCACGTCGACCTTGACCTCCAGCGTCCGGGTCGACTCGACGTTCCCGGCCCTGTCGACCGACCAGTACGCGAGGGCGTGGTCACCCGAGCGGGCGATCGCGATCGGCGTCGTGTAGCGGGTCTTCGCGCCCCCGTCGAGCCGGTAGTACGTCGCGCGCATCCCGCTGGCGGCGTCGCGCCCGGCGAGCTTGACGGTCGCGGTCGTGGTGTACCAGCCGGTCGGATGGAGCGTGCCCGAGGCGGTCGCGGTCGTCGCCGGGTCGGTCGCATCCAGATCGAACGCCCCGGAGCGGGTGAAGGGGACGGCGTTGTTGCCCCACGGCTCGGCCCCCCGGTACGACCACGTGTAGTGGCCGTCGGGCACGACCGCGCCTCCGGTCCCACGCAGGTCCCAGTCGAACACGGACCAGGCGTCCGACGCGGTCAGCGTCTTGACCGTGTCGCCGGCGGCGTTGCGGATCGTGATCGTCCCGTCGAGCGGCTCGGAGGCGCGGACGATGACATGGAACGTATCGAACACGTAGTCGCCGTTCGGGCCGATCAGCGCTCCCGGCGGGTCGTCGTCATACAGCTTGGCCGGCGTGCTGTCGGCCGGCAGGAGCGCGTCGGCCCGGATGAAGCCCGTGGCCGCACCGTCGAGCGTCCGGACCTCGACGACCCGTGACCCGTCGGCGAGGGCGGGCGCCTCGGACAGGATGCGGAGCCGGGCGCCGGGGTCCAGGGTGGCGGCTGGCTCAGTCAGCAGCGGATCGGTCGACAGGTCGACGGTGCCCGCCGTGGTCGCCGCGCCCGGGACGACCAGGGCTGTGGGGACCGTGTCGGTCGGCCGGTAGGCCGTCCGGGTGACCTGCGCCGCGGTGAGCCCCGGGTCGTACACGATCGAGTGGTAGTACGGACCGTTGGCCACGCTCGTCGGATCCATCACGATCTTGGCCCCGGTCGTGCGGAACGAGTCGAACGCGATGTCGTGCCCGTGATAGCTCGGGACGTCGTGGAACAGCTTGTTCATCCCGGTCGTCGACGTGAACAGTCGCCGGATATAGGTCACGTTCGGGTGGTAGGCGTCCGCGATGACGGCCCGCGCCCCGGCCGCGAAGAATCCGGCGCCGTAGTTGTCCACCCGTGCTTTCTTGTCGGCCAGGGTCCCGGTCGGCAGCCCGGGTTCGGTGTTGCCCGAGGCGTAGCACAGGTGGAACAGCAGCACGACCGCGTTCGGCGCGAGGCGGATGTCCGAGGCGACCTGATTCTCGCCGTAGTAGACATGAGCCGTGCCGTCCGCGCCGGTCGTCGGGTCCAGCCCCAGGCCGTTCTGGGTGAACGGCCACAGGGCATCGCGGTACCTCGAGGGCCAGCCGTTGCCATGCCCGAGATAGACGAAGATCGACGCGCCCTGCGCGGCCGCCTTCACGGCCGGCCAGGTGGCCCTCGGCGTCTTGATCAGCACGACGTTCCGGGTGTACTCCCGGGCGACCTTGGCGAGCGCATCCCCGTCGGCCTTGTAGTGGGCGTCGAACGATCCGACGGGCCCGACGACGATGACCACCTTCGGGTCGACCCTGGGCGTCACAGCGGCCGCGGCCGGTGCCACGGCTGTGCCGAGCGGCAGGACCGCGGCCACGGCGAGGACGGTCGCGCCGAGCACGCGGAGGAGCCGATCCGGTCGGGGCCGGTGGGCGGACGGTGTATTCACGAGGGTGAGACCTTCCCACACTCCAGCGCTCCGCACCATGGGGAATACGGGCCACCGGCACCCCGGACCAGGGCGTCGTCCGCGAACGTGTCCAGCGCACGCGTGCAGAGCGTGAAGGACCGGCGCTACAGCTCCCGGCGGGAGAACGACACGACGGTCAGTCCGACGATCCCGGCGACCCATGCGAGGCACCAGGCGAGGTAGGCGGGGCTCGGGCCCGTCGCGGCGAAGAACGGGTTGGCCTGGAGGATCTCGGCCGACCGGTCGGCGCTGATCGCCGCGATGACGGCCGACGGTTCGAGCGCGAAGATCGTCGCTCGCCACAGGCCGTCGGACGGGAACACGATGCGGGCCAGCGAGCTCACGGTCTCGAGCGATCCGACCCCGAGCGCCGCCCCGACCCCGCCGAGCACGCCGACGCCCCAGGCCAGGCCGAACAGGACGACGGCGATGGCGCCGCTGGCGATCGCCGGCAGGCGACTGCTGAGCAGGAGGGTGACGCTCAGGACGACGACCGCCTGCGCTGCCAACCCGCCGACCGCCCCCGCCGGGTCCGGTGGCCCGTAGCCCGACGCCAGCTTCATCGCTCCGATCTCCAGCAGGCCGGCCACGGCCCCGTAGATCCCGACCACGATCGCCAGGCCGAGCCACCTCCCCACGACGAACGTCCCCCGCCCGAGCGGCCGGGCGAGCATCGCCAGGAGGACGCCGGACTCGATGTCGCCGGCGATCGCGGGTGCCGCCAGGAACGCCGCGGTCGCTGCGAGGATGAACCCGAACATGAAGGCGCACAGGATGAGGACCTGGCTCACGCCGACCTGGAGCTGGAGCTCGCGGGTCCCGTGGC
>JADGQI010000161.1 GCA_017881905.1 Chloroflexota bacterium
GACCGATGTCCCGGAGCCCGACCTTGCCGACGCCCTGCGCGTGCCTGTCACGCTCGGTGAACGCGACGACTCGCTCATCGCTACGTTCGACCAGGTGCTGGCCTGGAGTCGCGAAGCTGCCAAGGACGGCGGGCCGACCCGGATCCTCGACGTTCGGACGGCGGCGGAATGGGTCGGCACGGACCTGCGGGCGAAGCGCGGCGGCCACATCCCGGGCGCACGGCAGCGGTGTTTCGTGGATCTCCTGACCGACGAGGGCACGTTCCGCGACGTCGCCGAGATGGTCTCGCTGGTCCAGGCAAGCGGCGCGGACCCGACGGCGATCCGCGCAACGTACTGCCAGGGTGGCGTACGGGCGGCGCTCGTCTGGTTCGTGCTCCACGAGCTGGCGGGCTACGACGAGGTCCGGAGCTACGCCGGGTCCTGGGAGGAGTGGGGGAACCGGTCGGACAGCCCGATCGAGACGCCGTAGCGGCCTGGGGTCCCGTGCTATCCTGTCGCCCGGCGCCGACCTGGCGCCCGTGACGCTCGCGATCTCGGGCGTGCCCGAGTCCCGGCGTCTTCCGCTCCGGCGTAGCTCAGTGGTAGAGCGGGCGGCTGTTAACCGCCATGTCGTAGGTTCGAATCCTACCGCCGGAGCCAGATCCTCCTTCGCGCGGGAGACCGCCCGGTCGCGCACTCACGCCAGTGGGCAGTCCTCGTTCCAGTGCTCGACCACCGGGTCGTCCCTTTCCCAGCCAAGCACCGAGATCGTCGCGGTCCCGAGCGCGAAGAGCGCGCCCGATGTCGGAGGCGATCCGAGCCAGCGTGCCGCGAGGACCCGGAGCAGGTGTCCGTGCGCAAAGACAAGGACGTCGCCGTCCGCGGCTCGAACGCGGGCGACGACCCGGTCGGCACGGATGGCCACCTGGTCGATCGTCTCGCCGCCGGGCCACGGGCCCGTCCAGATCGTCCAGCCCGGGATGTCCGCCCGGATGTCCGCCGTCAAGCGACCCTCAAGCGCCCCGTAGTCCCACTCCTGGAGATCGGGGTCTTTGATCGACACGGCGCCGAAGCCAGCGAGCGCCGCGGTGTCGGCCGCCCGCGACAGGGGACTCGTCAGGACGAGACCGAACGTGTGGCCATCCAACCGGCGCCCGAGGCTGACAGCCTGCGCCCGGCCGACCTCCGTCAGGGGCACGTCGGTCCGGCCGGTATGACGCCCGAGCTTCGCCCATTCGGTCTCGCCGTGACGGACGAGCCACAGGTCGGGCCGGCGGCGCTCGGCCGTCTCGCTGGTCGCGGTGGTGGGGATGATCACGTCGCCCCGAGGTCCGTGTCGGGGCGGACGGTCTCCGCCGGATCCGCCGCGAACGACACACGCGGTCGCCAACCGAAGATCGGCGCGAGTAGCGCGCCCGGCACCTGCGCGATCCGCGTGTTGTAGCGATAGACCTGGTCGTTGTAGAGCTCGCGGCGGTCGGCGATCATCCCCTCGAGGCGCTCGATCTGTTGCTGCAGGTCGAGGACGTTGCCGGCGGACGTGATCTCCGGATAGCGCTCGACGACCGCGAACAGCGTCCGGATCGCGGCGCTGGTCGCCTCAGACGTGGCAGCCTGGTCGTGAATGGGCGCCGTCGGCGTGTAGGCGGCGCGGAGTTCGGTGACGCGGGTCAGGACGTCCCGCTCGTAGGCCATCAACCCGCGGACGGCGGCGACCAGTTCAGGCAGTTGGTCGTGCCGTTGCTTGAGGACGACGCCGATATTGGCCCACGCCTTGTCGATCCGGAGGCTGAGAGCCACGATCGCGTTGTAACTTGCTAGCACGATGAAGCCGCCGACGATCAGGACGAGCCCGACCGCGAACAGTGCCGCGATCGCAGGCGGGCTCACCGGGCGAGCCCGCCGCCGAGACTGACGGCGAAGACCATCGCCGACGCGATCGCCAGGATCGCCCCCAGCAGCCCGACGATGAAGCCCGACTGCCGACGCTCGACGACGTCGCCGGGGACCCCGAACGCGATCAGCAGCCGAACCTCGTCCGAAGCCGCGAGCACCAGCGCCTCTGGAGCGATCGTGAAGGTCCGCTCGGCTTGGGCTGCCGCCTCGGGAGTCGCGAGAGGCAGCGGGTTCGCGTCGGGATCGATGCGGGGTGGCGTGACCGGCCGACCGATCCCGAAACCTGGGATCGCGGCGTTGCCCCAGGCCGCCGTGGGGTCGTCCGCAAGGCTGCCAGCGGCGGACGCGGCGGCGAGATCGGCTGCCACCTCGGGATCGTCCGCGCCCGGCGTCGACCCGACGCCGACATCGGCACCGGCAGGATCGGACAGGTCGGAGAACGGCAGCGCGCGACCGAGGATGGTCACCGGATCGCCGGGCTCGAGCCGCATCTCGCGATAGGCCCTCCGCCCGCCGCCATCCGGCAGCCCCGCCCGGAGAGTCCAGGCATCGGGTTCGCGGACCTCGAGGAGCGCTGCGGCGGCCGCCTCCCGGTCGACCTCCGTCGTCCGCGTCGCTCCCTCGGTGCGGATCTCCAGGCCGGGCGGTTCGTCGCCCATCAGCCCGGTCTCTCCTTCGAATCGGACCGGGGCATCGAACCCTGCGTCGCGCGGGAACACGCGGATCGTCCCGGTCGCGTCGCGGACCTCGAAGCCGACGGAGCGCTCCTCCGTCACGCCGGTGCCCCCGGACGAGCCCTTGCCGGCGCTCCGGATGGTCGAGCGGTAGTAGACGCATGGCTTGCTCTGGAGGAGCGAGACGAGGGTCAGTTCGGCGGCGACCACGGTCCCACTGACCCGCACCTCTCCCGCGGCAAGCGACCCGATCGTGGACGTCGAGGTGCCGGAGACGCGCAGCAGAGACCGGTAGTCGTTCATCCCGCGGGCCAGGAGGAGCAGGCCGGCCACGACGCCGGCGCCCGCGACTGTCGTCAGTCCGGAGGCGGAGGAAAGATCCACGGCCCCATCGTACGGGACCGGCCGGTCAGCCCGAGTGGCGGGTCGGTGTGATCGCGACGATGACGAGCGCGACACCCAGGCCGATCGCGACGAGCGGCCAGACCAGGCCCATGTCGGATGCCGGGACGAACTGGCGGAGAAGGAACAGGCCACCGATCACGATGAGGAACATCCCGATGACCAGCCCGCCGCGCGACCGATCGACGGGATCGCGATGACGCGAGCCGTGCGATGGCGCGGCGGCGATCGGGACGATCGACCCGTCGGGCGCGATCCAGCTGCCCCCGGGGACCTGTCCGGCTGTCGGCGGCGTGCCGGCTGGCCCAGCCGGCGCCGACCCCCGCTGCTCGAGTCCGAACGGTCGTTCGGGGATGACGATCGCCATGACGATGTAGACGAGCAGGGCGAGCCCGCCGGTCAGGAAGATCAGCACCACCCACAGGACGCGGATGATCGATGGGTCGGCGTCCAGCATGTCCGCCACGCCGCCAGCGACGCCGGCGAGCATCCGGTCCTCGCGAGATCGGTAGAGCCGCTCAGTCACACCCACCCTCCGGATCGAGCGTGAAGGAGCCGGCGTTGGCCGACGTCTGCAGGTCGATCCGCACCGCGGCCGTGTCGAACCCGGGCGTCGTCCAGGTCGAACCGTTCTTGACCAGGCCGTGGCCGTCGTAGGAGTAGCTCCCGACGATGTTCTCACCCGTGCGCAGGCGAAGCGCCGCGCCGGCCGGGGCGCACAGGTTGACGGACCCCGCGTTGACCTTGATCGAGCCGGACGTCGACCGGTTCGGCAGGGTCAGCCCCAGCGAGCCCGCATTGAGGCTGATATCGAGGTCCCCGATGTCCTTGATCGACCCGAGGTTGACCGTCGCGGAACCCGCGTTCAGCTCGAGGCCGAACCGACCCACCGCCGCGCCGCCGAGGTCCACGGTCGACTGTCCGGCGTTGAGCTGGAGATCGACGTCGAGCCGTGCCGCATCGGGCAGGGTCACCCGCCATGTGTCGCGCGGCCCGAACATCCAGAACGCCCCCGACGCGTCGTTGCGCGATCGGACGCTGAGGGCCGAATCGCTGGCCTTGATGACGGGTCCGACGCCGTCGGCGTCCAGGCCCTCGACGTGCCAGGCCGAGCCGGGCACGACCGAGACGTTGACGGTTCCGCAGTTCAACTGGAGGTCCAGGGAAGCGGATCCCGCGAACGAGCCGTCGCGCGCGGGGAACGCGACCGTGCCGGTCTGCGACCCGCAGATGCCGGTCGAGAGCGGCACCGAGCCCAGGCTGAGCACGCCGCCGGCCATGAGTCCGACCGTCGCCGCAACGATCAGGCCGCCGACGAATTCGAGCCGGCTCCGGCGCAGGATCAGGCCGACGCCGATGCCGATGATGATCAACGGCCAGAGCGCCCAGATGTGGCTGATCTGGTCGTCCGTCAGGTAGCCGGACCGCACCAGGAGGGGGACCGCGCCCGCCAGGATCAGGAAGACGCCCCAGCCAAGGAACCCTCGTCGGATATGCATGCCCACAAGATATCGGCCGGTCGCGACGACGCAACGGCCGAATGTCATGATCCCGAGCGCACGCCCCGTGTGCTAGCCTCGCGGTCGAGGGTGGCCAGGCGATCGCTGGTAGACGAAACGACCGCGGAGGATCCGATGCGGCTCTCGGAATGGCGGGTGAAAGCCCCCTTCAAGGATTCGACCTCGCCGAAGGTCCTCGCCGTCATCGAACAGGCCATCGTCCCGCTCGGTGCCGATCCGGATCCCGAATGCTGGGTCTCGTGGGGCGACGATCCCGCCGCCCGGTACCTGATCTACGTGCCGACCCCGAGCGGCCTCATCCAGGCGAACGTCCGCGTGGCGGTGCCGGGGGAAGGACCACGGACCGCCGCCAGGGTCCTGCGCTGGAACCGGATCCAGCTCGGCGAGCTCGCGATCGAGATCCAGGGCGGCCATCGCCTGGTGACGTTCCAGGTCGAGAACCAGGTGCTCAACGGAGCCGATGCCCAGGCCGACGCGATCGCGGCCTTCGCCCAGACGCTGTTCGCCGCCGTCGACGGCCGGCCGATGCCGAC
>JADGQI010000032.1 GCA_017881905.1 Chloroflexota bacterium
AGCGTGCCCCGGCCGACGAAGGGGCGATGCACGGTCGGGCCGACGTCCTCGCGGCGCTCGGCCGGCGCTCGGAGGCTGCGGACACGCTCGACCGCTTGGCCCAGATCCTCGAGCGGGACGGGCGCCTGGCTGATGCATGCGACGTGGCTCGCCGCTCGCTCGAACTGGCCGAGTCGCGCGGCCGTCGCCGACAGGTCGAGGACCTCGCGGCCCGGTTGCGGGACACCCCCGGCGACGCCTCGGCGCAGGCCCTGGAGCGAGCGCTCGGCGTCCTCGACACCGGCCCGGGCCTCGTTCCAAGGCGCTCGGCCGACGTCGCGCCGGACACCGGTCACGACGAAGCGGGCAGCGCCACCCCGGCGGTTCCGAAGGCGCCCGACCCCGCGCTGCTGACCCTGGCCGTCGAGGAGGCCCTCCAGGCCGGCGATCTCGACGAGGCCCGCCGCCGCGCGCTCATCGCCGCCAACGGCCATCGCGCGGTGGGCCAGTTCCACGCGGCGATGGACGCCTGCTACCAGGCGCTCGCGATCCTGCCTTCGGATCCCGACATCCATCTGCTGCTCGCGGAGCTGTACCTCGACCGCGGCTGGCGCGGCCCGGCCGCCGACAAGCTCGTCCTGCTCGGCCGGCTCGCACAGCTGACCGGCGACGGGGCGACGCGAGCCCGCCTGTGCTACCTCGCGGCCGCGCGCTTCCCGGACGATCCGCGGCTCGCAGCGGTCTGCGCCTGACGTCCGGGCGCGTGCGGACCGGGCCGGCGGAGGTCCGGGCGGGTCCCGGAGCGATGCTACACTCGGGCCGATGGCCCTTCTCGGATCGATCCTCGAGCAGGTCCGCCTGAACGCGATCGTCGACATCGGGATCACCGCGCTCCTCATCTACGGGCTGTTCAGCCTCATCCGCGGAACGCGCGCGGTGCGCCTGGTGATCGGTGTCAGCGTGCTGGTGGTGTTCTATGCGCTCGCGGTCGCGTTCGACCTGCGGCTGCTGACCCAGATCCTGCAGGCCGGCGCAGTCGTCGGCCTGTTCGCCCTGGTCGTCATCTTCCAGCCCGAGCTGCGACGGGCGCTCGAGCGGATCGGACGGGTCGGCTCGCTGGGCTGGCTCCTGTCACCGGCCGAGTCGCGGGTCGTCGAGCACGTTGCGACCGAGGTCGCGCGGGCCGCCGCCGGGATGTCGGCCGATGGTCATGGCGCCCTCATCGTCCTGGAGCGGGCGACCGGTCTCGAGGAGTACGCCGAGACCGGGGTGATGCTCCACGGCGACGTCTCGGCCGACCTGCTCCGCACGATCTTCACGCCGAAGGCGCCACTCCATGATGGGGCGGTGATCATCCGCGACGACCGGATCGTCGCCGCCGGAACGCTCCTGCCACTGGCCGAGACCTCGATCCACACCGAGCGCTTCGGCACGCGCCATCGCGCAGCGCTCGGGATCACCGAGCAGACCGACGCGGTCGTCGTGGTCGTGTCCGAGGAGAACGGGCAGATCAGCCTCGTCGAGCGAGCCCGGATCGTACGCAACCTGACCGAGGCCGGTCTCGCTCGCGCGATCCAGGGTTTGCTCGACCCGGCGGGCGGCCGGCGTGGGGCCTTCGGCTGGCGATCCGCCAGCCGCGGTCCCGGGTTCGACGCTCGCGCACCGCGGCTGCGCGAGCTCGGCCGATTCGTGGGTCGAGCACCCGGTCCCGGCGGGTCGCAGGCGACCGTCGCCGCGATCCAGAATCCGGTTCAGACACCGGCGCCGGCGCCGGATCCCGCTGCGACCACGGCCGAAACGACGGCTGACCCGGTTGAACCGGCCCGCGTTGCCGCGGATGCCGCGACAACGGCCGTCGCGCCATCCGCGCCGTCGTCCCGCGGGGAGGAGGGACCCGCGGGGGGCGTGACGCGGGACGGGGCCATCGCCACCGAGCCGGTCGGCACACCGCCGCCGGCAGCGACCGACGACGCTGTCGCATCGGTTGCCCGGATCCGTCGATGAGGCGGCTCGTCGGGCGGATCGCCCATAACTGGCCGCTCAAGCTGGCCGCGGTCGGGCTTGCCACCCTGATGTACGGCGGGCTCGCGTTCTCACAGAACACCCAGACGTACCCCGGCGTGATCCCTGTCCGGGTGGTCAACCAACCCAAGGACACCGTCCTGCTCACGCAGCCGGAGTCGGTCACGGCGGTCCGCTACTTCGCACCGCCGGGCGTGCCGGTCGCGGCCAACTCGTTCGTGGCGACGGTCGACTTGGCCTCGGTCGAGGCCAAGAGCGGCTTCGTGACGGTCCGGATCGACGTCAAGGCGCTCGACGAGCGGATCCGCATCCTCGGCTACGACCCGGCGCTGACGAGCCTCCAGCTCGACCCCCTCGTCTCGAAGACCGTCCCTGTGCGGGTCGAACATGGGACCGTGCCCGACGGCCTGACCCTGGGCCCGACGACGGTCGATCCAGCGACCGTGACCATCTCGGGACCACAGTCGGTCGTCGCCAATGTCGACGCGGCTCGCGCCGTCGTCACCGTCCAGCCGACGGCGATCGACATCGACCAGGACGTGTCGCTCACGGCGATCGACAAGCTCGGGAGCGCCGTCAGCCCGGTCGACGTGATACCGGCCAGCGCCCGGGTGGTGATCCCGGTCTTCTCGGACCGCCAGAATCGGACCCTGCCGGTCAACCCGGTCATCACCGGCACGCCGGCCGCCGGCTTCGAGATCGAGTCGGTCAGTGTCCTGCCGCAGGTCGTCCTCGTCGCTGGCGATGCCGGCCAGCTCGCCCAGCTGGACCGGGTCGATACATCGCCGATCCCGATGATCGGCGTGTCGAGCGACGAGACGGTCAACATCGGGCTGGCTCTGCCAGGTGGCCTCGTGTCGGTCGGCAACGACACGGTCACGGTGACGATCAAGATCCGGGCGGTCACGGGGACGCGCACGTTCAGTGCGGGGCTGCGCCTGGTCGGTGCCCGGAGCGACCTCGACTATGCCATCTCGATCGATCGCGTCCTCGTCACCATCGGTGGATCGACCGCCGACCTCGACCGACTGGAGGGTGCCGCGCTCGTGATGGAACTCGATGTGGTGGGTCTCAAGGCCGGGGTCCAGCAGGTCCCGGTGACCGCCACTCTGCCCGCCGGCACCACGCTCGTCGCCACGAGCCCGACGACGGTCACGGTCACGATCACCGAGCCGGCACCGTCCGCCTCGGCGTCGCCGCCGCCGGCCTCGCCCGCGCCGTCTGCCTCGGGCGGCTGAGCGCATGGCGCGCCTGTTCGGCACCGATGGGATCCGCGGTGTCGCCAATGTCGACCTCAAGCCGACGACGGCGTATGCGCTCGGTCGCGCGGTCGCGCACCGACTCGTTGCCCGGGGTGGATCGATCGTCGTCGGCCAGGACACCCGCCGGTCGGGCGACATGTTCGTGGCCGCGATCGTGGCCGGGGCGACCAGCCTCGGGGTCGACGTCCATGTCGTCGGGGTGGTTCCCACGCCGGCCATCGCGTTCATCGCGGGGAGTGGCCCGTTCGACGCCGGGATCATGGTCTCCGCCTCCCACAACCCGGCGGACGACAACGGGCTCAAGGTCCTCGACTCGAACGGGCTCAAGCTCGAGGACTCGATCGAGGACGAGCTCGAGCAGCTCATCTGGCGGACGGAGGAATTGGCCGGCGTCACGAACGGTGAGCTCGGCCGGATGATCGATGCACGCGAACGGCTCGCCGACTATCGTGCCCACCGGCTCGGCCTCGCCGCAGGCATCGACGGGCACGGCCTTCGACTCGTCCTCGACTCGGCCAACGGGTCGGGGTCGGGCATCGGCGCCGAGATCCTCGCCGCGACCGGAGCCCAGGTCGAGGTCATCCACGCCTCGCCCGACGGGATCAACATCAACGTCGAGTCGGGCGCGACCGCGCCGGCGTCGCTCGCCCGGGCCGTGGTGGCCACCGGCGCGGACGTGGGGTTCGCCCTCGACGGCGACGCGGACCGGCTGATCGCGGTCGACGCGGCCGGCCGCGTTGTCGACGGCGACCAGGTCCTCGGGATCCTCGCGCTCGATCGGCTCGGCCGCGGCGAGCTGCCCGGCGGCGGGCTCGTGGTGTCGGTCCTCTCGAATGGCGGCCTCCAGTCGGTCGTCGAGGCGGCCGGCGGCCAGGTCGTCCGGACGCCCGTCGGGGACAAGTACATCCTGGACGGCATGCAGGTCTCGGGTGCCGTCCTCGGCGGCGAGAAGAGCGGCCACGTGATCGTCCTCGAGCACACGACGTCGGGCGATGGGATCGTGACTGCGCTGGAGGTCCTGCGCGTCATGACGCGCCGCTCGGCCGGCCTCGCCGAGCTCGCCGGGGCGATCCCGATGCTGCCCCAGCAACAGCGTGCCGTGAGCGCGCGTCACAAGGATCAATGGGAAGGCGACCGGGTCCTCCAGCGCGCCATCGCCACCGCGACCGAACGGCTCGGTCCGGCGGGGCGGATCCTCGTCCGGCCTTCGGGGACGGAACCCGCACTGCGGGTCATGGTCGAGGGACCGGACGCGGCCCTCGTCACGGAGCTGGCCGACTCTCTCGCGGCCCTCGCCGGGGAGCGACTAGACTAGGACCGGTGCACATCCATCGGAGTCACCACGACCCGTCGGCTGGAGCCGACGGGCGCGAACGGAGGACCTGACGGCATGTGCGGCATCGTCGGCTACACGGGACCGCGCGAGGCGGGCCCGATCCTGATCGAGGGGCTCAAGCGCCTCGAGTACCGCGGCTACGACTCGGCCGGGATCGCGCTCGTCGACGACGCCGGCGACATGTTCGTCGAGAAGCGGGCTGGCAAGCTGGTCAACCTCCAGACGGCGATCGCGGACCGGACCCCGCATGCGGCGATCGGCCTGGCCCACACGCGCTGGGCGACGCACGGCCGCCCGAACGACCTGAACGCCCATCCCCATCGCGATTGCACCGGCGAGATCACGGTCATTCACAACGGGATCATCGAGAACTTCCGTGAGCTGCGCGATGGACTCGAGGCGCGCGGGCACATCCTGACGTCGGAGACCGACACGGAGGCCATCGCGCACCTCGTCGAAGAGGCGTATGAGGGTGACCTCGCCGACGCCGTGCGCCATGCCCTCCGCCTGCTCGAGGGCGCCTACGCCCTCGCGGTCATGCATATCGGCGAGGGCGACCGGCTCGTCGGCGCCCGCAAGGACGTCCCGCTCATCGTCGGCCTCGGCCAGGGCGAAAGCTTCCT
>JADGQI010000033.1 GCA_017881905.1 Chloroflexota bacterium
AGGGTTCTCGGTCAGCAGCAGCGCGTCACGAACGCCGGTCGCGGAGGCGGCCGGCTCGAAGACGCAGCTGACCGGCGTGGTCGGGGCCGGGGTGATCGTCCTCCTCCTCGTGTTCTTCCCGGCCCTCTTGGCGAACCTGCCGACCACGGCCCTGGCGGCCGTGGTCATCTCGGCCGCCCTCGGGCTGTTCGAGGTGACGGGCGTCCGTCGCCTGTACGACGTCCGTCGTTCGGAGTTCCTCCTGTCGATGGCGGCGTTCCTCGCGGTCGCCGGGTTCGGGGTGATCGCCGGGATCGGGATCGCGATCGGCCTGTCACTCCTCGACTTCATCCGTCGAGCCTGGCGCCCGCACGATGCGATCCTCGGCCGGGTCGACGGGCTCAAGGGCTACCACGACCTGACCAGCCACCCGAACGTCCGCCAGATCCCCGGCCTGGTCCTGTTCCGCTGGGACGCTCCCCTGTTCTTCGCCAACGCCGACCTCTTCCGCGAGCGCATCCATGAGGTCGCCATCGAGGCGGACCCGCCCGCCCGCTGGATCGTCGTGGCGGCAGAGCCGATCACCGATGTCGACTCGACCGCCGCCGACATGATCGAGGAGCTGGCCGACGAGCTCGACGCCGCCGGGATCGAGCTGGCGTTCGCCGAGATGAAGACCCCGGTCAAGGAGTGGCTGCGCCGCTACGAGCTCGAGGCGAAGATCGGCCGTGAGCTGTTCTTCTCGACCACCGGGGCCGCGGTCAAGCGCTATCTCGAGACCCATGACGTCGATTGGGTCGACTGGGAGGACGCGGCGGAGGCGGCCGAGGAGGTCGCCGCCGACCGCCGACCGGCGGAGGGTCCCGATCCGGCCGACGGACCCTCGCCGACGAACTGAGCGCGATGTCCGGGACCGGAAACGTCCGGCAGCCCGACCGTCCCGACGGGTAGCATGACGGGACAGGCACGCGATCACTCCTTAGGGTCGGAACCGACCCGACGCGCGCTGGCCGACGGATGCGGGCGCCGAGCGCGGACGCCCAGGTGGAGAGGACGTCGTAACGGATGAGCGGGCTGCCTGAGCGAGCGGACGTCGTGGTCATCGGGGCCGGGATCGTCGGCAACAGCATGGTCCATCACCTCGCCAGGCTCGGGTGGAAAGACATCGTCCTGATCGAGAAGGGCCCGCTCCCGAACCCCGGCGGGTCGACCGGCCACGCCTCGAACTTCATCTTCCCGACCGATCACAACAAGGAGATGACGGCGCTCACCCTCGACAGCGTCCGGCAATACCAGGAGCTGGGCGTCTTCACCCAGAGCGGCGGGATCGAGGTCGCCCGGACGCCCGAGCGGATGGAGGAGCTCAAGCGGCGGCTGGCGTCGGCGACGTCGTGGGGCATCGAGGCGGAGCTGATCACCCCGGCGCGGGTCAAGGAGCTCGTCCCGTACATCGAGGAGTCGGTCATCCTCGGCGGGTTCCACACCCCGAGCGTCGGGGTGGTGGACTCCCTCCGGGCGGGCACACTCATGCGCGAGGGAGCCGTCGCCAAGGGCGCTCTGACGATCTCGGCCATGACCGAGACGGTCGGGATCGACGTCATAGACGGGCGGATCGCCGGCGTCCGGACGGACAAGGGCGACATCGCGACGGAGACGGTCGTCATCGCCTGCGGCGTGTGGAGCCCGCGGATCGCCCGGATGGCCGGCGCGTCGATCCCTCTCACCCCCGCGGTCCACCAGATGATCAGCGTCGGTCCGGTCCCGCAGTTCGCCGACACGGTCGGCGAGATCGTCTTCCCGATCGTCCGCGACATGGACACGAACATGTACGAGCGCCAGCACGGCGGCGACCTGGAGGTCGGCTCGTACGCCCATCGCCCGATCCTGATGTCCCCCGACGAGATCCCGTCGATCGAGGAGGCGGCCCAGTCCCCGACCGAGCTGCCGTTCACCGACGACGACTTCGACCCGCAGATGGAGCATGCCCTCGAGCTCGTCCCGGCCGTCCTCGGCGACGAGCGGGTCGGCGTCCGGTACGCGATCAACGGCCTCCTCTCGCTGACCCCGGACGGGATGCCGATCCTCGGCGAGACGCCCGAGGTCAAGGGCCTCTGGTCGGCGGCTGCGATCTGGATCAAGGAGGCGCCCGGGATCGCCCGAGCGGTCGCCGAATGGATGACCCACGGTGCGCCCGAGATCGACTGCCACGCCTCCGACGTCGCCCGGTTCTACGACCACCAGCGGACCGCGGCCCACATCGAGGCCCGGAGCGCAGAGGGGTTCAACAAGACCTACGGGATCACCCACCCGATGGAGCAGTGGGCGTCGAACCGCGACGTCCGGTTGAGCCCGGTCCACCGACGCCAGCGCGAGCTCGATGCGGTCTTCTACGAGGCGGCTGGCTGGGAGCGGCCGTTCTGGTACGGCGCCAACGCGTCGCTCCTCGCCGAGTTCGGCGACCGCGTCATGCCGCGCGCGGCCGAATGGGAGTCGCGCTGGTGGTCGCCCATCGTCAACGCCGAGCATCTGGCGATGCGCGAGCGTGTCGGGATGGTCGACCTGGCCGCCTTCGCCATCTTCGACGTGACCGGCCGCGGAGCGCTCGACTACCTCCAGGGCCTGGTCGTCGGCCAGGTGGACGTGCCGGACGGCCGGGTGGTCTACACGCCCCTGCTGAGTCCGTCGGGCGGGATCGTGGCCGACCTGACGATCATCCGGCTCGGGCGGGACCGCTTCCGGGTGGTGACCGGTGGCGGCCTGGGGATGCGCGACAAGAAGTGGTTCACCGATCGCCTCCCGACGGATGGATCGGTCCAGATCCACGACAAGACGTCGGCGCTGTACACGCTCGGAGTGTGGGGACCGCGCGCCCGCGATCTCGTGGGCGCGGCCACGGATGCGGACGTCTCGAACGCGGCATTCCCGTTCGGCACCGCCCGGACCGTCGACATCGGCAGTGTCCGGACCCTGATGTCGCGGATCTCCTACGTCGGCGAGCTCGGCTGGGAGATCTACTGCCCGATGGAGCAGGGCCTCCGACTGTGGGACACCCTGTGGGAAGCGGGCCGGCCGCTCGGCGTCGCGGCGGTCGGGATCGGCGTCTACGGGACGACCGGTCGGATCGAAAAGGGCTATCGCGCGCACGGCGCCGAGCTCGAGCTCGATTTCGACCTGGTCGAGGCGGGCATGGCGAGGCCGAAGGTCAAGGACGCCGACTTCGTCGGCAAGGCCGCCTACCTCGAGCAACGGGCGAAGCCGCCGGCCGCTCTCCTCTGCACCCTGACTCTCGACGACCCGACCTCGGCGTCCGGCGTCAAGCGGTACATGATGGGGCGCGAGCCGATCCTGACCCCCGACGGTCGACCGCTGGTGGACGCCAAGGGCCGCCGCTCGTATGTCACCAGCGCCGGATCCGCGCCGTCGCTCGGGACTCACCTGCTGATGGCCTACCTCCCGCCCGACGTAGCGGTGGTCGGGACGAAGCTGGTCGTGCTCTACTTCGGCGAGCGGTACCCGGTCACCGTGGCGGTGGTCG
>JADGQI010000034.1 GCA_017881905.1 Chloroflexota bacterium
ATCCAGATGATCGGACGGGCCGCCCGCAACATCGGCGGGGAAGTGGTGATGTACGCCGACCGGGTCACCGAGTCGATGCAGGCGGCGATCGACGAGACGAACCGTCGTCGAGCGATCCAGACCCGCTACAACACCGAGCACGGGATCGAACCGACGACGATCGTCAAGGAGATCCACGACATCAACGAGCGACTGCGGGCGGTGGCCGAGACCAGCGACGTCTACGTCGCGGGTGCACCGGCCGGCCGCTACGGACCGCGCGATCTCGGCGCCCAGAGTGTCGCCCAGATCGAGACGCTGATCGCCAGGATGGAAGCGGACATGCGCAATGCCGCGAAGAACCTCGAGTTCGAACGCGCGGCCGCACTGCGCGACGAGGTCCAGCAGATCCGGCTGCGGGTCCTGGAGCAGGACGCCTCGGCGGATGTGGCGAGAGCGGCCGAGCTCGCCGGACGCACCGAGCCGCAGCCGGCTGGAGCGAGCGGCTCGCGGGCCACGTCCACGCGCCGGCCCGGTCAGCGGGCGAAGGAGCCGGCCGCGCCCGCCCTGGAGGTCACCACGGTCACGGTCCTGCCGGCGCTCGCGGACGAGCCGTCCGAGACGCTCGAGGAGACGACCGCGGCCACCGCCTCCGACTGGCTGCCGGGGATCCGCGACGAGCACGACGATGATGGCGGCTGGCAGGCCCGCTGGCTCGATCGCCCGACCTGGGACCGAACGGTCACCCCGAACGTCGTCAAGCGGACGGGGGGTCGTCCGCCGCGTCGACGACGATAGTCCGTCGCGCTGAACGCCTGTTCGGTTTGTGACGGTTCCGTTACACTGCGCGTGAGATGCCCCAGGACCAGATCGTCGTTCGCGGCGCGCGCGAGCACAACCTCAAGAACATCGACGTCGCCTTCCCGCGCGACCGGCTGGTCGTCATCACCGGGCTGTCCGGGAGCGGGAAGAGCAGTCTGGCGTTCGACACCATCTACGCCGAGGGGCAGCGGCGCTACGTCGAGAGCCTGAGCGCCTATGCACGCCAGTTCCTCGGACAGATGGAGAAGCCGGACGTCGACCAGATCGACGGCCTGAGCCCGGCGATCTCGATCGACCAGAAGGGCGCCAGCCGAAACCCACGATCGACCGTCGGGACCGTGACCGAGATCTACGACCACCTCCGACTGCTCTTCGCGCGAACCGGCCATCCGCACTGCCCCAACGGCCACGAGATCCAGCGCCAGACCGTCCAGCAGATCGTCGACCAGGTGCTCGGCCTCCCGGAGGGGACCCGCCTGCTCGTTCTCGGGCCGCTCATCAAGGACCGCAAGACGGAGGGCGACCGGGTCTTCGATGCGGCGCGGAAGCAGGGGTTCGTCCGGGTCCGGGTGGACGGCGAGCAGTACGAGCTGACCGAGGCGCCGACCCTCGACAAGTACAAGCGGCACACGATCGAGGTCGTCGTCGATCGGTTCGTCGTCCACCGGGCCGAGGCGCCGGACGACGCGGCCCGCGATGCCGACGGACGACCGCTCGACCCCGACACGGGACAGCCGCTGCCGGACCCGGACGCCGCGCGGCTGGCCGACTCGGTCGAGACCGCCCTGCGACTCGGCGAGGGGATCGTGGTCATCGCCCCGGTCCCGCGGGACGGCGAGGCGCCGCTGTTCGAGGAGCAGCGCTACTCGGAGCGCTATTCGTGCCCCTACGACGGGTTCACCCTCGACGAGCTCGAACCCCGCAACTTCTCGTTCAACTCGCCCCACGGCGCCTGCCCGGACTGCACCGGGCTCGGGACCCGCCTGGAGATCGACCCGGACCTCGTCGTCCCGGACAAGTCGATGTCGGTGTCCGGCGGCGCGCTGCTCCGACCGTGGGCTCGGATGCCGATGGCCGATTCGTGGTTCGGCAAGGTGGCCGAGGCCGTCTGCCGATCGCACGGCTGGGACCCCGACATCCCGATCGGCAAGCTGCCGCCCGAGGCGCTCGACTACCTGCTCAACGCGCCGAAGGGCGAGCAGGTCGTGATCGGCTATCGCCACGCTCGAGGAGAGAACACGTACACCGCGAGCTTCGAGGGGATCATCCCGAACCTCGCTCGGCGCTACCGCGAGACCGATTCCGAGTACGTCAAGACCGAGCTCGAGCGGTTCATGGTGACCCGGCCGTGTCCGACCTGCCACGGCAAGCGACTCCGGCCCGAGGTCCTGGCGGTAACCGTCGACGACCTGAGCATCTGGGACGTCTCGACGATGTCGATCACTGACGCCCTGGCCTGGATCGAGGGCGTGTCCGAGCGCCTGAGCGAGCGCGAGATCGCGATCGCCCGGCAGGTCGTCAAGGAGATCGCCGCACGGCTCGGGTTCCTAGTCGACGTCGGACTGGACTACCTGACGATCGATCGGACGAGCCAGACCCTGTCCGGCGGCGAGGCGCAGCGGATCCGCCTGGCGACCCAGATCGGCGCTGGCCTGATGGGCGTCCTGTACATCCTCGACGAGCCGTCGATCGGGCTCCACCAGAAGGACAACGCCAAGCTCATCGCGACGCTCACCCGGTTGCGCGACCTCGGGAACACGGTCCTCGTCGTCGAGCACGACGAGGAGACGATCCGGACGGCCGACTGGGTCATCGACATCGGGCCCGGGGCGGGGGAGCACGGCGGCGAGGTGATCTCGAACGGGTCGCTCGAGACGCTCCTGGCCGAGCCACGCTCGGTCACCGGCGCCTACCTGCGGATGGAGCTGGTGGTCCCGATCCCGACCAAGCGCCGAAAGGGCAACGGCAAGTCGCTCGTGGTCAAGGGCGCCCGCGCCCACAACCTCAAGGACATCGATGTCAAGTTCCCACTGGGCCGGTTCATCGCGGTGACCGGCGTCTCCGGATCCGGCAAGAGCACGCTCGTGACCGAGATCCTGTACCGCGAGCTGGCCCGCCAGCTGAACGGTGCTCGCGACGAGCCCGGCGAGCACGACCGCCTGCTCGGCGTCGACGCGATCGACAAGATCATCGAGATCGACCAGAGCCCCATCGGCCGGACGCCACGGTCCAACCCGGCGACGTATACGGGGCTCTTCGGGCCGATTCGCGAGCTCTTCGCGGGCGTGCCCGAGGCACGGGTGCGCGGCTACAAGGCCGGCCGATTCAGCTTCAACGTCAAGGGCGGTCGGTGCGAGAACTGCAAGGGCGACGGGATCCTCAAGATCGAGATGCAGTTCCTCGCCGACGTCTACGTCCCGTGCGAGGTGTGCAAGGGCAAGCGCTACAACCGCGAGGCCCTCGAGATCCACTTCAAGGGCAAGTCGATCGCCGATGTCCTCGAGATGACCATCGAGGAGGCGCTCGACGTGTTCGCCGCCGTCCCGAACGTCGCGTCGAAGCTGCGCGTCCTGTCCGAGGTCGGCCTGGGCTATGTCCACCTCGGCCAGCCGGCGACCACCCTGTCCGGCGGCGAGGCGCAGCGGGTCAAGCTCGCCAGCGAGCTCAGCCGGCGGGCGACAGGCCGGACCCTCTACCTGCTCGACGAGCCGACGACCGGTCTCCATTTCGCGGATGTCGAGAAGCTCCTCCAGGTCCTCCATCGGCTGGTCGACCAGGGCAACACGGTCCTGGTCATCGAGCACAACCTCGACGTCATCAAGACGGCCGACTGGATCGTCGACCTGGGCCCGGCGGGTGGCTTCCGCGGTGGGCGGATCGTGGCCCAGGGAACGCCCGAGCAGGTGGCCGCGACCGCCGACTCCGCGACCGGCGAATACCTCGCGAGGGTCCTCCGCGGCGAACCGCTCGTCCCGCTCAGCGACGTCACCTTCGCCGATGAAGCAGGGCGGGGGAGCCGGAATGGCGGCAACGGGAGCCGTGAGGCGGTCCCGCTCCCCATCGTCGCCGGGCCCAAGCGCGCCGCAGCCCGCGGCTGAGGTGGCCGACGCGACGCGCGCCCATCGTCCGGCGCGGCACGAGATCCCGCTGATCGACGAGCGGGCATTGGTCGCCGCGCGGGCAGGCGACCGGCTCCTCGCCGTCGCCGCAGAGCGCGGGGATCGCGCCTCGACGCGCTGGGCGACCGAGCTCGATGGCATCCCGGATGCCCTCCGGGACGGCGACCTCGCCGATGTCCGGCGGGCTGCGGTCCGGGCCCGCTCGGCGTACGGACCGAAGGATTCGATCCGCGACGCCCTCCCCGCCGACGTCACCGAGCCGTTCCTCGACGCGGTGGACCGGGTCCTCCGCGAGCTGGCACGCTATGAGCGCAACCGGACCGACTGACCGCCGGGATCCGGGAGCCGCCCCGCAGTCGGATCTGGCGTCGGCGCTGCCCCAGACATCCCGTGACCTGAGTTCGCGTCATCGGGGGTGCGTCGGCTCGACATCCACCCCGAGCTCGGCGGGATCAAACCCCTCGAGCAGGAACCGCGAGGGGGCGGCCGGGTCGTAGACGAGCGTCAGCGAGCGTCGCGCCCGGGTCCACGCGACGTAGGCGAGGCGCCGCTCCTCCTCGAGCGCCCGCTGCGGGTCGTCGGCGTCGTCGAGCGTTCGCTGGCTCGGGAAGCGACCGTCGTCCATGTCGACGATCGCGACATCGTCGAATTCGAGTCCCTTGGTCGAGTGGACGGTCGCGAGGACGAGCCGCGCGTCCTCCTGCCGCAGGCTCCCAAGCTCAGCTTGCCGCTCCCGCACGGCGGCGATGAACCGCCCCGCGTCCGGGTACGGCGCCGCCCACGCCAGGACGGCGGCCAGCAGGTCGTCGAACGAGCCTCCGTCGTCCCCGGGCCCTGCCTCCGCGCCCTGAGAAGCGGCCGCACGGATCCGGGCCAATCGGACGAGCAATGGGACGGGCGCTCCGTCGCCGGCCAGATGGGCCAGGACGGACTCGAGCCGCGGGTCTTCCAGCGGCAGCACGAGCCGATCGGCTCGGAACGGACGCCCGAGCTCGAGGGCGACCGCCGCGGCCGGGAGGAGCTCGCGGTTCGTCCGGGCGAGGATCGCCCGGATGGCCTCGCCGTCGCCCTCGGGCCCGTCCGGCCAGGTCGACAGGACGTGCCGCGCCCGGTCGTCGTCGTCCGCGGCGTCGGGCGCGAGGACCAGCCGACCGGGAGCGTCCGGTCGCGCCGTGACCGTCTTGTCGAACCGCTCGACGTTGTGCTCGACCAGGCGGACGGCGCGCTCGACGACCGGGGCAGGGCAGCGGAAGTTCGTGACCAGGTCGTGACGGCGCAGCCCGGGCAGTCGGTCCGCCAGCGCCAGGACCCGCCGGACGTCGGCGAGCCTCCAACCGTAGATCGACTGGTCGTCGTCGCCCACGAGGAAGATCCGGTTCGCCGGCGCGGCGATCAGGAGCGCCAGCTCGAGTTGCGAGCGGTCGACGTCCTGGACCTCGTCCACCAGCAACTCCTGACACGAGGAGCGCCAGCCGGCGAGGATCGCCGGCTCGTCCTCCAGCAACGACAGGGAGCGGGCGATGAGGTCGTCGAAGTCGAGCCCGCCCGTCGCCCGCACGGCGGCGTCATAGGCCACGAAGGCGTGCGCGCGCGGACCGGCCAGCGGGTCGGCCGCGATGATCGCCGGGTCGGCGCGCTGTTCGAGCTTGAGCGTCGCGAACGCCGTATCGAGCCGGCGTCGCTCGGCGAGGTCGGCCTCCGGCAGGATGGCCCGGATCGTGGCATCGCGGTCGACCAGCGGCTCGACCGATCGGCCGGCGCGCTCAAGGATCTCCCGCCCGAACGCGTGGAACGTGCGGACACGGACGGTCCCGGTCGGGACGTCCAGGGGCGCCAGGGCGGCCCCGACCCGTTCGACAAGCTCGTCCGCGGCTCGCTTGTTGAACGCGATCGCGGCGATCCGGTCCGCCGGGGTCCCGGTCGCGACGAGCCAGGCGATCCGGGCCACCAAGGTGGTCGTCTTGCCGCTCCCGGCCGGCGCCAGGCACAGGACCGGGCCGGGCGGGGCCGTCGCCGCCGCCCGTTGGTCGGGCGTCAACCGGTCGAGGCGGGTGCGGACGTCGGGATGGAAATCCATCGTCGTCGATGGTCGCGGATCCCGCTCGACGCCGGATCATCGGCCACGGCCGGGTCCACGCCGACCTGCCGCGGTTGGCCTACGATCGCGAGGTGACCCCCGAGCTCCAGGCGACCCTCAAGAAGCTGCCCGACCGACCCGGCGTCTACCTGATGAAGGACGCCCGGGGCGTCGTCGTCTACGTCGGCAAGGCGCAGAGCCTGCGCAGCCGCGTCCGGAGCTACTGGCAGAAGCAGGCGGTCGGTGGCGAGATCCATCGGATCCGGAGCGTGATCGACCGGGTCGCCGACCTCGAATACACGATGACGGACTCGGTCTCCGAGGCGCTGCTCCTCGAGGCGAACCTGATCAAGCGCTACGCGCCCCGGTTCAACGTCCGGCTCAAGGACGACAAGAGCTACCCCTACATCAAGATCACGCTCGCCGACGACTTCCCGAGGATCGAACGGACCCGCAAGCTGCCCAACGACGGCAGCCGGTACTTCGGTCCGTACGCGTCCGCGACGAGCGTCGACGAGTCGATGAACCGGATCCGACGCCTCTTCCCGTTCCGGACCTGCACGATCGACATCCAGGACGGCAAGCGGGCGCTCCAGCGACCTTGCCTGCTGTACCACATCAAGCGGTGCCAGGGCCCGTGCATCGAGGCGATCTCGAAGGAGGCGTACCGCGCCGACATCGAGCAGGTGGAGCTGTTCCTCGACGGGCGCCAGGAGACCTTGGTCAAGGCCCTCGAGGGTGAGATGGACGTCGCCGCGGAACGGACCGAGTACGAGCGCGCTGCCGTCCTGCGCGACAAGATCCGGGCGATCGAGCGGACGATGGAGAGCCAGAAGATGGCCGCGTTCGCACGGACGGAGCTCGATCTCATCGGGATCGCCCGGCAGGACAACCAGGCGGCCGTCCAGCTGTTCGTGATCCGGGACGGGAAGATGATCGGCCGCGACGTGTTTCTGCTCGACGCCGCGCGCGAGGCCTCGGACGACGAGGTCCTGGCCGGCTTCCTCGAGCAGTACTACAGTCGAGCGACCTCGATCCCCGTCCAGGTCCTCGTGCCCAGCCTCCCCGGCCCGGAGGACGCCGACCTCCTGACGGCCTTCCTCGCGGATCGCCGGGCGGGTCCGGTCCACCTGCGCGTCCCCCAACGTGGCGAGAAGCGCGCCCTCATGGCCCTGGCCGTGCGCAACGCGACCGAGGCGCTCGCCCGCGAGCAGGCGCGCTGGCTGGCCGACCAGGGCAAGACCCTCGGGGCGCTGCGCGAGCTGGCCGACGCCCTCGGGTTGGCCGACCCACCGCTCCGGATCGAGTGCTACGACATCAGCAACTTCCAGGGCGACCAGTCCGTGGCGAGCATGGTCGTGTTCGAGGACGGCAAGCCCCGGACCGGGGACTACCGACGGTTCCGGATCAAGGACGTTCTGGGTCCGAACGACTTCGCCAGCCATCAGGAGGTGCTCCGCCGTCGCTTCCGACGGGCCAAGGCCGGCGACGAGGGCAGCGAGGAGGAGCTCCGCTGGCGCCTGCCCGACCTGGTCATCGTCGACGGCGGCAAGGGCCAGGTCAGTGCAGCCGCCGAGGTCCTGACCGAGATGGGGCTCGACGACCTGCCGCTGGCGGGGCTCGCCAAGGAGCGCGAGGAGCTCTTCCTTCCGGGCCGGTCGGATCCGATCCTCCTGCCGGCCACCTCGCAGGCGCTCTACCTGGTCCAGCGGCTGCGCGACGAAGCCCACCGCTTCGCGATCACGTACCACCGCGACCTTCGGGCGAAGGCCTCGGTGCGGTCCGCTTTCGACGATCTCCCGGGAGTCGGTCCGAAGCGACGGCGGGCCCTGCTCCGCGTGTTCGGCTCGGCCAAGCGTGTCCGCGAAGCGCCGGTCGAACAGATCGCCGCGGTGCCGGGGATCGGGCCCGCGCTCGCCGCTCGGATCAAGGCGACGATGGAGGCCTGAGGGAGCCGCTGCCGCCCCCTCCGCCGTCGACTGGTATAGTCCGCCGCGATGCGTCGCTTCGTCCCCATCCTCATCGTGGTCATCGGCCTGCTCGCGCTCGCGATCGACTTCTGGCCCGGCCTCAAGCTGCCGGCCCTCGGCGACCCCTCGGCGGGGTCGCGCGTCGTCGAGACGAAGCTCGGGCTCGACCTCCAGGGCGGCCTCCGGGTCGAGTACCAGGCGCTCCCTGTCGGCGACAAGTCACCCGACGCCGGAGCGATGGCGACGATCCGCGACATCATCGAGCGCCGGGTCAACTCGACCGGCGTGTCGGAGCCGATCGTCGTGGTCCAGGGCACCGATCGGGTCGTCGTCGAGCTGCCGGGCGCCACCGACCGCGAGGCGATCGAGCGCCTCGTCGGCCAGACCGGCCAGCTGACGTTCGTCCCGCTGCCCGCCGACCGCTACGGGACCTCGACGACGGGCGGACCGAACGGCGTACTCGACGGGCAGCCGCTGCCGGACGATCCGAACCTGACGCCGTTGTTCACCGGCGAGCACCTGACCGCTGCGAACCCCGGGAACGACCAGACGACGGGCGAGCCGGTCGTGGCGTTCACCCTCGACGAAACCGCGGCCAAGCTCTTCGCCGACTACACCAAGGCGCACGTCGGCGAGTTCTTCGCGATCGTCCTCGACAACAAGGTCATCTCGGCCCCGAGCATCCGCGAGCAGATCCCGAACGGTTCCGGTCAGATCACGATGGGCTCGGGCAAGGATGCGGTCGCGTCGATGAACGACCTGGTCGCCGTCCTCCGGTACGGCTCACTGCCCTTCCCGATCCATGCGGTCCAGGACTCGCAGATCAGCGCCACGCTCGGCGCGGAGTTCCTGCATTCGAGCCTTGTCGCCGGGGCTATCGGGATCGGGCTGGTCTTCCTGTTCATGCTCATCTACTACCGGCTGCCGGGACTGGTGGCCGACCTGGCGCTGCTGTACTACGCGATCGTGGTGCTGGCGATCTTCCGGCTCATCCCGGTGACGCTGACCCTGGCCGGCATCGCCGGCTTCGTCCTGTCGGTGGGCATGGCGGTCGACGCCAACATCCTCATCTTCGAGCGGACCAAGGAAGAGCTCCGGCTGGGCAAGACCCTCAACTCGGCCGTCGAGGCCGGCTTCGCCCGGGCCTGGAATTCGATCCTCGACTCGAACGTCTCGAGCCTCATCACCGCCGGCATCCTGTACGCCTTCGGCTCCCCGACGATCAAGGGCTTCGCCCTCGTCCTGATCATCGGCGTGCTGACCTCGATGTTCACCGCGGTCACCGTGACGCGGACGATCCTCCGGGTCGTCGTCCGTCAGGACTTCGCGCGCAAGGCCAGGTTGTGGGGGGTCAGCGACGACGATTTCCTGGCGCGGACCCCGGGTCGCGGTCCGCGTCCGGTGCGCGCCCGTGTTTGACGTCATCGGCAAACGTCGCTGGTTCTTCCTGATCTCGGCGATCGCGACCATCCCCGGGTTCATCTTCATCCTTCTCGGTCCCATCACCAACGGGGCGGCGGGGCTGCAGTTCTCGATCGATTTCACCGGCGGCACGAACTGGGAGATCCAGTTCGCGGACCCGACGGTCACCGGCAGCCAGATCAAGAGCGCGCTCGTGGACCAGGGCGTGACCGATGCCTCGGTCATCGCGACCAGCGGTGGCTTCTATGAGATCCGCTCGCGACAGGTCGCCCTGCCGCCGCCGGCGGCGACCCCGTCGCCGTCGATCGCGCCGAGCGGCGTCGCGTCGCCGGGTGCCTCAGCCGGCACCGGCGCCTCGGCTTCCCCGGTGCCGAGAGCGTCGGCCGGCGCGGCTGCATCCGCCTCGCCCGGGGCGGGCGCATCAGCCTCGCCCGGCACCTCCGCCGCCCCGAATCCTTCAGCCTCGGGTAGTCCGGCGCCGTCCGCGTCGGCCTCTCCGTCGGCGTCCCCGGCGATCGGCGTGGGGAGCACCGAGCCACAGCTGCCGACGACCGGCGCCTTCGGGAAGATCGCGACGGGGCTGCAGAAGGAGCTCGGGCCCATCGCGGCCCAGCGGGCGCTCTCGACAGTCGGGCCCGTCATCAGCCAGGAGCTGACCCAGCAGGCCGCCCTGCTCATCGTCCTCGGCTCGATCGGGATCCTGATCTGGATGACCATCCGGTTCCACGACGTCAGGTTCGGCGCGACCGCCCTCGTGGCGCTCGTGCATGACGTGCTCGTGCTCATCGGTACATTCGCGATCCTCGGGACGTTCTTCCGCGTCCAGATCGACGCCCTGTTCGTGACCGCGGTCCTGACCGTCATCGGCTTCAGCGTCCACGACACGATCGTCGTCTACGACCGGATCCGGGAGAACCGGGCCCGTCACATCGGCGAGCCGTTCGACCGGATCGTCAACCACTCGATCCTCCAGACGTTCGGACGGTCGATCAACACCAGCCTGACGGTCATCATCACGCTGACCGCGCTGCTCCTGTTCGGCGGGGCAGCGACGACCTACTTCGTCCTGGCCCTTGTCATCGGCATCGTGTCCGGGACGTACTCGTCGATCTTCAACGCCTCGCCGCTGCTGGTCGTCTGGCACAACTGGGATGACCGCCGGCGCGGGCGGGTGGCGACCACCGGGCGACCGGCCCGCCGCTCCGCGTCCTGATCCCGGCGTGCGGGTAAGGCTTGGTGCAGCGGGTCGTGGCATCCTGACACCGTGATCGAGCCCCGCTTCCGCTGGAACCTCCCGAAGCGCGCCCGACCGACCGATGAGCTGATCGCGGCCGCCCTCGAGGCGGGGATCTCGGAGCGCACCGCGCTCCTCCTCGAGTCGCGCGGGGTCAGCGGGACAGCGGAGCTCCAGGCCTTCCTCGCGCCGAGCGGTCAGGGGCTCCACGACCCCAAGCTCCTCCCCGACGCCGGGCTCCTCGTCGCGCGGCTGGAGCGCGCTCGTTCGGCGGGGGACCGGGTGCTGGCGTTCGGAGACTTCGACGCGGACGGCCTGACCGGGCTGGCGATCATGGTCCGGGCGCTGAGGGCGTACGGCCTGGACGTCGAACCGTACGTCCCGAGTCGGCTGGACGAGGGGCACGGCCTCAGCCTGAGAGCGGTCGACACCGCCGGATCGACCGGACGGACCCTGATCGTCACCGTCGACACCGGCTCGACGAGCGTCGACGAGATCGCCGAGGCGGGTCGGCGAGGGATCGACGTCATCGTCACCGACCATCACCGGCTGCCGCCCGAGCTGCCCGCGACCGTCGCCCTGGTGAACCCCCATCGGGACGACTCGGTCTACCCCGACCCGCGCCTGGCCGGGAGCGGCGTCGCCTTCAAGGTCGCGCAACTGATCCTCACCGACCTGCCCGCAGCCTCGACGATGCTCGACGACATGGCCGCGCTGGCGACGATCGGCACGGTGGCCGATGTCGCACCGATCGTTGGCGAGAACCGGGCGATCGCGAAGATCGGGCTCGACCGACTCCGCAGCACGCCGCCCGCGGGCATCGCGGCCCTCCTTGCCGGGGCGGGCGCCGGATCTGGCAGCATGGACCTGGAGACCGTCGCGTTCGTCATCGCTCCGCGGATCAATGCGGCGGGCCGGATGGGTGACGCGCTCGACGCTGCCCGGCTGCTGCTCACCGACGATCCCGCGGAGGCGATCGACCTCGCGGCTCGGCTCCACGTGGCGAACGTCGCCCGGCGCGACCTCACCAAGACCGCCATGGCGGAGGCCCAGGCGGTCCTTGCTGCGGACCCAGGCGATCCCGCGGCCACGGTGGTGCGTGGGGTGTGGCCGGTCGGGGTCATCGGCCTCGTCGCCGGTCGGCTCGCGGAGGAACGCGGCCGTCCCGCCGTCGTCGGCACGGAGCTAGACGGCGTGATCAGGGCCTCCTGCCGGAGCGCCGGGGGCGTCGACCTGGGTGCGGCCCTCGCCCAGTGCGCGGACCTGTTCATCCGCCACGGCGGTCACCCGGGCGCCGCCGGGTTCGAGCTCCCGGCCGAGCGCTGGGACGTCTTTCGCGAGCGCTTCCTTGCCATCGTCACGAACGCCTCGCCCCCGTCGTCCGATCCACGCCCCGAGTTGAAGGTGGATCTCGTCGTGCCCGGCTCGGAGGTGGACTACCCGTTCATCCGGGAGCTGCATCGGCTCGATCCGACCGGACCGGGCAATCCTGATCCGCTCGTCGCCGTCGAGGGCCTCACCGTGACCCGTGTCCGCGCCGCCACCGGCGGCCACTCCCAGCTGACCCTGCGCAAGCGACTCGACGTCGTCGACGGGATCGCGTTCGGGCGTTCCGATCTTGCGGAGACCGTGCGCGAGGGTGACCGGCTGGACGTCGTCGCGCGGATCGTCACCCGCCAGTTCGGGGGCTACGAATCGATCCAGCTCGAGATCCGGGATGTCGCCTCGGCCGGCCACGTCGCCCAGCTCATGCCCGAGGACGCCGATCGTGAGCCGCTCATGACCGGCGCCACGCGATGACGCGTCGCGCGGGTCGCGCCCGCGGAGGTGCGGCGCGTCCCACGTCCGACCCGTACGGGATCGGCCCTGCGGGCTCGCTCGTGGCTCCGGCGATCGCGGCGGTCGGGTTGGTCGTCATCGCCCTGATCACCCTCGCCCTGTTCACCGGGTCGATCCCCCTGCCGAGTTCCGGCTCGAACGGCGGTGGCGGCGGCGGGGGCGGCGGCGGGGGAGGTGGCACCGCCCTCGGTCCCGTGCGGACGCCGGCACCGTCGAATGTCGTCGTCGTCGATCCGCGGACGAACATCCCCGGGACCCTGGTCTTCGTGAAGCAAGGCAACCTCTGGACCCAGACCGGCAACAAGGCGGTCCAGATCACGACCAGCGGCACGGGTTCGATGCCGAGCTGGTCACCGGACGGCCAGTGGATCTACTACATCGAGAACGTCCACGACACTGGGTACTTCCCGGGAGGAGGCAATGCCGCCACCCGCTACTCGATGGATTATCCGGTGCTCACGCGGATCCATCCCGACGGCAGCGGCGCGCAGAAGCTCCAGAGCGGGCGGTTCCGCAAGGGCCAGTACACCTGGTTCTACTGGATCCGGCAGCCACGGGTCTCGCCAGACGGCAATACGGTCGCCCTGGTCTCAGATGGGCCCGACCCGACGAATAGCGACGTCGTCCTCCAGACCTACAACGTCAAGAACGACTCGATGAAGCGACTGCCCGTCGGTGAGAACCCGCCTCTCGGTCACCAGGACCCGGCATGGCGCCCCGACGGGAAGACGCTCCTGTACGTCAAGAACGGTCGGAACGGCACCGCCGGGGCGCCGACGATCTACCGCTACGACCCGGTGACGAAGAAGTCGAGCCCGCTCAGCGCGCCCGGGTATATGCAGCCGTCCTGGTCACCGGACGGTCGCTGGATCGCCGTCACCAAGACGAGCTCGCTCGGGACCGACGTCGCGATCCTCGATGCGAAGACCGGCACGGAGGTCCTGCGGCTGACCGACGACGGCCGATCGTGGGCTCCGGTTTGGTCGCCGAAGGGCGACTCGATCGTGTACATGAACATCGACGGTCTGATCGTCGACCTCAAGATGATCGGACTGACCGGGGACGGCCCCACCTGGAAGACCAACCAGATGCCGGACGTGACCCAATACAGCGGCCTGGACGGCGGATCCGGGGCGAGCTGGTACATCCCGGCGGATCAACTTCCACCGCCTGCGGCGACACCGGCGGGCACCGCGCCCTCGGGGAGCCCCGCCGGCTCGACCGCTCCGTGACCCTCGGCTACCTCGAACGGCTCGCCGCGCGGACCGCCAGCACGGGGACCGTGCTGTGCCTCGGGCTCGATCCCGACCCACTGGCGCTGCCCGTGGGATTCGCACGAGACATCGTCGGGATCGAGGCGTTCTCCAGGTTGCTCATCGAGGCGAGCCTCCCATCGGCGGCCGCGATCAAGCCGAACCTCGCGTTCTTCGAGGCGTTCGGGCCGGAGGGTATGGCCGCCCTCGAGCGGATCCGGGCCCTGGTCCCGGCCGACGTCCCATTCGTGGCCGACGCCAAGCGCGGGGACATCGGCTCCACGGCGGCGCGCCAGGCCGCGGCGCTGTTCGATCGACTCGGCGCCGACGCCATCACGGTCAACCCGTACCTCGGCGGCGAGGCGATCGAACCCCTGCTCGAGCGTTCGGATCGGTTCGCCTACGTCCTGTGCCGGACGTCGAACCCGGGCGCGAGCGAGCTGCAGGACCTGATCGTCGAGGCCGACGAGGATGGTGCGCCGCGCGAGCGGCTGTATGAACGCGTCGCACGGAGGGTCGCGGGCTGGGGGCCGGGCGGCACCGTCGGCCTCGTCGTCGGGGCGACCGCGCCGGACGAGATGGCCCGGATCCGGGCGACGGCTCCCGGGTCGGCGTTCCTGGTCCCGGGGATCGGCGCCCAGGGCGGGGAGATCGACCCGGTGCTTCTCCACGGCCCGGCCAGCGCGTCTCCGGCCGGTGGCCGCGACGGAGGCGGGCTCCTGGTCAACGTGTCGCGGGGGATCGCGCGCGCCGCGATCGAGGCGCCCGCAGACGGGACGTCGCCCGACCTGGGCGAGGTCCTCGAGGCGGCCGCTCGCGGATGGGCCGAACGCCTCCCTATGCTAAGGTAGGCCCCGCCGCTGGGCACAACTTGATCGCAAGGAGCAGCGCACACCGATGCCCATGCCCGGACCGCTCGAGCTCGTCGTCATCCTCGTGATCGCGCTGCTCATCCTCGGCCCGGGTCGGCTTCCGGACGTCGGCGCAGCCCTCGGCAAGGGCATCCGCGAGTTCCGCAAGGCATCGTCGGACATCCAGGATTCAGTCACCGTCGAGACGACGCCACTGCCGGCCGACCCGGCCGCGCCGGCACCCCCGGCCGCGCCCGCGCAGCAGGTGGCCGCCCCGCCCGCTGCCGCCCCGACGCAGATCGCCCAAGCCGCCCCGGCCGCGGTCGCGGCCGTCGCCGCGCCGATCGTGGAAGCCGCGGCTCCGCCTGTCGCTCCGTCGGCTGTCCCCGTCGCGGTGGAGTCCGTCGCACCCGCGCCCGTTCCGGCCGCGCCCGAGTCGTTCGCGCTTCCGCCGGAGCCGACGGCGCCGCTGATGGCGGCCGCAGCGTCCGAGGTTCCCCCGGCCGCGGTCCCTCCCGCCGCGGTCCCCCCGCCCGGGAACCCGGTCTCGAACCCGGCGTCGGCCGAGCAGCCCGGCTCCGACGACGCGTCCTGACCCGCGCCCGCGAGGCCGGACTCGGCGATCGCCATGACCGAGAACCAGACCTCGGCTGAGGCCGCTCCGGTCGGTCCCAGCGCCGTGGCCATCGCGGCGCCGGTCCCCGTGCCGGCCGGGTCGGCAGCAGGGTCGACGCCTGCCCCCACGCCTGCCGCCGCGCCGGGGACGCCGGCCGATCCATCCACGATGAGCCTCGTCGACCACCTCGGCGAGCTGCGCGACCGGCTGTTCAAGATCATCGCGGCCGTCGCGGTCGGGTCGGTCGTCGGCTACCTGCTGAGCGACCGGGTGATCGTCCTGCTCGAGGCACCGCTCGGGGGGCTCCAGAAGGGGCTGATCGTGCTCGGCCCGGGCGATGCGTTCTTCATCGTGATGAAGATCTCGATCGTCATCGGGATCATCCTGGCGATGCCCGTGATCCTCTACCAGCTGTGGGCCTTCGTCGGACCGGGTCTCACCGCACAGGAGCGACGGACGATCCGGCCGTGGCTGCCGATGGCGATCCTCTTCTTCGCGCTCGGGGTCGTCATCGCCTACGTGATCCTGCCGTACGCGGTCGGATTCCTCCTGGGCTTCACCAACGGGACGACGCTCATCGCGTCGCTGGCCGCAGGACCGTACTTCGACTTCGTGACGACCCTGTTCCTCGCCTTCGGGCTGGTCATGGAGTTCCCGATCATCCTGTACGCGCTATCGCGGGTGAACATCCTCAGCTCCCAGCGGCTCCGCGCGGCGCGACGCTACGTGATCCTCGGGATCACGATCTTCGCGACGGTCGTCACGCCGGGCGGAGACTTGGTCAGCCCGTTCGTGCTGGGGGTGACGATGTACATCCTGTACGAGACCACCACCTGGTTCATCGCCCGGGGCGGCCGCTGAGCGCGGAGCTGGGCGGCGTCGGACCGGCGCTCGACCGGTCGCCGAGCCGACGCGGCGTAGACTGGACCCGATGAGCGGTCCCGGTCCCCTCGACCCGTCCGATCCGGCGGCGGCGGCCCGGCCGCCCGCGAACCCGCACGTCGTCATCCTCAGCGGACTGTCCGGCGCCGGCAAGACCGCCGCGACGAAGCTCTTCGAGGACCTCGGCTACACGTGCGTCGACAACCTGCCCGGGGAGCTGCTGCCCGAGCTCGCCGAGCTGGTGTCCGGCGACCGGGAGCGCTTCGACAAGACGGCGATCGTCCTCGACGTCCGGGCCGGTGACGCGGTCCTTGCCCTGGCGGCGATGCGCGGTGCGCTCGAGGGCCGCGGGATCAAGCCCCAGGTGTTCTTCCTCGAGGCGCGCGACGAGGTCCTCATCCGGCGCTTCTCCGAGACCCGTCATCGGCACCCGCTGGCTGATCAGCGCGGGATCGCCGCGTCGATCGCCGAGGAACGCCGCCGCCTGGAGCCGATCCGGGACGAAGCCGACGTCGTCCTCGATACGAGCGACCTCGCCTTGCGCGAGCTGCGCGAACGGGTCTTCACCCATCTGGCCGACTCGCCCGATCCGGATCGCCTCGCGATCCAGCTCATCAGCTTCGGCTTCAAGTACGGGCTGCCGCTCGAGTCCGACCTCGTGTTCGACGTCCGGTTCATGCAGAACCCGTACTACATCGAGGAGCTCCGGACCTCGTCGGGGCTCACCGAGGCGGTCCGAACCTTCGTCCTGGAGCAGCCGACCACGGTCCGGTTCATGGCCTACGTCGAGGAGTTCCTGACGTTCATCGTCCCCGCCTACGTCGGGGAAGGGAAGACCCGGCTGGCCATCGGGATCGGCTGCACCGGTGGGTTCCACCGCTCGATCGCGATCGCCGAGGAGCTCGCCGCGTGGTTGCGGAACCAGGACCTCGGGACCGTGGCCGTCTTCCATCGCGAGCTCGAGCGCGGGTGAGCCGATGAGCGAGCCGCGTCGCCGATGGACCGCCGCCCTGGGCCTGCGTCGCTGGCTGACGCCGGGGATCGGGATCAAGCGCTGGCTGATCGTCGTCTTCCTCGGCGAGCTCGGCCTCGCCTTCGGCCTGGCCTTCGTCCTTCGCCAGGTGTATCGGGATGTGGAGCTCGGCGAGCCCGCCCAGTCGATCGTGTCGGCCGTGACCCTCCAGTTCCTGCCCTATTGGCTGCGCGCGGTGATCCTCGCCTCGGTCGGGGTCGCGATCTTCGCCTTCGCCGCCTGGAAGGTCGTCCGGGTCCTGACCGACCCGTATCGCTCGGACGATGAGGACCGCCCGCTGGTCGAGGTCATCTACCAGAAGCGCTTCCTCGCCCGCGGCCCGCGGATCGTCGCGCTCGGCGGCGGGACCGGCCTGTCGACGCTCCTGCGCGGGCTCAAGGAGCACACCAGCAACCTCACCGCGGTCGTGACCGTCGCCGACGACGGCGGCTCGTCGGGCAAGCTTCGCGAGCAGCTCGGCGTCCCGCCGGTCGGCGACATCCGCAACTGCATCGTCGCCCTGGCCGACGCCGAGCCGCTGATGGGCCGCCTGCTCCAGTACCGCTTCCCGGGCGACGAGGTCCCCGAGAGCCTGGGCGGTCACGCCATCGGCAATCTCCTTATCGCCGCGATGACCGCCGTCCAGGACGGCGACTTCGAGGAAGGCGTCCGACAGATGAACCGGGTGCTCGCCGTCCGCGGGCAGGTCGTCCCCGCGTCGTCGACGCCGCTCATCCTGCATGCCGCGCTGAGCGACGGGACCGAGGTCGTCGGCCAGTCGCGGATCGCCGCGACGAGCGGGATCGAACGGGTCTGGCTGATGCCGGAGCGGGTCGACGCATCGTCCGACGCGATCGCCGCGATCGCCGAGGCGGACGTCCTGGTCATCGGTCCCGGCAGCCTGTTCACGAGCGTCCTGCCGGCGCTCCTGCTGCCCGAGATCCGGGCGGCGGTGCTGGCCTCGGCGGCGCCGCGGATCTATGTCTGCAACGTCGCCACCCAACCCGGCGAGACGAGCGACTTCGACCTGGCCGATCATGTCGAGGCGCTCGAGCGGCACGTCTCGAGCGGGATCGTCGACATCGTCCTGGCCAACAACCGCACGGAGCCGCGGCGCGCCGAGGACGCCCGCGCGGTCGAGGTCCACGACGGCGACGCGATCCGCCTGCGCTGGCCGCCGAACGTCGAGCGCCCGCCGCGCCTGGTCCTGGACGACCTGGTCGATCCTGCCGACCCGCGCCATCACGATCCCGTCCGCCTGGCCGCCGCGATCATCCGGATCGCTGAGCGGGATGGCGCCGCCCGCCGGCGTGGCGGGAGCGTCGCCCGGACCGCGTGATCGTCGCCCCGCGTGAACCTTGCCCCGCGCACCACGGGGATGGGTCGGCGATGAGCCGCGACCTGCGCGCATGAGCGGCACGGATCGCGATCTGGTCAGTGCCATCCGCGCCGAGCTCGCCTCGATCGTGCCAGGGCGAGCCTGCGATCGCGAGGCGGAGTCCGCCGGCCTGGGGACGGCCCTGGCCACCCGCGAGGCTGCGGTCGCGCGACTCGCGGTCCGCCTCGGACGCGAGCCGACCGAAGCCGGCCGGTTGCTCACGACGCCGCGCCGGACGAAGCACGTCCGGGTCGAGGAAGGGGCCGACGGCCCGCCGTTCGATTGGAACCACGCGGCCGACCATTGCCGCCTGGCCTGGCTGCGGGGCCGGTTCCTCGCCCGCGGCTCGCTCAGCCTCGCCTCGGGTCGTGCCCACCTCGAGTTCGTCGTGGCCCCGGACGAGGCGCCCGTCCTCGCCGGACGCCTCGACGCCCTCGGCATGCCCGCCTCGTGGCGCCTCCGCCGTGGGCGCGGTGTGGTGACCTGGAAGAGCGCCGATACGATCGGGACGTTCCTCCGCCGCATCGGTGCCGGCTCGGCGATCCTCGAGCTGGAGAGTCGGCAGGTGGCCCGTGCCCTCCGCGGCGACATCAACCGGGTCATCAATGCCGAGTCGGCCAATCTGCAGCGGGCGGTCGTCGCCTCTTCCCGGCAGCTCCGGGCGATCGACCTGCTCGAGGCCGATGGCCGGCTGGCCGACCAGCCGTACGTGGTCCGGATCGTCGCGGCAGCGCGTCGCGACACGCCCGAGGCGACCTTCGCCGAGCTCGCGGCCAGGCTCGAGATCCACCGGTCCACGGTCCAGCGCGCGCTCGAGCGGGTCGAGCGGCTGGCGCAGCGCCCGGTGGGCGCCGCGGCTCTGGCATGATTCGCCGATGAGACCTGTCGTCGTCGCCGCCAACTGGAAGATGCACACCACCCCGGCCGACGCCGCCGAACTGGCGGCCACGATCGCCGGACGGACGCGGGTGGACGGGCCGGTCGAGCGGGTCATCTGCCCGCCGTTCGTCTGCCTGGCGGCCGTGCGCGACGCCCTGGCGGGGACGGGCGTGGCGGTCGGAGCCCAGAACGTCCACCACGAGCTGACCGGTGCGTACACCGGCGAGACGAGCGTCCCGATGCTCGTCGGGCTCGCGTCGTGGGTGATCCTCGGGCACTCCGAGCGTCGCCGCGACGCCGGCGAGACCGATGCGCTGGTCGGGCGAAAGCTCCGCCGGGCGGTGGAGGGTGGCCTCCGCCCGATCGTCTGCGTCGGCGAGCAACTGACCGAACGCGAGGCCGGCCGCGCCGACGCCGTGGTCGGCGGCCAGATCCGGGGGATCCTCGAGGCCTTCGGCGACGGTACGCCCGCCGACCTGGCGGCCGACCTGACGTCGAGCGGGACGGTCATCGCCTACGAGCCTGTCTGGGCCATCGGGACCGGGCGCAACGCAACCGGGGCCGACGCATCCGCGATGGCCGACACGATCCGCCGTGCGATGGCGGACGGTGGACTCGGGTCCCGCGCCGAGGCGATCCCGGTCCTCTACGGTGGGAGCGTCACCGCGGCGAACATCGGCGAGTTCCTCGCCGAACCGGCCATCGACGGGGCGCTCGTGGGAGGGGCGTCGCTCAAGCCGGACGAGATGGCCGGCATCGTCGCCCGGGCCGGCCTCACGGCCGAGGCCCGAGCCGGCGAACGCGAGTGACGGCCGGACGACCCGACCGGCCGCGACCGATCGTCCTGGTCGTGCTCGATGGGTTCGGGCTGGGCCGCGATCGGTCGTCGGACGCGATCGCGGCGGCATCGATGCCGACCTGGCACGATCTGCTCGGGCGCTGGCCGCACGCCATCCTGCGGGCATCGGAGGACGCGGTCGGGTTGCCGCCGGGCCAGATGGGCAACTCCGAGGTCGGGCATCTGAACCTGGGGACCGGGCAGCCCGTGCTCCAGGACCTGCCGCGGATCGATGCGGCCCTCGCCGACGGGTCCTTCTTCGAACGGCCGGCGCTCATCGCGGCGTGCGATCGCGCGGCGCATCCGGGCGGGCGGCTCCACCTCGTGAGCCTGATCGGCCCCGGGGGGGTGCACGCCAACGACCGCCACCTGGTGGCCCTGGTCGAGCTCGCCGCCCGTCGCGGCGTTCCCGAGGTGCGGATCCACGCGCTGCTCGACGGTCGGGACACGCCACCGAGCTCGGCCGCGGGGTTCGTCGCCGACCTGGAGCGGCGCCTCGCGGCGGCCCACCCCGACGCCAGGATCGCGACCGTCGGCGGGCGCTACTACGCGATGGATCGCGACAAGCGCTGGGAGCGGGTCGCGCTCGGGTACGCGGCGATCGTCCACGGAGTGGGGGAGCGCGCCACATCGGCCGTCGAAGCGATCTCGGCGGCGCTCGCCCGGGGTGAGACGGATGAGTTCGTCCGACCGACGGTCATCGACGGGGTCGATGGGCGGGTCCGCGACGGTGATCCGATCGTCCATGCCAACTTCCGAGCCGATCGCGCACGCGAGCTGACCCACGCCCTGGCGGATGCGGGGTTCGGCGCGTTCGATCGATCCGGCCCCGACGGATCGCCGGCGCCGCGCGACCTGCTGGTCGTGACGATGACCGAGTACGAGGGCGACCTGCCGGTCGAGGTCGCGTTCCCGCCGGACGAGGTGCCCTCGCTGGCCGGCGCGATCTCGGCGGTGGGTTGGCGACAGCTCCATGTCGCGGAGACCGAGAAGTACGCCCACGTGACGTATTTCTTCAACGGTGGTCGAGAGGCGGCCTGGCCGGGCGAGGACCGGACCCTGGTCCCGAGCGCCAAGGTCGCGACCTACGACCTGCAGCCCGAGATGAGCGCGCCCGGCGTGACCGACGCGATCGTGGCCGCGATCGGTTCGGGCACCTACGACTTCATCGTGGCCAACTACGCCAATCCGGACATGGTTGGCCACACAGGGGATTGGGACGCCACGCTGCGCGCGCTGGCGACGATCGACACCTGCCTCGCGCGGGTCGTGGAGGCGATCGATGGCGTGGACCGCGACGACCCGGACGGGACCGGGTCCGTTCTGCTGGTCACCGCCGATCACGGCAACGCGGACGCGATGAGGGACGCGACCGGGGCCCCGGTCACCGCGCACTCGCTCAACCCGGTCCCGATCGTGGCCGTCGGCCGGGCGGTCGCCGGCCGACGCCTCCACGACGGGGTCCTGGCCGACGTCACCCCGACCATCCTCGAGCTCGCCGGGCTGCCGGCCTGGCCGGGCGTCGTGGGGCACTCGCTGCTCGAGCCTGTGCTACCATCCGACGGCCCTTCAAGACTGAGGTCTGCGCGTCCGTGAATCCGCTCTTCGCCGTCGGCCAGATCGTCGTCGGCATCGCCCTGATGATCTCGATCCTGCTCCAGGCTCGGGGTACCGGCCTGTCCGGCGCCTTCGGCGGCGACAACGCGGTCTACCGGAGTCGGCGCGGCGTCGAACGACGTCTGTGGCAGTTCACGATCGTCCTGATGATCCTGTTCGTCACGTTCTCGCTGGCCTCATTCGCGCTGTACACCACGACACCGTCGACCTGACGAGCACGATCGCCCCGATGATGGGCGACCCGTCGGACGACGCGACGTGAGCGCTCGTCGGAGGCCAACAGATTGACCAATCGCGACCGCGGGATCGTCGCTGTCCTCGGTGTCCTGCTCATCGCCCTGTCGGTCGCCGTGGCGCTGCCGGGGTCGTCGAGCGGCACCGCCCAGACCGTGCCGCTCCCGGGTGAGTCCGCCCCGCCGCCGTCCCTCGGGCCGACACCGGCCGCGGACGTCGTCTACCGGGAGGGGACGATCGGTCGCCCGAGCTCGATCAATCCGCTGACCGCCCGGACCCAGGCGGATCGCGACCTCGCCGCGCTCGTCTTCAGCGGCCTGGTCGCCCTCGGCCCGGATGGCACCTACCGGCCCGACCTGGCGTCCGGCTGGAGCGTCGACGACAAGGGCAAGACGTGGACGTTCACGATCCGCGACGACGCCACCTGGCAGGACGGGGTACCGGTCACGTCGGCCGACGTCGTCTACACCGTCAACGTCCTCAAGGATCCCAGCTACACCGGGCCGCTCGGGGCGTCGTGGCGCGAGGTGAACGTGACCGCCATCGACGACAAGACCGTCCGGTTCGAGCTCACCACCCCGATCGGCGGGTTCCTCCAGGCGGCGACGGTCGGTCTCCTGCCGGTCCATCTCCTGGACCAGGCTCCGATCGAGACGCTGGCCGACGATCCGTTCAGCCTCCAGCCGGTCGGTTCGGGGCCGTTCGTCCTGACGTCGTGGAACGCCGGATCCGCCAGCCTCGTCCCGGCCAGTGCGGCCAACATCCCGGCGGCGGACCCGAGCGCCGGATCCGAAACGCCGACCGGTGGGGCTGGTGCCTCACCGGACGCGGCCACGTCCGAGCCGACGCCGACCGCGACGCCCGAGCCCACGCCGACCGCGACGCCGGCTCCGACGCCGACAGCCAAGGGCACCGCGAAGCCCGCCGGCTCGCCGAAGGCGACGCCCAGACCCACCCCGGTCCCGACGCCGACGCCGGTCCCGACGACGCGACCCGAGGCGCAGCTCCCGGGCATCGAGATGTCGTTCTTCCCGGACGCCGCGGCCCTCGCCGACGCGTACCGGGCCGGACTCCTCGACGCCGCGTCGGGGCTCCCGCCGGACGTGGCCGCCCAGCTCGCGGCGATTCCGGGCAATCGCCTGCTCAGCTATCCACGGACGACCCTCACGGCGATCGCCCTGAACCTGCGACCCGGCAACGGCGAGCTTCGATCGCCGCTCGTGCGGCACGGGCTCCTCGCGGCGATCGACCGAGGGACGCTCATCGACGACGTGTTCGGTGGCGCGGCGACGCGGGCGGACTCGCTCATCCCGCCGTCGTCGTGGGCATTCGACGCCAAGACGAGTCGACCGGTCCGGTTCGACCCCAAGCGAGCGGCAGCCGATCTCAAGGCGGCCGGCTGGAAACGGCTGGCCGGCGGCTGGGCCGTCCCGGGATCGAAGAAGCCCTACCAGATGGCGCTGATCTCACCCGATCGAGCGACGAACCCGACCGCGATGGCCGCGGCCGAGGCGGTGGCCAAGGATTGGCAGCGCTTCGGGCTCCAGACGACGGTCACCGGTCTGCCGCCCACGGCCTTCGTCCAGGACCGGCTACGGGCCGGCAAGTTCCAGTCTGCGGCGATCGACGTCACGATCGGACTCGATCCCGATCTGTACCCGCTCCTGGCGTCCACCCAGGTCGCCAAGGGGGGCTCGAACTTCAGCGGTATCCAGGATGTGGCCCTCGATCGCGACCTGATCCACGCCCGCGCTCCTGGGTCAGAAACGGCCCGCAAGGCGGCGTACGCCAAGCTCCAGGCGCGGTTGGTCGCCAAGGATTACATCCTCCCGTTGGCCTTCCGCGACGAGCTCGTGGTGGTCTCCGACCGGGTCAAGGGACAGACGATCCGCGAGCTCGGGGACGCCAGTGACCGCTTCTGGGACGTGCTATCATGGCGCCTCGCTGACGGCGGTTGAGCCCGCTCTTCCGTCGCCTGGGACTCTCGCCGAGGTGGCGGAATCGGTAGACGCGCTAGCTTCAGGAGCTAGTGTCCGCAAGGGCGTATGGGTTCAAATCCCTTCCTCGGTACCACCCCTCGACCGAGCCTCAGACAGCGTGCGATGCCCAGGTGGCGGAATTGGTATACGCGTACGTTTGAGGGGCGTATGAGGCAACTCATCCGGGTTCAAGTCCCGGCCTGGGCACCACCCCCGCACTGATCCCGACGGCGGTCCGACCTCCGGACCGCCGTTCCGATTCGAGGATGGGCGTCGGTCGTGGCGGTCGACCGCCGTGACCGCGGCGGTATCCTGCCCCTGCCCTCCATCGCCCACCGATTCGCGCCCGCTCCGGTAGAGATGCGCACCCGCTCCGATAGAAACGGTCATTGCTACCGGACCGCCCACGCCCGTCCGGTCCGGGCCATCGCGTGCCCTTGAGCGCGCCCGCATTCATGGCCGTTGTATCTAGGGTCACAAGGGATCAACGGGAGCCGATGCCGCCTGCCGGGGTCACACCCGGGCGGTTCCTAGCAATGGTGGTCCTACCCGGGCGGCGACGGCACCCGCCATGATCGCGGACGTATCCTGCCTCTGCCCGGGCGGTTAGCTCAGTCGGTCAGAGCGCCTCGCTTACACCGAGGATGTCGGGGGTTCGAGTCCCTCACCGCCCACCAGATCCTGGACATCAGATGGCTCCGGTCGGCACGCCGTGCTCAGTCGTCCCAACGGACCCGGACGCCCTGCCGGATGCCGGGCAGCGGCAGCGACGCGGCCTCCGCCTCAGCGGCCTCACGCTGCGCGGACGATAGGCGGCGCCACGGCGCGATCGTGAGATCGGTCTGGGCGCGTCTCCACGTCCCGACGATCTCGCCGTCCACCAGGACGGCGCCGGGCCAGACGCGGGGGGTCCACAGCGCACGACGGTGGTCCGAGTCAGGGACCAGGAGCTCGCGATCGGCTCCTTGGAGGAGGAAGTACGAGTCCCCGCTCGGGAGAAGCCGCGCGGCCGCTGCGAGTCCGGCGGGAACGCCGAACGTCGGCTCGTCGTCGCCCAGGATCCAGGCATCGCCGACGGGCGTCCGCACCGGCGTCAGGGATCCGCCGAGCGCACCGAACGCCGCGTGGCCATCCGCCGGCCTGATCCCGGCCCACCGAGTGAATCCCGCAGGCGTCGCCGGACCGAAGACGTGCAGGTATCGGCGGGCGAGCTCCAGGCGCGCCTCGACGGGGTCGACGTCCGGAGGCGGCACGGTCCAGACGTCGGGCTGGCGGGCCCCGTCCCAGCGGATCAGCACCGTGCCGGTGGGCGCGGCGTACCGGAGGCTATTCGGATGCACCCCGAGCCCGTGTCCCACCTCGCCATAGGTCATTCGCCGGCCGCCGAGGAAGGCGTGGAGCCGGTGCGCCAGATCCTCGGCGCGACGCCGACCCGCCGCGTCGCTGGGGAGCCGGCCGAGTGAGAAGAGCGCGAGGTCCCGCGCAGCGATGACGTAGGCGCTGTACCGCGGGCCCCACAGCTGCACGAACGACCGATCCTCCCACGCGTCCGGTCCGGTCCCGTGGACACGGGCATGGATCGAGTGAAGGGCCGCCCGCGGTGCGCTGTCCTGGAGGCCGGCCCAGGCTGCACGCCTGAGAGCGGTGGGGCCCGCCGGCAGTCGGTCGTCGAAGCCATTGACCGACCGTCGGTACGTGACGATCTGTTCGCGCGTGAGCTCGACTCGGGCCGTCGTCACGTCAAGCACGGGCAGCGGCCCCGGCAGACTATCGACCGCGACGGACCATCGCGACGACGAGGACGATCGGCGCGATGAAGATCCCGACGATGAACACGATGATCAGCAGTTCGAGCGGACCGACGGTGGGCATCTTGGGTCGACTCCTACAGGCCTGTGGTCACCGTACTCCACCTCGGCCCCGAGTCAATGGGCGAACGCCCGCTCGGTGGGGGACCGGCGCCCGCTCGTCGACCGGTCGCCATGCGGCCCGTGCGCCTCCTGCTAGACTCGTGGGGCGGCGTGCTCTGTCGCGCGATCCCGGAGGAGGACCATGACACCGCTCCTGATCATCGTCATCATCATCGTCGTCGCGATCGTCGGCTTCCTGATCGTCCTGTACAACGGGCTCGTCGGTAAGCGCAATCGGGTCGACGAGGCGCTCGCCCAGATCGAGGTCCAACTCAAGCGTCGCCATGACCTCATCCCCAACCTGGTCAATGCGGTCAAGGGCTACATGGACTTCGAGCAGGACGTCCTGACCAAGGTCACCGAAGCCCGGGCCGGAGCGATCGCCGCCGGTGCCAAAGGGACCGCGGAGCAGGCCCAGGCGGAGAACGTCCTGACCGGCGCCCTGCGCTCGTTGTTCGCCGTCGTGGAGAACTATCCGCAGCTCAAGGCCAACGAGAACGTCCTCGCGCTCCAGGAGCAGCTGACCACGACCGAGAACCAGATCTCGTTCTCGCGCCAGCACTACAACGCCTCGGTCCTCGACTTCAACACCGCCATCCAGACGTTCCCGGCGGTCCTGATCGCCGGGATGATGGGCTTCCTCAAGCGGGACTTCTTCGACGCGGAGCCTGAAGCCGACCAGGTTCCGAGCGTCCAGCTCCGCTAGGGCGCGCATCCGGTCGAGGTAGACCGGAGGGCCAGTGGCTTCGACCTTCTACAGCCAGATCTCCGCCAACAAGCGGGACTCGTTTCTGCTCGGGCTCGGGCTGGTGGCGATCCTCGGGGTGCTCGGTCTGACGATCGGCTACGCCCTCACGGGATCGGTATCGGGGGCGATCGGCGCCACGGTGTTCGCGATCGTCATCGGTCTGGCCGCCTCGATGGTGTCCTACTACAAGGGCGATGCGATCGTCCTCGCGGCGTCGGGCGCTCGGGAGATCACCGAAACGGAGGCGCCCCAGCTCTTCAACGTCATCCGCGAGCTGACGATCGCGGCGGACATCCCGCCACCGAAGGTCTATGTCATCGACGACACGTCGATGAACGCGTTCGCGACCGGACGGGATCCCCAGCATGCGTCGATCGCGGTCACGACCGGCCTGCTGACGCGGATGGACCGGGAGGAGGTCCAGGGAGTGATCGGGCACGAGCTATCGCACGTGCGCAACTTCGACATCCGCTTCGCGCTGCTGGTGGGGGTGATGGTCGGGAGCATCGCGCTGCTGGCCGACTTCTTCCTCCGGTTCACCTTCTGGGGCGGTCGCGGACGTTCGAGCAGCAGCGACCGGGGTGGGGGAGGCCTGCAGGCCATCATCTTCGCCGTCGCGCTCGTCCTGGCCGTCCTGGCGCCGTTCTTCGCCAAGCTCGTCCAGCTCGCGGTCAGCCGGCAGCGCGAGTACCTGGCCGACGCCTCGGCGGTCGAGCTCACCCGGAACCCGATCGGCTTGGAGCGCGCATTGGCGACGATCGCCGGCGACACCGAGGTGCTCGAGGTGGCCAACCGGGCGACCCAGCACCTGTACTTCACGAACCCGATCATGAAGGCCTCCGACGGCGGGGGCGAACCGAGCGCCTGGTTCTCGACACATCCGCCGTTGCTCGACCGGATCAACCGCCTCCGCGAGCTGCGCGGCCAGCCGCCGGTCGGCTCGACGGCCGAGGAGCTCGCGGCGCCCCGGGGGGATGCGCTCGGTTGAAGGCCGTTCGGAGCCCGTGGTATCCTCCGGCACGCCGACGGGCGGCCAGCCTGGTCAGGCCTTCGGGCCGAGATAGCTCAGTTGGTAGAGCACGCGACTGAAAATCGCGGTGTCGCCAGTTCGAATCTGGCTCTCGGCACCACATCGGTGGTGCACGGGCGGGAGTAGCTCAGTTGGCAGAGCGCAACCTTGCCAAGGTTGAGGTCGCGGGTTCGAACCCCGTCTCCCGCTCCAAGATCTCGTCCGACGCACGGTCGGGCCGGCCGGCCTCCGCCGACGACTCGCCCGATGCCCCTTCGTCCAGTGGTAGGACAGCGGACTTTGAATCCGCGAACCGAGGTTCGAATCCTCGAGGGGCAACGACCACGTAGACTGGCCGCACGACCGCCGTACCCCTTGCGGCGGACCGTCCCGGGGCGACGTACCCAAGTGGTTAAGGGGGAGGTCTGCAAAACCTCTATTCAGCGGTTCGAATCCGCTCGTCGCCTCCACGATCTCCCGAACGCGGTGATCCTCAGCCGTCCGCCTCACGCGGCTCCTCCTGAGCGGTCGGCGCAACACCCACCCCGTCGGGTGGTGCCGCGGCGCACTTGGCGTGCTCATCGTCGGGACCATCAGGCTATGGGCAACCCACCGGTGGCTCGGTGACACTACACGTGGATTTATCTCTCCAAAGGCGTTCATCTCCTCGACGAAAGGATCGTCCGATGTTGCTCAGGGCCAACGTGTTCCTGTCGAGTCTCGCGTACCAGCTCAGGGCGTTTCGCATCGATTCCGGGCTCACCCGTGGTCAGGGCCTCGCCGAATACGCACTCATCCTCGCGCTCATCGCCATCGTCGCCATCATCGCCCTGCTCTTCCTCGGTGGCCAGGTCAGCAAGATCCTGAGCACCGTCGGCAAGTCCGTCTGAGACGACGCCCGCCTGAAGATATCGGTCTCGCCCGACCGGGGCCCCGGCTCAGGGGAACCGGTGTGTTCTAGTGCGTCTGCACTAGCGATGCTGCCTGCTCTGATCGTGGCCCTCAAGTCGGTCTGAGCCAGGCGCTACGCTTGCATCGGCCGAAGTGGCGGAACCGGCAGACGCGGCGGACTTAAACTCCGCTGACTCGCAAGGGTCGTGTGGGTTCGAACCCCACCTTCGGCACCAGGGATCCGTCTCCACCGCACCTCACAGGGTGCGGCGGTTCCCCTTCGGGAGTGGTACGAACGTCCTGCTCGCCGCCCCGTACGTCCGTACCCTTCGCGCTCGTCGGACCTCACGCTCTACTACACGAGTGGCGTTCCGTCGGCGGTTGTCCCTCGATCGCGATGGCGCCCCAGGGGAGGCGGTCGTGGCCGCAGGGAGCGGGACACGGTGGCGACGGTGGTGACGTCGATCACGCCGGGTGCGGTCGGCCGCGACGCTCTCGCCCGCGTCCTCGCGCTCCGGCCCGAACGAGACCGACTGTTCGAGGCCACGATCCTACGGACCCGAGCGTCGTACGGCCTCCCAGCGAACCCGACCGACCTGCTCAGCCGATGGACGAGCCGCCGAGTCGACCCCGACTCCGCAGGCGAGCTTCGCTACCCGTGGACCATCTCGCCGCGCTTCATCCGGGCGCATCCACCGCATGTCGGTTCGACGGACACGTGGCGAGCCTGGCGTCCCGCGGAGACCGAGCTCTGGATCCGCGATCCCGGCGCCTTCACCAGCCGGCTGATCCTGCCGCTTGTGATCACCGAGAACGTCGCGTGGCTCGCCGGATCGGTCGACGACCTCCACGGGCGGGTCGCCACCGGGTTGCTCGAGACCGTCGCCCCGACGATCCGTCGAGATCTCGCCGGGTATGTCGCGGATCGCCATGCCTGGGGCGATACCTGGGCGCTGTGGTGCCTTGCCCGGCATCCGGAGACACTGCGTCGGTTCTACCCATTCGCTCTCGCCATCGCCGACGGGTATGCCGCAAGGGCGCTTGCTGCCGGTGGGGTCGGACTCGGTTCCCGCTATCCGTTCCACGATCGACCACTCGTCTCGGTCAGCGCTCAACTCGCTCGGGGCCTGATCGGCTTGGGGATGCGGCCGAAGCTCACCGCCGATCTCGTCCGCCACGTCACCCGTGCCGAGGACCCGGACGGAGGCTGGGGCGACGCAGGTGGACCCGTGGACCCGCTCACCACCTTCGTCGTGCTCGAGCTCCTGAGCGCCCTGGTCCCGCCGTCGGCGTTCGATCCGCTGCCGGCTGCGAGAGCGCTCTCGCGCCTTCGGGATGACGATGGTTGGTGGCGAGCCCACGGTCCGGAGACCGCCTGGTTGACCGCGGAGATCGGCCGAACGCTCGTACAGCTCGATCGACCGTTCTCGGAACGCTGGCGGTGGCCCCAGATCAGCGTCGAGCACCGCGATCGTCGAACCGGCCTGGCCGCCTACGCCTATGTCGACGACATCGGTCGCCTGTTCGCGGAGGTCCGCGGCCTGGCCGACGCGCCGGTCGAGGTCGCGTTCATCGACCTTGCCGGGTTCGGCGCCTGGAACACGACCTACGGGATGCGGATGGGCGATGACGTGCTCGGCGCATTCGGTGAGGGGCTTCGGACGGTGTCGGGCTGTCTGGCCGTCCGAGATGGCGGAGATGAGTTCGTTCTGATCGGCGCCCCGACCGGGAGCGGGCTCGTCCGGCGGCTCGAGACCTTCCGAGTGGAGTGGCTCGAGCGGTTCCGGTCGCGCTTCCAGGCGGTCGGCGGCGATGCCATCGCCCCTGTGCGCCCGCGCATCCTGGTCACCACGGTCGCCGCGCGCGATCTGGTCGCAGCCCGCGACGCCCTCGGGCTCGAGATCGGCCCATTCAAGGCGGCCAACCCGGATCCACCTGAAACCGGGGTCATGGCTCGCGTGGATCTGCACCGTCGATCGTGACCGGATCGGGATCGACGCCTCCGTGCAGGTCGGAACGATCCGGACCGTCCCCGCGGACCTACGCGTCGGTCAGGTGCGCTTCAGGAGGCCGCCCAGGCCCCGCGACTTCTTCTCCTCGACCGGTGCGCCGGGCTGGGTCGGGGTGCTCCCGAAGGCCGCGTTCGAGAGCTTGAGCATGGCGGCGGCCACCGGCGTGCGGGCCGCCCCGATAACGACCGGGTCGCCCTCGTTGACGGCCTTGAGGTAGAGGAACGGGTCATACGGGAGCGTCAGCGAGACCTTGGCCCCGAGCCCGCTCTCGACATCGCGCATCTTGAGCAGCTCCTTGGCGAACATGCTGTTGAGCACGAACGTGGTCTTGGACGCGATCGACCCGGCCTCGTTCACGAAGTCGAGGAACGAGTGGACCGCCTTGAGCGCCGAGATCTCCGGATAGACCGGCAGCAGGACCACCTCGGCTCCCTCGAGCGCCGCCAGCGATCGTTCGTCGAGGGCCGAACCTGCGTCGACGACCACCGCCTCGTAGGCCAGCAGCGCCGTCTCGAGGATCCGCTCGACGTGGCTCGCCGAGACGAGGTCCGCCAGCTCGGGTGAGCCCGGCGCGGCCAGCACGTCGAGACCGGATGCCTCGTGGCGCGTGGCATAGGTGCGGAGCAGCTCCGGCTCACGCTGCGACTGCTCGTCGCGGGCGAGGTCGGCGACCGTCTGGCGCGGGATCACGTTGAGGTGGGTGGCGACCTGGCCGAACTGGAGATCGAGGTCGACGATCAGGACGCGCCCGGGCCGCGACGCGGCATGGGCCACCGCCACGTTGACCGCGATCGTCGTCGTCCCGACCCCGCCCTTCGGACTGTACACGGCGACCATCCGCCGTGGCTGCTCGAACAACCCGCCGCCGATCGCCGAGATCGCTCCGCGCGATCGCTGGAACCGGACGAGGAGCGCCTCGACGCGGGCCTCGAGCTCGCGTCGGTCGAACGGCTTGGCCACGACGTCGTCCGCTCCGGCCTCGAGGAAGCGGATCCGCTCCTCGACGTCGTCGGCCTCGGACATGCACAGGACCGGGACCGCCGCCAGGCTCGGCGTCCCCCGGATCTCCCGGCAGACGTCCGCGGCGGTCGTCGTCGGACCGGTGACGTCGATGATGACCATCGTGTGATCGGCGGCGACCCGGAGGGCCTCGCCGACGTCGGCCACCGTGTCGACGGCGTAGCCGACCCCGGACAGCACGGTCCGGATGGCCTCGCCGGCGATCGCGTCGGTCTCGAGCAGAAGGATGGAGCTGGCGGGCACGTCGTCTCCGAGTGGGCGGCGGATGTCGAACGGAGGTCAGGATACATCGCGCCCGGCGGCGTCCGGGTCGAGCGTCCCGCAGGAGGCCCGCCCGATGCACGATGCTGGTCGTCAGGAGTCTCCGTGGTAGACTGCCCGCTGGTTCCTTTCGGCTCCGCACTCGGACCCGGCGGGCGCGTCGCGCCTCGACCGACCGTTCAGCGGGGCGTCCCCACAGGAAGGAGTGAGCGCGGATGCGCCGCTACGAACTCATGCTCGTCCTCCGGCCGGACATCCCGGACGATCGCAGTCAGGCGATCATCGACCGGACCACCCGCCAGATCGCCGCGTCCGGCGGCCAGATCGTCAAGGTCGCCCCGTGGGGCCGCCGACGGCTGGCCTACCCGATCGACCGGCATCGCGAGGGTTCCTACCACATCATCATCTTCGAGGCCCCGCCCGAGGGGATCATCGAGCTCGAGCGCGGTCTGCTCATCACCGAGGAGCTGTTGCGCCACCTCGTGACGAGGGTCGAGCGTCCGGCCAAGTCGGCTCGACGCGATGGCGAGGACGACGTGGATCTCGAGCTCGACGAGACGGACCTTCCGTCGGCGGTCGACGAGGAGGACGAGGAGTCCGGCGAGCAGATCGACGAGTCCGAGAGCGAAGCCGCTCCGGCCGCGATCGACTGACGGCCAGCCACACGATCCGGAGGCGAGTGCCATGTCGCTGAACAAGGCGATGATCATCGGCAATCTCGGGCGGGATCCCGAGATGCGCTACACCCCGAGCGGGCAGGCGGTCACCCAGTTCACGGTCGCCGTGAACCGGAACTTCAAGGGCCAGAACGGGGAGTGGCAGGAAGAGACCGAGTGGTTCCGGGTCGTCGTCTGGGGCCAGCAGGCCGAGCGCGCGGCCGAGTACCTGCGCAAGGGCAACAAGGTCTACATCGAGGGTCGCCTGCAGACCCGTCAGTGGGAAGACCAGACCGGCGCCAAGCGGTACACCACCGAGCTCGTCGCCAACCAGGTGACGAACCTCGAGCGCCGCACGCGCGACGAGTCCGACGAGGGAGCCCCGGCGGGCGCCGCACGCCCGGCCCGCCCGACACCCGCCCCGGCCGGCGATGGCGGCGGGGCCACCGGCGAGAAGTTCGACGACGGCAACTTCGACGACCTGCCCTTCTGACCGCGACCACCGACCCGACGACAGCACGGAGACCTGAACCACGATGCCACCCGTCACCCGCGCCAAGAAGCGAGACGACTACTACCGCGATCGACGCCGACGAAAGGTCTGCGCGTTCTGCGCCGACAAGACCGTCCAGATCGACTACAAGGAGGTCAACCGCCTCCGCCGCTACCTGTCGGAACGGGCCAAGATCGAGCCGCGCCGCAAGACCGGCACCTGCGCCGGCCATCAGCGAGAGCTGTCGGTCGCGTTGAAGCGCGCCCGACACGTCGCGCTCCTGCCGTACGCGCCCCAGCACCTGCGGCCGTAGCGGTCGCGCGGGCGGTCAGCGCGGGTCGCCGATGCCGGACGCGGGGATCGCCCTCCTGATGGTCGCCGGCGGCGCCGCGGCCGGGTTGTTCGGGTCGCTCCTCGGCCTCGGCGGCGGCGTCCTGATCGTCCCGATCCTGACCCTCGGGTTCGGTCTGCCGCTGCGCGAGGCCGTCGGGGTCAGCCTGGTCGCCGTGATCGTGACGAGCTCGGCGGCCGCAAGCGTCTATCTCGAGCGTCACGTGGCGAATCTGCGCCTCGGGATGAGCCTCGAGCTGTTCACCGCGACCGGCGCCCTGATCGGTGGGACCGTGGCGTTCCTGTTGTCCGAGCAGGTCCTCGCGGCGCTGTTCACGGTCCTCCTCGTCTACACCGCCTTCACCATGGCTCGACGACATGAGCCGGCTCCGGGCGACGACCCGACCCCGGACGAGGGGCCACCGCCCGCGTCGGGGTTCACCACTGCGCCGGCTCACCCCGAGATCCCGCCGTATGCCATCCATCACCTCGGGTGGGGGATCGTCGGGAGCCTGTTCGCGGGGGTCGTGTCCGCACTGCTGGGGATCGGCGGCGGCCTGATCAAGGTCCCGCTGATGAACCTGGCTATGGGGGTGCCGCTGCGGGTCGCGACGGCCACCAGCAACCTGATGATCGGTATCACCGCCGCGGCGAGCGCGATCATCTACCTCGTTCGCGGCGGCATCGACCCCTACGTCGCCGGCCCGACCGCGGTCGGGGTGTTCCTCGGGGCGTCGCTCGGCTCGCGCACAGCGCACCGGATCGATGTCCGCCTGCTGCGCCTGATGTTCGTGGTCGTGCTCCTCGTCACCGCCTGGCAGATGGCCGGGCGCGCACTTCGATGACCGGGGCCCCGATGCCGTCGGCGACCGGCCGGTCGGGCCGCGATCTCGAGCGGTCCGTCGCCCGTCTCCTGACCGGCGGGACGTATCTGAGCATCGGCCTGATGGCGGTCGGGGTCGTCCTGATGCTGATCGACGGGGTCTCGCCGCTGGCGATCGCGCCGCCGTTCGATCCGTCCACCATCCTCGCCGACATCCTGGCGCTCAGACCCGTCGGGTTCCTGTGGCTCGGGCTCCTGGTCATCCTGGCGACCCCGCTCGTCCGGGTCGCGGCTTCAGGCATCGGCTTCGCCGCCGCCGGGGAGCGACGGATGGCGCTCGTGGCGGTCGCGATCCTCGCGGTGATCGCGGTCGGGGTGTTCCTGGGCGTCGTGGTCGAGCACTGATCGTGGAACTCGGCGTGCTCGTCGTCGCGTTCCTGATCATCCTGCTCGGCGCTGAGCTGTTCACCAACGGGATCGAATGGTTCGGCCACAAGCTCGGCCTGGCCGAGGGGGCCGTCGGGTCGGTCCTGGCGGCGGTCGGCACGGCGTTGCCCGAGACGATGATCCCGCTCATCGCGATCCTGGCGGGTACCGGGGTGGCATCCGACGAGGTCGGCATCGGCGCGATCCTGGGTGCGCCGTTCATGCTCGCCACCCTGGCGATGTTCGTGACCGGGACCGCGATCCTCCTGACCGCCACACGACGGAGGACGGGCGTGACGCTCGACGTCAACGGCATCGTCCTGGTCCACGACATGAAGGTCTTCGCGGTCGCGTACGCCCTGGCGATCGGGGTCGCCTTTCTGCCCGCGGACCTGACCTGGCCGCGGGTCGGCGTGGCGATCGTGCTCCTGTCGATCTACGCCTTTTACGTCCGGGAGCACTTCCAGGCGGAGGCCGGTGACGGCGACCCCGATCTCGCGCCGCTCCGGCTTCATCGGCTGGACGTGCGCGCTCCAGGTCACCCCGAGCCGCCCCGCCTGCGGATCGTGACCATCCAGGTGCTCGTCGCGCTCGCCTGCATCGTCGGCGGGGCGTACCTGTTCGTGGGTGCGGTCACCGACCTGTCCAAGTCGCTCGGGATCGACGAGGTGCTCCTGGCCCTGATCATCGCCCCGATCGCGACCGAGCTGCCCGAGAAGTTCAACAGCGTCATCTGGGTCCGCCAGGGCAAGGACACCCTGGCGATGGGGAACATCACCGGCGCGATGGTCTTCCAGAGCGTCATCCCCACGTCCGTCGCGCTGGTCTTCGCGTCGTCGAGCTGGGCCGTCACGAGCGATTCGATCCTGGCCTTCGCGTCCGCCGGGATCGCGTTCCTTTCGGCGGGCATCATCTTCCTGCCGCTCGTGCGGGGGCGGCCGCTCGGGGCCCGGACACTGCTCGTCGGCGGACCGCTCTACCTGCTGTACGTGGGCCTGGTCCTGCTCAAGCTCGCCGGCGTGACCTTCTGAGCCCGGGGGACCTCGCCTCGCCCGGGAGCGATCCGGCCCGCTGGTATACTCGGCCGACGCCTCGCAGCCGACCCGCGCCCGTTCGCGGGACCAGCCGGAACCGGAGCCGCCGACCATGCTGACCGAGAAGACCACGCCGGACCGCCTCGAATCCGCGCCCGCAGCGGTCAAGCCGGCCGTCCCGGTGGATGACCTGATCTGCTATTTCGAGGGCGCCTACGTCCCGATGCGGGACGCCAAGGTCAGCATCATGACCCACGCGTTCATGTACGGGACGGCGGTGTTCGAAGGGATCCGCGCGTATTGGAACCCCGAGCAGCACACGCTCTACGGTCTCAAGATCCGGGAGCACGTCGAGCGGATCCGGCAGAACGCCGGGATGCTCCTGATGGACGGCCTTCCATCGGTCGACGCGCTGGTCGAGCTGATCCTCGAGACCGTCCGCAAGAACGGCTTCGCCGAGGACGTCTACATCCGTCCGTCGTTCTACAAGTCGTCCCGCCAGATCGGGGTCCGGCTCCATCACCTCGAGCACGAGCTCTACATCATCGCCCTGCCCTTCGGGAACTACATCGACACCGAGGCGGGCGTCCGGGTCATGTCGTCGTCCTGGCGCCGGAACATGGACGAGACGATCCCGGCCCGCGGCAAGATCGTCGGCGGGTACGTCAACATGGCCTTCCAGAAGTCCGAAGCCGAGCTGAACGGGTTCGACGAGGCCCTTGTGATGACCGCCGATGGGCACGCCTCCGAGGGCTCCGCCGCGAACCTGTTCGTCGTCCGCGACGGGGTCCTCCTCACGCCGCCGGTGACCGACGACATCCTCGAGGGCGTCACCCGCAAGGCCATCCTCGAGATCGCCGCCAACGAGGGATTCCCGATCGAGATCCGCTCGATCGACCGCTCGGAGCTGTACATCGCCGACGAGATGTTCCTCGTCGGCACCGGCGTCCAGGTCTCCCCGGTGATCGAGATCGATCATCGGGCGGTCGGGTCGGGTGAGGTCGGCCCGATCTCGCGAGTCATCCGGGAGCGCTACTTCGCGGCGGTCCGCGGACGGCTGCCGGAGTATCGCCACTGGCTGACCCCGATCGGCGAGGGTGGCTGAGGATCGGGCGTCGACCCTGACCGCGGGTCCGCCGGCGCTCACGGCGCCATCTCCTCCGGACCTCGTCGACGAGGCGCCCGCATCGAGCTCCGAGCGACCGGACTCATCCGCCTCGGCGGCGGTCGGACCGGTCTCCGATGCCGGCGACCCGACGCGTGCGCGGCTGATCCAACGCGCGCTCGAGATCGTCCCCGGCCTGGTCAGCTGGCTGCTCATCCTGAGCCCGCTCATCCTGTCGTTCCGGTTCCCCGAGATCGTCGCCTGGTTCGTCCTGACGTTCGACTTCTACTGGCTGTACAAGGCGATCGTGCTGACCGGGAGTGTCTGTGTGACCTTCGGCCGGATGCGTCGGACGATGGCCGCGGACTGGCGGGCACGAGCCCTGGCGCTCGCCGACCCCGCCGGCCGGCTGGCCGACATCGAGCGGCTCGTCCCGCTCGTTCGAGCCAGGATCGACCAGCTCGAACGGGACGGATGGGCGCTCGCCGCCGTCGGCGGACGGAGGGAGCTCCTGCGCCTCGATACGGAGCGGCGGGACCTCGCCCGGCTCCTCGCCGCCCGGCCGGACCTGGCCGTTGATCCGCGCCGGCTGTTCCACGTGGCGTTGGTCCCGACCTACACGGAGCCGTTCGAGAAGCTGTACGAGACGGTCCGGGCGCTGGCGGAGACCGACTATCCGCGGGAACAGCTGATGGTCGCGATCATCACCCGTGAGACGGATCTGGGCGGCCGCCAGAACGTCGCTCGGCTGCGTGAGATCTTCGGTGACCGGTTCCTCCACTTCTTCCACATCCTCGATCCGCTCGAGCCGGGCATCGTCGTTGGCAAGAGCTCGGCCATGGCCTATGGCGGGCGCTGGCTGTATCGCGAGCTGGTCGAGCGCGGGTTCGACCCGGCCACCGTGGTCGTGACCGACCTCGATTCGGACTACCGGGTCCACCCGCAGTACTTCGGCTATCTGACCTATACGTTCCTGACCGACCCGGATCGGTTCCGCCGGCTGTACCAGCCGATCCCGATGTTCCACAACAACCTGTGGGACACGCCGCTGGCGGTCCGTCTCGTCGCCGTCGGCGCGACCCACGTCCAGATGTGGCGGTCGCTGACGCCGCGCAAGCTCGTGTCGTTCTCGTCGTACGCGGTCAGCCTCCGGACGGTCCAGGAGGTCGACTACTGGGCGACCGATGCCATCCCCGAGGACAGCCGCTTCTACTGGAAGAGCTTCTTCCGGTTCAGCGGCGAGTTCGCGGCGGTCCCGCTGTTCATCCCGATGTACGGGGACGCCGTTCGCGCCCGCTCGTACCCGCGCTCGCTGGTCGAGCAGTACACCCAGATCCGACGCTGGGCGTGGGGCATCACGGACATCCCGTACTACATCCGGAACGCGTTCGCCCACTCGGAGATCCCACGCGGACTCCGGGTCCGGCGTCTGATCGACCTGTGGATGGACCACATCAACTGGGCCATCGCCCCGTTCATCATCATCTTCGGGTCGAACCTGCCGCTCCTGCTCAACCCGGCGTTCGCCCAGACGACGCTCGGTCAGAACCTGCCGCTCTACGCCGCCTGGCTGCTGACCGGGGCGTTCTGCTGCCTGCTGATCCTGGTCTTCGTCGAGGAGCAGATCGCTCCGCCGCGGCCGGCCGCCTGGGGCTGGATCCAGCGTGCGACGTCGTACCTGCAGTGGCTGGCGCTGCCGTTCGTCGGGCTCGTCTTCAGCACGTTGCCGGCGCTCGACGCGCAGACCCGGATGATGGCGGGCAAGTACCTCGAGTACCGGGTGACCGAGAAGGCCTGACGCTGTCGAGCGGCGCGGATCAGGGTCCGGCCGGTGCCGCCAGGGGTGGGGTCTTGGTCCCGGTGGTCACGATGACGTCCACCGTCACCGACGGGTCGTCGACGAAGGTCGCCTGGACGTTGAAGACGTTCTCGAGCAAGGCGATGGTCGCCGGCAGGTCCGACTCGCGGCCGTTGTAGACGCGGATCCTGGTCTGGGTGGTCGTCCCGTCGGGGCGCTTGGTGGGCGCGCTCGCCGTCAGGCCAAGGTACTCGAGGTAGTTGGCGACCGAGGTCGCCTGGCCGACCTGGCCGGTGCCGTTGACCACCCAGATCACCCCGTCCTCGCCGGCCACCGCCTCACGCTGCTTCTCGATGGTGGGATCGAGCTTGAACGCGGTGGCGACCGCCTGGCGGATCCGACTGACGTTCGGCTCGACGATGTCGCCGCGCTGGTCGACCGCGTTGCTCGCGTAGGTCGGTGGGGCGAACACGAACGACCGGATCTTGGTCGAGTCGATCTGGCTCGACAGCCCGATCAGCTGGGGCAGCTTGCTCTGCGGGATGTCCGTCTTGAACGACGTCTTGAGGTCATTCAGCAGCTGGGTCAGGTTGCTCAGGATCGTCTGTGGGTCCGCCTGCTGGCGGAGCGACAGGATGACCCGCTGCTGGCGCTGCGCCCGGTCGAAGTCGCTCGAGGTGTGGCGCGAGCGGGCGTAGATCAGCGCCTGGGCGCCGTCCATGTGCTGGACCCCGGCCGGGATGTAGACCCGGATGCTGGCGCCGTTGATACCGCCCGGATAGTGGTCGTCGAGGACCGGGTTCTGGACGTTGATGGTGACCCCACCCAGGGTGTCGACGATGTTCTGGAACCCGTCGAAGTTGACCATCACGTAGTACTGGATGTCCAGGCCGTACAGCTCGCCGAGCGTCGCCTTGAGCGCGTTGAAGCCGCGGGACTTGTCGTTCCCCGGGAAGGCATCCGAGCGGTAGCGCGAGTTCATCCAGAGGCTGTTGATCTTGCCCTGGTAGACGGATCCGAAGACCGAACGGGCTGGCCCGGCCGGGATCGGCACGTCGACCGTATCCCGCGGAAGGCTGTACATCGCGACCTGCTTGGTCTTGGGATCGATCGACACGACGATCAGCGTGTCGGTGTTGAACGTGCCTTCCTTGGGCCGCTGGTCGGCGCCGATGAGCAGGATGTTGAGCTTGTCCGTGCCGTTCCAGTCGGGCAGCGCGGCCGTCGGGACCGCGGTCCCGAGGGGTGGCGCCGTGGTCACGCCGGGGGTCGGGGCATCGCTCGGGATGTCGCTCCCGGGCGCCTCGCTCGCGGCGGCGTTCGCGCTCGACCCCGGGGTGTCGTTGGGGCTCGAGCTGTCGTCGCATGAGTAGTTCGGGTCGAAGACACAGGCCAACGCATCCTGGGCCGTCACGCCGTAGTAGGCCACCACACCATGCCCGCCCGCGATCACCAGGCAGACCGCCAGCAACCCGGCGACGGACAGCGGGTTGAGCCGGAGCGACGGACGGCCGAAGCGGCCGCCGCCCGATGCGTCGACGGCGTTGAGGAAGGCGGCCACCCGGTAAGCGTCGACCGCGGCGACGATCCGATAGACCAGGAAGAGCACGTTGCCGATGAGGATCAGCGGGAGATTGGCGATGAGCTCGCCGCCGAAGACCTGGATCCCCGAGCTGAGGGCGATCCCACCGGTCAGGGCGATCATCAGGATCGGCAGCGCGGCGAATCCGAGCGCCCGGGTCCAGGCGCCGGCGTAGGCGTGCCCGAGACCGGGGAAGATCAGGGACAGGAAGGCGGCCGCGAACGCGGAGCGGTGTCGGGGTCTGGCTTCCTGCGGCGGCTGCTGCATCGCGGGTAGGATACTTTGAACCTCGTGGTGGCGTGCCGAGGGGTTCCGACGCCTCGCCCCGTCGACATGTGACGCCGACGGACCGCCCCGTCCCAGCCCGCCCCATCCGTCCAGTCGAGGTCCGATGTTCCGACCGGTCAGCCCCAAGCCCGACCTCGTGGCGATCGAGCACGAGGTCCTGGCCCGCTGGGCCGAACGCCGGACGTTCGCCCGCCTGCGCGCCCAGAACGCCGGCCACGAACGCTGGAGCTTCCTCGACGGGCCGATCACGGCGAACAACCCGATGGGCGTGCACCACGCCTGGGGTCGGACCTACAAGGACATCTACCAGCGCTTCCGGGCGATGCTCGGCCACGACCAGCGCTACCAGAACGGGTTCGACTGCCAGGGGCTGTGGGTCGAGGTCAACGTCGAGCGGGACCTCGGCTTCACGAGCAAGCGCGACATCGAGGCGTATGGGATCGCCGAGTTCGTGAGCTTGTGCAAGCAGCGGGTCCTGACGTTCGCCGCACGCCAGACCGAGCAGTCCGTCCGGCTCGGGATGTGGATGGACTGGAACGACCCGCAGGAGCTCCGTCGCCTGCGCGATCTGCTCGCCGACGACCCATCCCAGGTCACCACGATCGACGGTCCCGCCGGGCCGGTGACCGACTCGGTCGAGATGCTCGTCGGCCGGCTCGGGATGCCCGATCTCGGTGGCAGCTACTTCACCTTCAGCAACGAGAACAACGACCTCATCTGGGGATTCCTCGCGGAGTGCCACCGGCGCGGCTGGCTGTACAAGGGCCACGACACCATGCCCTGGTGCGCACGCTGCGGGACCGGGATCAGCCAGCACGAGATGACCGAGGGATACCAGGACCGGGAGGATCCCGGCCTGACCGTTCGATTCCCACTGGTCGACCGGCCCGGCGAGTCGCTCCTCGTCTGGACGACGACGCCGTGGACCCTGACCTCCAATGTCGCCGCGGCCGTCGGCGACCATCTCCGCTACGTGCTGGTCCGCCAGGGCGACGATCGCTTCTGGCTGGCGAAGGGGACGCTCA
>JADGQI010000035.1 GCA_017881905.1 Chloroflexota bacterium
ACGATCGCAGCGGTGAAGGCCTGGTCGCCGAGGTCCACGCCGACGAGCAGCCGAGCGTCACCGGGGACCTCGATGAGGATGGGCGCCTTGCCCCCGGTCGATGGTCCGTGGCCGATCTCCCGGCACATACCCGACGCGAGCAGCCCCTCGACGACGTCGGAGACCGAGGTCCGCGTCAGCCCCGTGAGCCGGGCGACGCCGGCCCGGCTGATCGGGCTGCGGTCATAGATCGTCGCGAGCACCAGGCGCTCGTTGTGCGCGCGGGTCTCGCGGTTGGTCGCCCTGACCGGACGTTCCAAGCTGCGCTCTCCGAAGGAAACATTGTCCATGCATTGGACAAAGGCAGCGTAGCATCATGGTCAAGAGCCTTGACCAAGTGTTGTCATGGATCGCGCGGGCGCGCCGCGCGCGACGCCGAGGCGGACACGGCGACGCCGCCGGCGGGAGCCGGCGGCGTCGAGGCGGTGGCGGAGGGCTACTGCAGGACGACGAAGGCGTCGAGCATCATGCGACGGCCCGCCTGGGCGTCGACGATCCGGATGGTGTGGGTGCCTTTGGTGCTCCACGATGCCCGTGCGAGGATCTGGCCGACGACCGACACCGAGCGGTACTCGGAGTAGCGCCCGAGGTAGTGCCCGTCGACGTAGACCTTGACGTAGCCGCCGTAGCGGTTCTCGGGCGTCACGAACAGCACCGACCGTCCCGAGAACGAGAGCGTGGCACGGCTGCCCGCGGTCCTCACGTATCGGTACCCGACCCCTGACGACGTGGCCTGGATCACGGTCGTCCAGGTGCCGGTGTACACGATCCTGCTCGAGCCCGGGGCCTGGTAGGCGAGGATCCGGCGGGTCGGCGAGCTCGTCCAGCCCGACCAGTTGCCCGCGCGGTCCTGCGCCCGGACCCTGAACACGAGCGTCTTGCCGAAGGCGTAGGACTTGGTCATCGAGGTGGTGACCCCGCCGCTGTAGATCGTGGTCCAAGTGCCGCCGGCGACGCTGGCCTGGACGTGGTACTGCGCTACGCCGGTCTGGCCGTCCGTGGCGGACCAGGAGATCCGGATGGGGGCGGTCTCGTTGACGCGACCGTTGCCGAACGCGACGCCGGGGACGGCGACGACGGGGGCGGTGACATCGGCCGTCACGGTCACCGTGAGCGTTGCGTCGGCCGTGAGGGCGCCGTCGGTGATCCTGTAGGTGATCACCGCGTCGCCGGTGAAGCCGGTCGCCGGCGCGTACTGGACCTTGCCGGACACGATCCCCGCGATCCCGGCAGCCGGCGAGACGGCAGCCGAGACGAGCGTGAGGGTGTCGCCGGGGTCGGGATCGTGATCGTTGGCCAGGACGTCGAACAGCTGCGCCGCCTGGTTCTCGCCCATGGTGCCCGTGTCGGCCACGGCGACCGGCGGGTCGTTGACCGCGTTGACGGTCACGTTCATGGTCGCGACGTTTGAGTCGGCGCTGCCGTCGTTGGCCTTGAACGTGAAGCTGTCCGCGCCGTTGTCGTTGGCGTCGGGGCTGTACGTCCACGACCCGTCGGCGCTCACGGCGGCGGTGCCGTGAACGGCCTGGTCGACGAGCGCGTAGGTGAGGGTGCCGCTGTCGATGTCGGTGCAGTGGACGGTGCCCGTCTGCTGCGTGTCCTCGTTGCCCGACGAGGTCACCGGCGAGGCGCACACGGGCGGATCGTTGACCGGCGTGATGGTGAGATGGACCGTCGCCTGGACGGGCGTCGTGCCGTCGGACGCGAAGAACCAGGCCGTGCTCGACCCGTTGGCGTTCGCAGCCGGCGTGAAGATGAAGTCGCCGGCCGAGCTGGTGTAGGTGATGGTTCCGAACGATGCCGGGAACTGGGAGTGCGAGATGATCCCGAGCGTGTCGCCCTCCGGATCCGTGGCGTTGGTGAGGACGTTGCCGGAGACCGGCGTGTCCTCCGCTGTGGTCACGTAGACGTCCGGAACCGTCGGCGCGGTGCCGCTCGCGATCGCGACCCCCGGTCCGATCGACGTGGCCAGCAGCGCCGCGCCCGCGAGGGCCGAGACGAGGCCCCGCAGCATCCGTGAACCCGCCATAGATCGGTGAACCACAGCTGCCCTCCCAGTGAACCCGTCGGCGACGCGACCGTCACCGCCCCGGTGGTGGTTGGCGGCGTGCCAGACCGCGGTCGTCGATCCCCGCCGTCGCCTCGCCGACGCGCTCGGGCATCCGCGGCATCATCCGGGTGCCCTTCCCGGCTGGGCTAGGGCTATATGGACCATCCCGTCCGTGCCGGTGCGCTGCTGCACCGGCACGGGCTGGAAGAGTCGCGAGATGGTCCGACCGGTTCGCGAAGTCGACGCGCGCGGATCGTTCGGCGCGATGTCTGGTGGTCGGGCGCCTGTCGATCTTGTGACCGCGACCCGATCGAAGGGGATAGCATGAACCGCATCCAGCACGCGCACGCCGGGCCTTTCGTGGGCGCACGCTCTGCGGCCGCGTCATGGGAACCGAAGAGCCATGAACTCTGGGAGCGATGGTCAGCCTCCTCTATGACGTCCTAGTCGTCGGTGCCGGCCCGGCCGGCAGTCGGGTCGCACGCGACCTGGCCCAGGCCGGCTTCGAGGTTGGCATGCTCGAGGAGCACTCCGCGATCGGCGAGCCCTGCCACTGCTCGGGTCTCGTGTCACCTCGGACGCTCGACATCGCGCAGGTCGGTCACGATCTCGTGCTCAACACGATCCGGGGCGCCCTCGTCCACGCGGCGGGTCGGAGCCCGGTGAGGGTGGGCGGAGATCGCATCCACGGCTTCGTGATCGATCGCGTGGAGCTCGACCGGCGCCTGGCCGACCAGGCGGTCGCTGCCGGGGCGGAGCTCATCCAGCCTGCCAGGTTCGAGAGCTACCGGCTCGTGGGCGAGCTCGGGACCGAGGCCACGTCCGGATGGATCGCGGTCACCGCGGTCCGCG
>JADGQI010000162.1 GCA_017881905.1 Chloroflexota bacterium
GCCGGTCGGTCGATGTACCGGCCGGAGATCGCTGCGGCGGCGGCGGCGGTCCTCGACCGCATCGACGACATGGCGGACGAGATCGGCGACGTCTCCCCGGCCGCCATCGAGGCGATCGTTCGCGGCTATGCGGAGGTCAACGCCCTCTGCCTGGACGTGGGGCATAGTCAGCCGGAGGAGGGTTCGGAGCACTACCTCGCCTACCGCCTGGAGGCGATGACCGGCCGATCGTTCGTCCACGGAGAGCTGGTCGGGCTGGGGACGGTGACGATGGCCGTCGCCCAGGGCCACGACCCGGAGCGGCCTGTCCGGATCCTGGAGCGCAGCCAGGTGGCCTGGCGACCGGCTGAGCTGGGTCTCGAGCCGACCGTCCTTGAACGGGCCCTGACCGGACTGCCGGAGTTCATCAACCAGCAGCGCCTCCCCTACTCGGTCATCGACGAGACGGACCTGGCGGCTCGGGCGGGGACCATCGTAGCGGCCGTCCAGGAGCTGGCCACCAGCGGGGAGAGGGCGTGACCGACCGACCCGTCGAGACGGATCGCATCCCGGCCGAGGACCTCGTGCGCCAGCACGCGGCGATCGCAGACGAGCTTCGAGCGGCCTTCGAGGAGGTCCTGCCGGTCGGCAAGTACACGCTCGGGCGCCAGCTGACGGCCTTCGAGGAGGAGTTCGCCGCCTACGTCGGGGCACGGCACGGCATCGGCATCAGCAGCGGGACAGCGGCCCTCCATCTGGCCCTTCTCGCGCTGGGCGTGGGTCCGGGTGACGAGGTCGTCACGGTCCCGAATACTTATGTCGCGACGGTCTTCGCGATCAGCTATACCGGTGCGACACCGGTGTTCGTCGACGTGGACCCGATGACATCGAACCTCGATCCGGCCCGGCTGCCCGAGGTCCTGTCCGAACACACCAGGGTGATCCTGCCAGTCCACCTGTACGGCCAGGCCGTCGACATCGACGCCGTACGCGCGATCGCCCCCGGCATCCCGATCCTCGAGGATGCGGCCCATGCCCATGGTGCCGATCTCCGCGGGCGACCGATCGGCAGCCTCGGTGAGGCCGCCGCGTTCTCCTTCTACCCGAGCAAGCTGCTCGGCGCCCTCGGCGACGGCGGGGCCCTGACGACCAGCGACGACGAGCTCGACGCGCGGATCCGGCAGCTGCGCTACATGGGCCAGCGCGGGACCAAGCACGAGCATCTCGTCCTGGGCTTCCAGGAGCGCCTCGATGAGCTGCAGGCGGCGTTCCTCCGCGTGAAGCTCCGCCACCTCGAGGACCAGATCCTGGCCCGCCGACGGGTGGCGATCCGCTACGGCACGCTGCTCGAGGGGTCGCCCTTGCGACCGCCCGCCCACGACGTCACCGGTCGGCACGCGTACTACATGTACACGGTCCAGGCGCCCCGCCGCGAGGAGCTCGTCGCCTACCTATCCGAGCGCGGGATCGGCACCCAGCTCATCTACCCGAAGCTCGTTCCCGACCAAGACGCCTATCGCGACCACCCGTGGCGGGCGGGCCGGCTCGATGTCGCGAGGTCGCTCGTCCCGACGCTCTTGTGCCTGCCGATGTTCGCCGAGTTGACCGACGCCGAGGTGGACCGCGTCGGCCTCGCGATCCGCGCGTTCTACGGCCTGGACTGACGGCGTGCGGCTGGTCGTCCTCGGTGGCAGCGCGGCCGCCACGCCGGAGCTGATCGACGCGCTGTCGGCGTGGCCCGGCGGACCCGACCGGCGCCCCCCGCTCGAGGTCGTCCTGGTCGGGCGGTCGGCCGCCAAGCTCGACCTCGTGGCGCGCGAGTGCCGGCGCCGGGTGGGCGACCTCGGTCCGGCCGGGCCGGCGATCCAGATCCGCGCCGGCACGGATCGACGGACTGCGCTCGACGGGGCCGACGTCGTGCTCAGCCAGGTCCGGATCGGTGGCCTGGCCGCGCGCGCGTTCGACGAGACCTTCCCGCGCGGCTACGGCCTGCCCGGCGAGGAGACGATGGGTCCCGGTGGGTTCGCGAACGCGGTGCGCACGGTGCCGGCGATGCGTCCGGTGTGGGACGACGTCGCCGAGGTCGCGCCATCGGCGCTCGTGGCCGATCTCACCAACCCGGCCGGGCTCGTCGCCGCGGCCGCGCGCCGGGAGCACGACCTGCGGATCGTGGCCGTGTGCGACTCGCCGATCAGCCATACGGACGCGATCGCGCAGCGACTGGGCCGGCCGGTCGGGCGCGTCCGCTCCCGTTACGTCGGGATGAACCATGTGGGCTGGTACGTCCCCGAGTCGGCGGACGAGCTCGCGGAGCTGGCGGACCTGGCCGTCGGCCAGGACCCGGACGACGTCCTGGCCGACGGAGCGATCGCGGCCCCCTACGTCCGGTACTACGGGCACCCGGATCGGATGCTGGCCGCGCAGCTGGAGACCGCGGTGCGAGCGGAGACGTTGCGTCGCCTGGAGGAAGAGCTGCTGTCGGACTATGCCGACGGTCGCGACGGCATCGCGCGTCGCGGCGCGGTCTGGTATGGCCTCGCAGTCGTGCCGCTGCTCGACGCCTGGTGGCACGGCTCGACCGATCCGTTGATCGTCGGCTTGGTCGACGCAGGCGACGACCCGGCCGGGACGATGGCGGGCGTCGCGACCGAGATCCCCGTCGACGCGACCGTCCCGGGCGAGCTCCGGCAGCGCCGCCCGGTCGCGCTCCCGCCCGGTCCCGCAGCCGTCCTCGCCGCCCACGCGGAATACGAACGGCGGACCGTCGACGCGATCCTCGGCGGCGCATCGGAGCCCGACCTCATCGAAGCGCTCGCCGCCAACCCGATGGTCCCGGACGAGCCGCTCGCTGCCCGACTGGTCGCGGCCATCCGGAGCGGATCGCCAGGCGGGGCAGCGGCATGAGCCGGACGCCGTTCGAGGTCGTGGCCGCCGTCGATATCGGGGCGACGAAGACGACCGTCGCCGTCGTGCCGCTGCCGGTCGTCACCTGGACCGCGCGCTCGCCCGATGGCTCCGTGCGCGTTCGCACCGCGCCGACCGACCGCGATCCCGACGTCGCCCTGGCGACCGTCGTATCTGCGGTCCGGGCCGGCCTGGCGGACCTCGGCCCCGCCGGCGTCGTCCTCCGAGCGGTCGGGTGCGCGGCTCCCGGTCCGCTCGACCCGGAGCTCGGTGTCGTCATCCACTCACCCAACCTCGGCTGGCGCGACGTCCCCGTCGGACCGTCGCTGGGCGACGCCCTGGGCGTTCCCTGGAGCCTCGACGACGACGCGAACCTCGGAGCGCTGGGGGAGGCGATCCTGGGTGCTGGGCGCGGTGCGCGGACGGTCGCCTACCTCACCGTGAGCTCAGGGATCGGCGGGGGCATCGTCCGCGACGGCGTCCGGCTCGTCGGCGACCATGCCCTTGCCGGGGAGATCGGCCACCTGGACGCCGGCATCGGCGGGACCGACGTGCCGCGCTGCTCCTGTGGTCGACGCGGGCACATCGAGGCGTACGCCGGCGGGGTGTGCCTGGCCGCGCGCGCCGCCCGACGCTGGCCGCGCGGACGCCTCTCCGACGGTCGGGCCGCCCCGCGCGACGCCGACGCGATCCTGCGCGCCGCGCGACACGAGTCCGAGGTCCGGCCGCTCGCCCGGGATGCCGAGACGGCCCTGGCCACCGCGATCGGGGCATTCGCGGCGGTGCTCGATCCGGGGGTCGTGGTCGTGGGTGGTGCGATCGCCCTGGCCCACCCGGCCCTGACCAGACGAGCGGCTGCCATCGCCGCGCGACGGGCGATCCCCGAGACGGCCGCGTCACTTCGGGTGGTGCACGCGATGCTCGGAGCCGAGTGCGTCCTCGCCGGAAGCGCGCTCATGGCGGCGGCGGTCGCCGCCGACCCGAGTCACCATCAACGACGGTCCAAGGTGAAAGGAGTCCGACATGCCTGAGCTGTTCCAGACGGTCTACGGCCGAGGACTGGTCGCGGAGTTCAAGACGTACGTCCATCGGCCGTACCTGGTCGTGACGATGGAGGACCTGTGGCCCCGCTTCGCCGACGACTTCGACGACGGGCTGGTGGGTCCCCTGTTCGTCTCGTCGCTCGAGCGCACCGACCTCGAGCGGATCGTGGCCGGGCTCCCGACATGCGAGTCGGTCATCGGGCTCGGCGGCGGGCAGGCGCTCGACGTCGCCAAGTACGTCGCCTGGAAGCGACGCCTGCCGCTCTTCCAGGTGCCGACGGCGATGTCGGTCAACGCGGCCTGGGGCCAGCGCGCGGCGGTCCGGATCGACGGCGTCATCCGCTACGTGGCCTACGCGGTCCCTGAGGCTGTCTACGTCGACTTCGACGTCGTCCGGAGCGCACCGCCCGACCTCAACCGCTCGGGCGTCGGCGACATCCTGTGCTACTGGACTGGGCACTGGGACTGGAAGATGGCCGCGGAGACCGGCAAGGTCGAGGACCGGTGGCCGTACGACGAGGCGTTGGTCGCCGAGGCCCGCGTCGCGCTCGATCGGGTGATCGACGCCGCGGACGAGATCCACGCCGTCTCCGATGCGGGGATCCGGGCCCTGGCCGAGTCTCTCCGCTGGGGCGGTTCGTCGTTCCATAACGCCGGCTGGAACCCCCGCCACATCGAGGGGGCCGAGCACTTCGTCTTCTACAACCTGGAGTACTTGACCGGGAAGCACTTCCTGCACGGCCAGCCCGTCACGCTCGGCGTGCTCCTGATGAGCGACCTGCAGGGCAATCGACCCGAGGTCATCAAGGCTGTCGCCGACCGGATCGGGGTGCGCTACCGGCCGTCGGAGATGGGCGTCACCTGGGACCAGGTCGGCGAGGCGCTGCGGACCCTCAAGGCGTACGTGGAACGGGCCGGGCTCTGGTACACGGTCGCCAGCGAACGTCCGGTGACCGAGGACTGGATCTCGCGGATGCACGACTGGATCGGCGACTAGTACACCCACGGGATGAGTCGCTTCGTCCGTCGCTGGTAGTCCGCATAGCCGGGGTGGGCGGCTACCAGCCAGACCTCCTCGCGCCGGGACTTCCCGGCGAAGAGCAGGAACAGGAGGCCCGCCGTCACGATCGCTACGGCCGAACCGGTGACGAGTCCCCAGCCGATCGCACCGAGCACGAGCCCGCTGTAGATCGGGTGTCGGATCACCCGATAGGCGCCCGTCTGGACGAGCGGCGACCCGGCGATCGGGCGCGGGAACGGGCTCAGGCCGGCCCGCAGATCCCAGCCACCGCGCAGCGCCACGAACCCCCCGATGCAGATGGCGGCGAGTCCGATCAGCGAGGCGGCCGGGCCCCATGGCAGCCAGGATCCGCGATCCGCGAGCTCGCGCAGCCCGGCGATCGCGATGATCGCGAACAACACGAACTGGATGGCGACCCAGCCCTCACCGCGGGGACCGAGCGCCGGAACGCGGGAGCTCATCGGCAGATGGTGCGCCGACGTGGGCGCGACCGCCGGCCGCGAGCCCCGGACCGGTCGTCAGCTCGCGGCGATCGTCCGCTTACCCCCGACCGGCTCGACCCACGCGTCATCGGCGAGGAGCGGGATCAGGAAGCGTTCCTCGCGGTCGATGTGGGCACGGAGCAGCGCCTCGAGCGAGAACATGTGGCAGCGCAGCTCCGGGAGCCGCTCGTGGGTCGGGTCCTCGTGGAAGAGCTGCTGATCGGTCCGCAGCCTGGTCTCCACGACCCGGATCTGCTGGTGGTCGAACCTCGCCGCGCGCGTCGCCCACGGCGTCCCAGTCCGCGCGTCGATCTCCGGGTACAGCCAGGCTTCCTCCCAGGCGATGTGCGGCTCGAGCTCGCGATCCAGCCAGCCGAGGATGTCGAGGATCCGGACCGACAGGTCGGCGGGGACCCAGTCGCCGATCCCGCAGGCGACGTCGTGGATGTGATTGATCCCGCGTGTGAGCTCCCGATGCTCGTGCTCGGTGAAGGACCAAACGGCCCCCGGAACGCCTGCCTTGTCAACCATCGTTCAGTCCTCGCGCTGGAATCGGTGAGCAGAGGATCCGTCGTGCGACTCCAACGATCGACCAGGCGGCGATCGGTCGGCAGTCTCGGAAGTCACGATCCTGCGGGCCATCCGGCCCGTTGATCGGCGCCATGCTCAGCGCCGGGTGCCCGGTCCCTGTCTGATGCCAGGCGGCCCATGCCCGACCGTTCAGATGGCCCTGTCGCGCCGGTCGTCAAAGCGGTTCGATGGACGCGGGTCGTGCCCAACGACCGAGCGGCGCTGTGCGTCTGGCCCGGCTGGCCGGAGCGACGGGACGACATGACAGGGAGGGACGCTCGATGAACGTGTTGGTCGCCTACGCGAGTCGACTCGGGTCCACGCGGGCCATCGCCGAGCGGATCGCCGAGCGGATCCAGGCGGACGGGATCGCCGCGACGGCGCGCGACGTCGAGACCGTCGATGACCTCATCCCGTACGACGCCGTCATCGTCGGCAGCGCCGTGTATGCCGGCCACTGGCTCAAGGAGGCCAGCCGGTTCGTGCGCAGCCATGACGCGCGCCTGGCGGCGCGCCCGGTCTGGATGTTCAGCAGCGGGCCGGTCGGCAAGACCGCAACGGCCCATGAGCCGGTCGAGTCGGAGGAGGTCGCGGAGCTGGCCCGGATCGTCGGCGCGCGAGGCCATCGGACGTTCGCCGGGTCGCTCGATCGCGCCACGCTCGACGGGGCGCATCTCAGCAGCGTGGAGCGATTCGTCGCGAAGCGGTTCGTCGCGGAAGGCGACTTCCGGGACTGGCCGGCGATCGACGCCTGGGCCGACGGGATCGCCCGCGCCCTCGACGCGACCACGGCCACCGGCAAGCCTCCGACCACGACCGTCTCGGTCTAGCGGGGTCCAGACAGGAGCCCGTCGTCGGGGCGGGACCCTGGAGACGTGGCCAGCGCGAGACGGTTCAGGACTCGTCCCGGTCGGCCATCGCGCGGACGAGATCGCTGACCGACAGGACGCCGATGGGTGTCTCATCGTCATCTGCCACGACGACGAGACGATGGATCCGGCGTCGCTCCATCAGTCGGGCCGCCTCGTCGAGGCTGACCTCGGAGGTCACGGTCACGGCCGGCCCCGTCATCAGGTGCCGCACCGTCAATCCGGGCCACGCCTGCCAGAGCGCCCGGGTCGTTCGGGCGTGGAGCAGGTCCGTCTGACTGATGACGCCCACGAGATCCCCGTCCCCGTCGACGACCGGCAGGCCGCTGACACGGTAGAAGTCCATCAGCTCCGCGGCATCGGCGAGCGACAGGTCGGTGCTCGCCATCACGGCGCCGTCGGTCATCAGCTCGCCGACGGTCCTGGGCGGGTCGACTGCGTTCATCTCTCGACCTCCGACGACCTCGGATCGGGCGCCCCGCGAGGTCGGGTCCATGCTGAGCCGGACCGGCCGTCCACAGGAGGGCCGGACGGCCCGTCGTTGGCGTGCTACTGGCCTGTCCGCGAGCCTCGTTCCCTCCCCGGCTCTCCGAGTCCGGGCCGAACGGCATGCTAGCTGACGACCTCCCGCCCTCGCCCGGAAGCCGCGGCACTCCCAGGCTTGGAGACGACGGAGCAGACGAACCGGCGCCTGGGCGCCGCAAGGGATCGAGAGGTTGACGAGATGAAGGGCGCACCGATGACCGTGCGACCCACCGAACCGGCGCCGCCGGCCGTCGGGTCCGAGGCCGTGGTCTGGATCGATCACGACCAGGCCCTTGTGGTGGCCAGCGAGTCCGACGGTCCGGCGACCTCGGACGTCCTCGAGCGAGAGCCGACCGAGACTGAGACCGCCTTCGAGGAACGAGCGCTCGAGGACGTCCTCGAGGCGGACCGTGTCCTGGTCTCCGGGCCGGAGAGTGTCCGGACGAGCTTCGAGCGGGCCTACGTGGCGATCACCCACCGGCCCGATCGCCTGGTCGATGTCGGATCGATCCGGCCGGACCAGCTCAAGGCCCGCCACGGTGGCTGACGACCGGACACTCGCCTTGACAGTCGCAGGTCGCACCCCAACCATCCGCTGATGCGCATCGTCTCCGCGGCCGAGGCCGTCGCCGGCATCCAGAGCGGCCAGCAGGTCTATGTCCAGTGCGCGTCGGCGACCCCATCGGTCCTCCTCGATGCCCTGGTCGCCCGGGCTCCCGAGCTGCGCGACGTCGGGATGATCCACCTGCATATCGAGGGTCCCGGCCCGCACATGGCCCCTGAGATGGCCCCCCATTTCCGGGTCCGGGCGTTGTTCATGGGCCCGAACGCACGGGCGGCGGTGAACGAGGGACGAGCCGACTACGTGCCGGTCTTCCTGTCGGACGTTCCGCACCTGTTCGATCGCGGTGTCCTGCCGCTCGATGCCGTCCTGGTCAACGCCACGCCGCCCGATGCGCACGGGTTCTGCTCGCTCGGCGTGTCGGTCGAGGCGATCCACGCCGCCATCCGTGCGGCCAGCACCGTCATCGTCCAGCTCAATCGGGCGATGCCCCGGACCCTCGGTGAGAGCTTCATCCACGTCGACGACATCGACCTGGCCGTCGAGGTCGACGTGCCACCGTACGCGCACCCCGTCGGGTCGATCAGCGACGTCGAGCGCCGGATCGGCGAATACGTCGCCGATCTCGTCCCGGATGGCGCGACGCTCCAGCTGGGCATCGGAGCGATCCCCGCGGCGACGGCACTCGCCCTCGTCGACAAGCACGACCTCGGCATCCACACCGAGATGTTCACCGACCCGGTGGTCGATCTGGTCGAGGCCGGCGTGATCACCGGCGCGCGCAAGGAGCGCAACCGGGGCAAGATCGTGACCGCGTTCCTGATGGGCAGCGAGCGCCTGTACCGGTTCGTCGACGACAACCCGATGGTCGAGATGCGCTCGGTCGACTTCACCAACGACACCCACGTGATCCGGTCGTTCAGCAAGATGACGGCGATCAACTCGGCCATCGAAGTCGACCTGACCGGCCAGGTCGTAGCCGATTCGATCGGCTCTCGGATCTACAGCGGCGTCGGCGGACAGATGGACTTCGTTCGGGGCGCGGCGCTCGCTCCGGAGGGCCGGGCGATCATCGCGATGCCGTCGACCGCGGCCGGCGACAGCATCTCGCGGATCTCCGCGACGCTGGCTCCGGGCGCCGGGGTGGTGACCACCAGGGCGCACGTCCGGACGATCGTGACCGAGTGGGGCGTCGCCGAGCTGTTCGGCCGGAGCCTCCGCGAGCGCGCCGCCGCGCTGATCGCGATCGCCCATCCCGACCATCGGGACCGCCTGGCATCCGAGGCTCGCCGACTCGGGATCAGCTGAGCGACTCGATGCGCGCCCTCCGCGTCGACCGGACCCGTCCGGCGGCCGACGATCCCCTCGAGCTCATCGACCTCGTCGAGCCGCGGCCCGCGCCCGACGAGCTGCTCCTGCGGGTCGCGGCATGCGCGGTCTGTAGGACGGATCTCCAGATCGCCACCGGCGACCTGCCACCGCATCGATCGCCGGTGGTCCCGGGCCACCAGGCCGTGGGCGTCGTCGTCGAGGTCGGGTCCGGGGTGGATGGCTGGGCGGTCGGGGAGCGGGCCGGTACGACATGGCTCGCTGGGTTCGACGGCACGTGCGGGTTCTGCCTCAGCGGCCGCGAGAACCTGTGTCGTGCGGCGAGGTTCACGGGCTGGGACCGGGACGGCGGCTTCGCCGAGCTCATGACCGTGCGGGCCGACGTCGCCGTCCGGATCCCGGCGGGACTCACCGATCTCTCCGCGGCACCACTCCTGTGTGGCGGCGTCATCGGGTACCGGGCGCTCCGCCTGGCCGCGGTCGTCGCCGGCAGCCGTCTCGGCCTCTACGGGTTCGGAGCGTCGGCCGGGCTGGCCATCCAGGTCGCCCGACACTGGGGCTGCGACATCCACGTCGCGTCGCGCTCGGCGCGGGACCTCGACCGGGCGCTGGCTCTTGGCGCCAGCTCGGTCGGCGGTTATGACGAGCCCCCTCCTCGACCGCTCGAAGCGGCCATCACGTTCGCTCCGGCCGGATCTGTCGTCGTGTCGGCATTGCGCGCAATCGATCGCGGCGGGATCGTCGTCGTGAACGCCATCCATCTCGACGGCATCCCCGCGTTCTCCTACGACGACCTCTGGTGGGAGCGCTCGATCCGGTCCGTCGCGAACGTGACCCGGGCCGACGCCCGCGAGTTCATTTCCACCGCCGCGGAGATCGGGATCCGCCCGGACGTCGAGGTCCACGACCTGACGGACGGCAACGTCGCCCTGCGGCGGATCGAGACGGGCGAAGTGGTCGGAGCGGCGGTCCTGGTCCCCGGTCGAGGCATCGACCCGAGCGCGATCGCCCGGCCGGACCCACCACGGCAGCCTCCGAGGACGTGACCTCCGGCCCTCGAGGCCGGGCCGAGGGGCACTTATCGACGTCTGCGCATATGTCGATAGTCAGGCCATGGACGAGATCACGATCCTCCAGGCCGAGGTCCTCAAGACCCTCGCCAGTCCGCGTCGTCTCGAGATCCTCCACGCGCTTGCCCGTGGGCCGATCGAGGTGGGTCGGCTGGCCCAGCTGATCGGCGCCAGCCAACCGAACGTCTCGCAGCATCTCTCGGTGCTCCGGACCGCCGGCATGGTCGAGGCCGAGCGCGAGGGGCGGGAGGTCCGCTATCGACTGGCCGACCCCGACGTGATGGTCGCCTGCGCGCTGATGCGGTCGGTCCTCGAACGACGACTGACCCGACTGGGGCGGATGGCGGCCGACGCGGCAGCGCCGATCGTGCCGGTCGCACCCATCGCGCCCACTGCACCGGGCCGACCCGGAGCGACTCGCCCCACACCCGCCCTCATCCGCGCATCGACGAGGTGACCGACATGGAAGAACCCCTGAACCTGGTCCTGTTCTCCGGCACGGACGACAAGCTCCAGGCCGCGGCGATCCTGACCGCAGGAGCCGCGGCTTTGGGCAAGCCCGTCAACGTGTTCCTCCAGTACTGGGCGCTCGACGCGTTCCGCGCGGACCGGATCGACACGGACCATGGCCTGGTCGCCGAGGCCGGCGAGGTCGGGCGACAGGCGGTCCACGCACTTCGCGCCGCGGGCCAGGCGAGCTGGGCTGAGACGCTCCGCCAGGCCAAGGAGCTGGGCGGCATCGACATCCAGGCCTGCTCGTTGTCGATGGATCTGCTCCAGATCGAGCAGACCGACCTCGACCCCCTGGTCGATGGGGTCGAGGGCGTGACGGCCTTCTACCTCAACGCCGGCGCCGGTCAGGTCGTCTTCATCTAGGGAAGAAGGAGGCACGTCCCGATGACGCTCCAGATCACCACCCAGGTCGACGCACGCGGCCTGTCCTGCCCGATGCCGATCGTCAAGACGGCCCAGGCGATCAAGACGATCGCGTCGGGTGACCTGATCGAGGTCCTCGCCACGGACGCGGGGTCCGTGAAGGACTTCGCAGCCTGGTCACGGACGACCGGCAACGACCTCGTCGAGCAGTCTGTGGACGGCAGCGTGTACCGCTTCGTCCTTCGCCGGAAGTGAGGCACCAGCCATGACCCTGACCACCACCCCCACCGAGCTCCCGATCGCGCCCCCGGCCGACCCGCTCGCCCAGGCGATCGCCGACGTCGAGGGTCTGCCCGAGCCCGCTCCCGAGCTCGCGACCGACCAGCCGGTCAAGACCAAGGAGCTCGTCATCGTCAACTGGTCGGGCGAGCTCGACAAGGTCTGGCCGGTCCTGATCCTGTCGTCGACCGCCGCCGCGAGCGGCGTCCGGTGCAAGGTCTTCGTGACCTTCTGGGGCCTGCTCCCGTTCGTGAAGGACCAGAAGCGGATCGTCGGCGACAACTGGATGCAGAAGATGCTGACCCTGATGCAGCGGCCCGGGATCGATCACCTGAAGCTCAGCAAGATGAACTTCCTGGGGATGGGTCCCTGGATGATGGGCTCGCTGCGCAAGCAGTACAACGTCGCCAGCCCGCGTGAGCTGCTCGAGGCGGCCAACGCCCTCGGGGTCGAATTCATCCCGTGCCAGATGACGATGGACATGTTCGGGCTCAAGCGCGAGGACCTCATCGACGAGATGGGTGAGCCCGCCGGCGCCGCCACCGCGATCGAGATCATGACCGAGGCCGACGCCTCGCTGTTCATCTAGGAAGGACCGTCCGCCATGACCGACACCATCACCGCCCCGGCCCAGCCCCGGACGGTCGACGCCCGAGGCAGCTACTGCCCCGGCCCGCTGATGGAGCTGATCCGGGCCATCCGCGAGAGCGCACCCGGACAGGTCATCGCGGTCTACAGCTCGGATTCGGGCAGCCGGACCGACATCCCGAAGTGGGTCGAGAAGGCCGGTCATCGGCTCATCGAGGTCACACCCCGGGACGGCTACGACGAGATCGTCGTCGAGAAGACCCACTGAGGCCTGCCATGAAACGGATCCTCATCCTCGGCGGCGGCGTGGGCGGCACCCTCACCGCGAACCTGCTTGCCCGGAAGCTCCGTCAGCGCGTCAAGGCCGGCGAGGTGACCATCACCGTCGTCGACCAGACCGGGAAGCACGTCTACCAGCCGGGCTTCATGTACATCGCCATGGGTGGGGAGCGGGCCGACAAGCTCCAGCGGCCCGAGCGCGGTCTGCTCGACTCGCGGGTAACCCTCGTCGTCGGAGAGGTCGAATCGGTCGACCCGGCGACCCAGACGGTCAGCCTGGTCGACGGGCTCCCGCTCTCGTATGACTACCTCGTCCTGGCGACGGGCTCGCGCATCGTGCCCGAGGCCATCGAGCATTTCGACACGGAGGCCGAGCACTTCTACACCGCCGAGGCGGCGCTCGAGCTCCGCAAGGCGCTCGATTCGTTCACGGGTGGACGGATCGTCATCGGGATCGCCGGGATGCCGTACAAGTGCCCGCCGGCACCGCTCGAGGTCGCCTTCCTGATCGAAGCGGAGCTTCGCCAGCGAGGCCTGCGGGACAAGACCGAGCTCCACTTCTGCTCGCCGATCGGTCGCGCCTTCACCATCGAGAGCGTGTCCGAGATGGCCACCCCGATCCTCGAGGCCAAGGGGATCGAGCTGCACACGTTCTTCAACGTCGAGGCGATCGACGCCGACCGCCACGTCGTCCAGAGCCTCGAGGGCGAGGAGCTCCCGTACGAGCTGCTGATCCTCGTTCCACCGCACAAGGGCCAGCAGTTCCTGATGGACTCCGGGCTGGCGCCGGCGCCCGGCGGCTGGCTCCCGACGGATCGGGCCACGCTCCAGGTGGGTGGCCGGCCGGACATCTTCGCGCTCGGCGATGCAACGGATCTCCCGTTGTCGAAGGCAGGCTCGACGGCCCACTTCGAAGCTCCGGTGGTGACCGAGCGGATCGTCGCGGCCGTGGAGGGCCGGACGGTCGACCACAAGCACGGCGACTACCTCGGCAAGGTGATGTGCTTCTTCGAGATCGGCGACGGGAAGGGCACCCTGCTCCAGTTCGATTACACCCACCCGCCTCGCCCGCCGAAGCCGAACCAGCTCTGGCACCTCGGCAAGATCGTGTTCAACAAGACCTATTGGCACACGGTCCCGAAGGGTCGCGTCTGACCCGACGCCGTCCTCCGTCGCCGCCTACCGCGGCCCCTGCCTCCGCACCGACGGCAGGGGCCGCGTGGCGCGCTCATCCGGGGCCGACCGGCCCGACCGCCGACGGCGTCCGCCCGTGGCGGATGTACAGTGCCAGCCTGGAGGTGTGCGCTGCTCACGATGGCGGTCGGTCACAGTGACGACGTCGACCCTGGCGACGCGATCGCCACGGCCATCGAGCAATGCCGGACAGCACTCGCCGGGGCCGAGCCGCAGGCCGGGATCATGTTCTCGGCATTCGACAGCTTCGACCCCCTGATCGTCGCGGCGGTTCGCCAGGCCTTCCCGGGCGTCTCGATCATGGGCTCGACATCGGCCGCCGAGATCTCCTCGGTCGACGGGTTCGAGGAGGATTCGATCACCCTCGCCCTGTTCGCGTCGGACAGCGTCGATGTCACCGTCGGTCTGGGGACCGGCCTCGCCGAGGACGTCGACGCGGCCTGCCGCGCCGCGGTGCACCAGGCGATGGCCGCCACGCGTCGCGAACCGAAGGTCTGCATCGTGCTGACCGAGGCGTTCGTGATCGACCCGCAGCTCACCCTCGATGCGATGGCCAGGGCCCTGCCGGACGGTGTCGTGATGCTGGGCGGGACGTCGGCCCGCCGGGACTTCGTCACCGTCTCGCCGACCTACCAGTTCTGCGACGACCGGGTGGCCAGCGACGGCGTGGCCATCCTGCTGTTCTCGGGCCCGGTCGCCCATTCGGTCGCCGTCGGGACGGGCTGGCGGACGATCGGGGTGACCGGGACCGTCACACGGTCCGAGTACGGCCGGGTCCACGAGATCGACGGACGCCCCGCGCTCGAGTTCCTCGCTCGCTACCTCGACGTGACCGGGCCCGCATCGTACGGGAACCC
>JADGQI010000036.1 GCA_017881905.1 Chloroflexota bacterium
GAAGATGCGGCCGTACCAGCCATCCATGCTGTAGCCCGGGATCGTGATCGCGCCCTCGTTGAGCGACTTGCTGGCGTCGTAGAGCTGGGTCAGGTCCATGTCGGTGATCGAACCCATGCCCTCGCAGCGCGGGCACATCCCGCCGTGGTAGATAGCGTTGCGCACGACGATCCGCTCGCCCTTGCCCCGGTCGACGGTCATCGCTCCGCTGGCCCTGCGCTGCGGGATGTTGAACGAGTAGGCCGTGGGCGGACCGACATGCGGCTGCCCCACCCGGCTGAAGAGCAGGCGCAGCAGCGCGTTCGCGTCGGTCGCCGTCCCGACCGTCGACCGGACGTTCGCGCCCATCCGCTCCTGGTCGACGATGATCGCCGTCGTCAGCCCATCGAGGACATCGACGTCCGGCCGGGACAGCGTCGGCATGAAGCCCTGCACGAAGGCGCTATAGGTCTCGTTGATCATCCGCTGCGACTCGGCGGCGATCGTGCCGAACACCAGCGAGCTCTTGCCGGAGCCCGACACGCCCGTGAACACCGTCAGGCGGCGCTTCGGGATCTCGACGCTGATGTCCTTGAGGTTGTTCACGCGCGCGCCCTGCACGCGGATCAGATCGTGCTGGTCGGCGACGTGAGGCACCCGGTGATGGTAGGTCGGGTCGGTGACCGGCGCTTCTCGATCCCTGACCGATCCGGTCTCCGACGCGCCGCCTCGTCCGCGATCGCGGCGCAGCGAACGCCTCCCTAGCGCTCTCCCGGCTGGAGGACCTCCGCGCGCCGATCGACGCCGACGGCCGGCGCCTCGCGTCCCTCCGCCTCCGCCAGCCGGGCATCGAGACGCTCGATGAACGGCATGGCACCCAGCCGGACAAGGGTCTCCCGCGCCGCGATCGCGGCTGCATGGACCTCCGGCTCGGACGGGTCGAGGACGGTCGCCATGTCGATGGCCGTCAGGACCCCGTCCCAGGCGATCCCGAGCTCGCTCCAGCCGTGGAGCGCGTCACGGTAGAGGGCAAGGGCGTCGACGGTCCTGCCTTCGAGCGCCGCCACGGCGGCCTGGAGCGTGGTCCGGCGGACCTCGACGACCGGGCCGTGGAATCCGGTCGCATCGAGCCGTGCCAGGTCGGCCCGAACCGCGTCCACATCTCCGGCCCACACGCCGCCACGCGCTGCTTCGTAGATCGCGGCCGGCGCATACCCGCTGATCACGTCGGCGACGTGGTTCCAGATGGACCGCGCCTCGTCAAGGCGGCCCTGGGCGAGGGCGAGGCTGGCCTGGGTGTCCATCGTCATCGACTGCATGCTGGCGTCGGTCTCGTCGCCACGGAGGGCGTCCAGCTCGGCGAGGCCCGCTTCGATCGACTCGCCCCGATTCGCGCGGATGATCAGCGCGTTGCTGAGGAGGGCGAGACGGTCGAGCCGGTCGAGATCATCCGCGAGCGCGCCATCCATCTCGGCGAGGCCGGCGTCCCAGTCGCCGACGAGGAAGCTCGTGTAGCCGATGTTGTTGATGAACATCAGCGTCTGGGCGCGCTGGCCGAGCCGGCGACTGAGCGGAAGGCCTTCTCGGTTGACCTCGAGCGCGCCTCGCAGGTCGAGCTCGCCGAGGAAGAAGCCCCGGGCGATGAGAGCGTCGAGCAGGACGGCGTGCAGCCCGCGCTCCTCCGCGATGTCCTCGGCGACCCGGATGATCCCGATCCCTTCCCGGAGCCGACCGAGGCTGGCCAGCGCGGCCCCCTTGGTCAGCAGCGTCTCGGCCAGGATGTCCCCGAGGTCGAGATGCTCGGCGAACTCGAGCACGCGATCGGACACTTCCACCGCTCGACGACCATCGTCCCGAGAGTGGAACCCTCGCGCTAGCTGCGCCTCGAGCGCCACGTAGGCCGGGTCGCCGGCGAGGTCGGCGTAGGCCGCGCCGGCGGGCTCGAGGACGGCGAAGGCTGCGTCGGTCCGCCGCCCCGAGAGCAGCGTTCGACCGAGCGAGGTGATCACCTGGACCGTGGCCCGCCGATCGCTTCCTGCCTCGCGGAGGGTAAGGGCCCGACGCAGGAGCGCCTCAGCCTCGTCATAGCGCGCCGCCGCCGTCGCGGACGCTCCGGCGCGTTCGAGGAGGTCGGCTTGATCGCCCTGATCGCTCGTGACGGTCACCGCTTGCTCGTAGAACCGGACCGCCTGATCGTGCGCCCCCAGCCCCGCGGCCCGTTCGGCGGCCGCGCGCAGCGCGATGCGTGCCTGGCCGGCGAGCGCATCGGCCTCCGCACCCTCCGGTGCGTTGGCGTGGGCGGCCAGGTAGTGCCCGGCCAGGGCGCCGACCAGCTCGTCGGTCCCGATCGTCTCGAAGAAACGCGCCGCCGCGAGGTGGCGGGTCTTGCGGTCCTTCTTGGCCAGCGTGTTGTAGGCGACCTCGCGGATGAGCGCCTGGACGAACGCGTACTGGCCGCGCTCCGGGGAGCGCGGGTCCGACTCGAGCGTCAAGAGCTCGCGCCGGACGAGCGTCCCGAGATGCGGCTCGAGCACGTCGGGGTCCTTCCCGGAGACGGCGGCGAGACCCGCGATCGTGAAGCTCTGGCCGAGGACCGCGGCGTCCTGGGCGAGCGTCCGGTCGATCGGGTCGAGGGCATCGAGCCTGGCCGCGATCAGCGCGGTGAGCGTCTCGGGTACGGCCAGGCTGGTCAGGTCCCCGACCGGGACATACACGTCGTCCCGAAGCTCCAGGCGTCCCTCGGACAGCAGCATCCGCACCGTCTCGACGGCATACAAGGGGATCCCGTCGGCGCGCGCCACGATCGCCCGGACGGTCTGGTCGGGCAGCCCCGGAACGAGTCCGGCGAGCAGCTCGCGCATGGCTGGGACCGGCAGCGGGTCGAGGCTCAGCGCGATGAAGTTGCGCTTGCCGGCGCCCCAGTCCGGCCGCGTGTCGAGGAGCTCCGGTCGGGCGAGCGTCACGATGTAGATGGGCAGGCCCTTGCTCCAGGTCAGCAGGTGGTCGATGAAGTCGAGCAGGCCGGAGTCCGCAAAGTGGAGGTCCTCGAAGACCA
>JADGQI010000163.1 GCA_017881905.1 Chloroflexota bacterium
CGCCGGGACGGACCGAGAAGGCCAGCCCACCGGCGGCGACCCGCCGGATCGCCTCGAGCAGCTCGGCCAGAGGCGCCGTCTTCAGGACGAACCCGGCGGCCCCGAGCTGCAGCGCCGCGTCGACGTATTGCGGGTAGTCGTAGGCGGTCAGGACGACGACCGCCGGGAGGTCGGCTCGGTCGGCTGGCTCCGCCAGCAGGCGCAGGCCGCTGTCGGCCCCGAGCCGGAGATCGAGCAGCACGACATCCACCCCTGCGCGGTCGAGCAGGCCGGCGGACTTGGCGGCGTCGAGCGAGGTCGCGACGCCGACGACCTCGAGGTCGGGCTCGGCTCGGAGGACCGCTGCGGTGCCCTCGCCGACGACGGGATGGTCGTCGACGATGGAGACCCGGATCAGCGGGCTCGCCAATCGAGGGCGACGTGCGTGCCGCCACTGGGCCAGCGGCGGACGTCGAGGGTCAACGGCTCACCCGTCGCGCCGGGCAGGCTCGGCGCATAGGGAGGAACGTCGGCGTGACCGACGATCCGATTGCGCCACGCACCCAGCGTCGTGGTCACGCCAGGTACCAGGCCAATGGGTCATCATCGGACAGCCGGCAGGTGTCCGAGTTCCCCTTGGGGGCACCACGCGCTGTCGGCGGTGCAAGCCCCGGTCCAGCGAGTCCCCGGGCGATCACACGGCAGGAGCGGCGATCAGGTGGGAAGGTTCGGCGTCGGCGTGGTCGGTATCGGCGACATCAGCGACGTCTACATCACGAATCTCAAGCGGTACCCCGATATCGTCGAGGTGGTCGGATGCGCCGGACGCGATCCCGACAAGGCGCGGACCAAAGCGACGCAGCACGGCCTGTCGCGCGCCTATGGATCGTCTGGCGAGCTGTTCGCGGATCCCGACGTCGACATCGTCCTCAACCTGACGATCCCCTCCGCCCATGCCGAGCTCAACCTCGCCGCGCTCCAGGCCGGCAAACACGTGTACTCCGAGAAACCACTTGCCGCGACGTTCGCGGACAGCGTCAAGGTCGTCGACCTCGCCAGGACCAACGGTGTCCGCGTCGGCTGTGCTCCCGACACGTTTCTCGGAGGGCGGCTCCAAACCTGCCGGGCGTTGATCGACGACGGACGTCTCGGGGACATCGTGGCTGCGAGCGCATTCGTGGTCAGCCATGGGCACGAGTGGCATCACCCCAACCCGGCGTTCTTCTATCAGCCCGGTGGTGGGCCGATCCTCGACATCGGTCCGTACTACATCACGGCGCTGTTGGCGCTCCTGGGACCGGTGGTCTCCGTCGGTGCCATGGCCAGCCGGACGTTTCCGGAGCGCGTGATCCAGAGCGAGCCGCGACGCGGGGAAACGGTCGCGGTCCAAGTGGACACGCACGTGACCGGCTGTCTGCAGTTCGCGTCCGGTGCTCTCGCGACGATCATCGCGAGCTTCGATGTCTGGGACTCCGACCTGCCGCGCCTTGAGATCTACGGCACCCTCGGGACGATCTCGATCAATGACCCCGACCCCCTCCACGGCCCGAACCTGTTCGGGGGCAGGGTCCTGTTCCGGGACGCCGAGCACGCTCGCTGGCGGGGCATGCCCCGTCCACAGGCTTTGGCGGATTGGACCGAGGTCGACGTCGTGCACCCGTTCACGTCGACCTCCCACGCCGACAACAGCCGAGGCATCGGGCTCGTGGACATGGCGTACGCGATCCGCGACGGGCGCCCGGCCAGAGCGAGCGGCGAGATGGCGCTGCACTCGATGGAGGTGATGGAATCGATCCTGCTTTCCGCGCAGGAGCAGCAATTCATCCCGATGACCACGTCCTTCGAGCGGCCAGCCCCGCTGTCGATCGACTGGCCTGCCGGCGAGCGTCGCTAAGAGGATGCGGGCGGTCTCCGGCTGACGTCGGCAGGCACCGCGCCGTGACAGCCAGGGGGTACGAAAGGGCGCGCCGGCGTCGACGGCAGAGTGGTGGACGACCCACCCCGGTGGCGCACAGTCTCTCTGGACCACCCACCACCGGAGGTCTCGATGTCCCACCGAACCAGGCTGGCCCCGCTCGTTGCGGTCGTCTTCGCCGTCACCCTCGCGACGATCAGCCCATCGATGACCGATGCGAGGTCGACCGGCGGGCCGATCCATGTGCCCGCCTCCTGGGGACCCCAGGCACTCGGCTGGGGCGATCTTGCCTGGTTCCGTTCGTCGACCCGTCGCGAACCTTGCGTGGCCCTCGAGCACGATGGCTGGACCGTGCTGGCCAACCTGGGTTGGCTCCATCGTCTCGTTGTCGCGGCGCCGCACGGCGATCGCTCGGTGGCTTCGGCGGCGCGGACTGACCTGCTCGCCCACTGGTCACGCTTCGGTCGCGACGCGCGCGCGCTCATCCGGGCGGGTGAAGCGTGTCCGAAGACCCTGGCCGGGCGTGAGCGCCTCGCTGCCCGGATCGCCGGCACACCGAGCGGCGACCGCGCGCCCGGCTGGGCACACCGGATGTTCGAGCTGTTCGCGGTGCTCTACCCCCATCCGGTGAGCGAGAGCTGCACGATGCTCAACCCTCGGATCGCCGCGGCGCAGAACGACCTGGCCTCCGGCCCCGCCCATGCCAAGTACTTCGGCCGGACTCGCATGACGACCCACCCGGGTCGCTGGCTCGCCATCCTCGAGACCGGCGCCGCGTGCATCCTGCACACCGGCGACGGCATGGAGGCGGGCGTGGCGTTCGGCCTGCCCACCTTGCTCGGTGCCGCGCGGGCCGAGCGGGCTCACGACCGGGGCGCTGTGGCCAGGATCCGAGCCTTCTTCAAATAGGTCGGGTCGATCCCGGACAGTCGATCGTTTCGCCAAGCTTCGGCCGCACTCCTCGGCGGCCGGCGCCCCCGTCGTCAGGGCCGTGGCAGAATCGGGCTCGCGGCACCGTCGGGTCGCGGCCGTAGGCAGGGAGACCGTGTTGGCTGCACCTCCGAGCGTCGATGCCTACCTCGCCGGGCTGCCGGACGACCGCCGCGCCGGGGTGGAGGAGCTCCGGCGGACGATCCGGGCGGCCGCCCCGCAGGCGACCGAGGCGATCGCCTACGAGATGCCCGCGTTCCGGCTGGACGGTCGCTTTCTGGTGTCCTATGCCGCCTTCAAGAACCACTACAGCCTCTTCCCGGCGAGCGCCGCGGTGGTCGACGCGCTCGGGGATGAGATCCGGCCGTATGTCGCCGGCAAGGCGACGATCCGGTTCGCGGCGGGCAAGCCGATCCCGTCCGGGCTCGTGACCAAAGTGGTCCAGGTCCGCCTCGCCGAGAGCGCGAAGCGGACAGGCGCCGAGGGGGAGTGATGTCCGACCCGGCCCGCGACATCCTCGTCGTCGGTGCGGCCTCGGTCGCCCGAGGCGACGGGCTCGGACCGAGCCTGCAACTCCTCCTCGATGCGATCGCGGGTCCGTTGGATGTGGGCTCGGCCGCGGTCGTCGTCGTGGATCCGGTGAGCGACCGGCTCGAGATCGCGGCTTCATACGGGCTCGGAGACGAAGCGGCCGCCGGGCTGGCGAACGCGGTCAACCATCCAGAGCATCCGATCGCGAGGACGGTCGCCGCTCCCGTGGCGTCGTTCAACGTCCTGCCGACCGCCCCGGGCGGCCCGGCGCTGAGGAGCCATCTGCCGCTGGTCGTCAGGCGGGACGGAGCAGACGAGGTGCTCGGCGTGCTCGCGCTCGCGCACGACCGTCCGTTCGAACCGGACACCTGGCTGCTGCTGCAGGCCGGGGCGGATCTTGCCGCGGTCGCGGTCGAACGCCACCGCGGGAGCTGATCGTCGAGCGGGGGATCCCCGTCGAGCGGGGTGCCCCGACTACATCGAGATCGGGCTGATCAGCTGGAAGTAGTTGTCGTCCGGGTCGGAAAAGGTGGCGATCCACGCCTCGGGCGCTTCACCTGGCTGGTAGGGCTCCCGGACGACCGTCGCGCCGGCGGCCTTCAATCGTTCGAAGTCGCCCTTCACATCGGAGCTCTCGATGTTCCACAGGATCCGACCAGGTTGGGCGTTGGCGCCCCTGACCTGGTCGTGGGCCCCGACGCTCAGGAACCCGGTCCCGATCTGCCAGCCGGCGAAGCCGGCCTCCTCCCAGCCGGGCTTGCCGAAGAGACGGGTGTAGTAGTCGACCAGGGGTCGTGGATCCTCGGATCCGATCAGTACGCCGTTCAGGTTCATGTCGCCTCCTTGGACGATGGGTCAGTGCCGGTGGCCGACGATCCGGAAGACGTAGTCGCGGATCGCATCGTCCGCCGCCTCGTAGCTCCGATACGCGTCATCGACGGCGTGGCCG
>JADGQI010000164.1 GCA_017881905.1 Chloroflexota bacterium
GAAGCGCTCCTCGGGACCGGCCAGGTCCCAGCCGGTCAGGCCGAGGTCGCGGAAGCGCCCAGCCGCCTCGGCCAGCTCCACATTGCGGCTCGGTTCGTGGGAGCGGAGGGCGGTGCAGATGAGCCGGACCGTCGTCCCGGATCGCACCGCCGCCTGCGAGGCTCCTCGGCAGACCGCGGCGATACCGTCGGCGAGCGACAGGCCCCGCTCCGTGTGGAGGGCCGGACCCCAGCGGATCTCGACGTAGCGGACGCGTTCGGCGGCCTTCGTCTCGACCAGCTCGGCCGCGACCCGTTCGAGGGCCTCGGCGTCCTGGAGCAGCGCGATCGGCAGGGCGAACCGCTCGAGCAGCTCGGCCTGGGAGGCGGTCCGCTCCGGTGCGACCAGGGCCCCGAACATCGCCGTCCAGGTGGTCGGTGCGTCGAGCCGCCGCGTCCGCGCCAGGTCGAGGGCGGTGCCCACCCGGAGCGACCCGTCGAGGTGGAGGTGGAGCTCGGCCTTGGGCATCGCCTCGACGAGGCGTCGGAGCGGGGCTGCCTGCATGACCGGATGCTACCGTTCCCGCAGGGCCGGACGCCATCCGCGGCGCGACCCAGCGCGAACCGGGGGCGAAGGGCCCTGCCGAGCACGGTCCAGTCGCACGTCTCGAGGTTCACCGATGTCCACCATCCTCGTCACCGGCGCCAACGGCTTCGTCGGCAGCCATCTCGTGCCGGAGCTCGCCGCCGCCGGTCACCGGGTGGTCGGGCTGGTCCGGTCGCCGGCGGCGGGGGAGCAGGTGGTGGCGCGCCTCGACCGGGGCGCCCGATCCGCGGTCGAGACGCGGATCGGCGATGTGACCGACCCGGCGACGCTCCCGGCGGCCCTCGAAGGCGTGGACGCCGTCGCCCACCTCGCGGCGATCCCGCGCGACCGCGGCGACGGCCGGGACCTGCTCCGCGTGAATACGGAGGGGACCCGCAACGTCGTCGAGGCGATGGCCGCCGCCGGCGTGCGCCGCCTGATCCATCTCGGGGCGCTCGGCGTCGCCGACGACCCGGCGCTCCACTACGCGTCCTCCAAGGCCCGGGCCGAGGCGCTCGTGGCGAGCAGCCCGCTCGCCTGGACGATCCTCAAGCCATCGCTGCTGTTCGGCGCGCGCGACGGGTTCTTCAACATCGTGGCCGACCTCGTGCGGCTGTCGCCGGGCATCGTCCCGGTCCCGGGCGACGGTCGGAGCCGGTTCCAGCCGCTGTCCGTCGACGACCTCGCCGTCGCCTTCCGACGGACGCTCGAGGAGCCCGCGTACTCGGGCCGGAGCATCGGGCTGGGCGGCCCGCGCTATTGGACCTATCGCGAGATCACCGCCGAGGTCTGCACGGCGATGGCCAGGCGACGGGTCATCCTGCCGATGCCGGTCCCGGTCATCCGCCTCGTCGCCGGCACGTCGGAGCGGATCCATCTCCCGTTCCCGGTCGCGACCGACCAGCTCCGGCAGCTCAAGCTCGACAACATCGGCCCGCTCGACGCATTCGTCGAGGCCTTCGGCTTCGCCCCGCGGGACATGGCGGGCCAGCTGGGCTATCTTCGGCGGCGCAAGGCTCACCAGGAGCCTGAGCCCGCCTGAGGAGCGCATGCCGTCATCGCGCCGTCGTACCGCCGCCGCCGCCGGCTGGTTCGCGCTCGCGGCCGTCTTCTCGTTCGGCGCTGCCGGGCTGATCAACGCCGCGAACCCGCCACCGGTCGCGGGGTCCCGGCCCGAGCTGACGATCGTCGCGGACCAGGCGCTCGAGCCCGAGCTCAAGGCGGCGGCCGGTGACCTGTCGGCGCTATCGGATGACGTGGACGGGCTCGGCGCCATCGGCCGCACGGCCCTGACCTCATTGGTCGATCGTGACACCGAGCGGCTGCGCAAGGCGACCGCCGACGGCAAGACCCAGCTCGCCCTCATCGCCGAGGCGACCGACGCCCTTCGGGCGCGGCTCGCGGCGATCCCCGGGATCGGACCGGACGACCGGACGCGGATCGGCACGAGCCTGCGGATCCGCTACGACGACCTCGTCGGCGCACTGACGGCGACCGACGGACTGTCGGCCTCCTGGTCCTCGCTGACCCAGGGCAGCATCGCCGCGATCGAGCTGACGGACAGCCTGGCTCGGCACGACACGGAGGCCGCCGCTGCCGGGACCCTCGGTCGGAAGGGTCAATATCGCAAGGCCCTCGCCCGACTCGACCTGGCCGACCAGGCGCTCGACACGTCGCGTCAGCTCCGCGACAAGCTCGCGACCACCACCGATGTCTCGGTCCTCAGCCGCTGGATCGACCTCAACGCCGCGTACGACGCGGCCCTGCGCAAGACCTGGACCCTGCTCGACAAGTCGAAGGGTCGGGTCACCAAGCCGATCGAGGCGGCCTTCGTCGAGCTGCGGGCGGCGACCGCCGCTCTCCCGGGGGACAGTCGCGCCCTGATCGTGATCATGGCCGACGTGGCGCGCGGCGGGATCAACCAGGCGGTGATCGAGATCGAGCAGGCGCGCGGGCGACTGTCGGCTGCGGCCGAGGCCCTCGGCGGGGGGTAGTCCCGCTACACTGGCGCCCTTGCCGTCCGATCCTGCCTGCCCACCCTGGAGGAACCGCGCTCGATGCACCTGCGTATCGCGACCGATCAGCCCTGGGACGTCGCCGCCGATGTGCTGGCGATCCCGTACGTCGGCGACCCGACCTTCGACGGGACCCTCGGCGAGCTCGACCGCCGGAGCGGCGGAGAGCTCAAGGACCTCGCGGCCTTCGGCGAGCTCTCCGGGAAGCGCTACGGGGTCGCCCTGGCAGCCGCCGGGGATCTGCCTCACGATCGCCTCGTGCTGGTCGCGGCCGGCGAACCCGCGAGCGTGGACCGTGAGGTCATCCACCGGCTCGGTGCGACGATCGAGCGCCGTCTCGGCGGGCGGACCGTCGGTCGTCTCGCGGTCTGGATCGGCGATCTCGGCGACCGGATCGACGGCGGCGACGCGGCCGTCGTCGAGCTCCTCGTTCGGGGCATCGTCGAGGGCCACTACGAACCCAAGAGCATCTACCTCGACACGGTCGAGAATGCGCCGCCGATCCTCGATGAGCTGATCGTCGTCGTCCCCGGCGGCGACGCCACGGGCCTGGCGCGCGCGGCCGAGCGCGGTCGGATCATCGGCGAGGGCGCCAACACCGCGCGGACCCTGGCCAACCGCGCATCGAACGACGTCAGCCCCGAGGTCCTCGCCGACGAGGCACGGGCGATCGCCGAGCGGAACGGGCTGTGGATCGACGTCATCGAGCCGGACCGGGCGGTCGCCCTGGGGATGGGCATGTTCATCGCGGTCGGACGGGGCAGCGACAACCCACCCCGGATGATCGTGATGCGCTCCGGGAAGGAAGGCGAGAAGGACGCCCTCGGGCGGCACCTGGCGATCGTCGGCAAGGGCGTCTGCTTCGACTCGGGGGGCATCTCGATCAAGCCATCCGACCGGATGGAAGAGATGAAGATGGACAAGACGGGCGCGGCGACCGTGATCGCGGCCATCGAGACCGTCGCTCGGCTGGCCCCCGGGACCCCGCTCCTGGCGGTCGCTCCCGCGGTCGAGAACATGCCCGGGCCGCATTCGACCCGCCCGGGCGACGTCGTCCGTGCGCTCAACGGCAAGATGGTCGACATCACCAACACCGACGCCGAGGGCCGGCTCATCCTGGGCGACGCGATGACCTACGCCGAGGGGCTCGGCGCGACCCACCTCGTGGACGTGGCGACGCTGACCGGAGCGGTGTCGCGAGCGCTCGGTCACCTGGTCACCGGGGCCTTCGGGACGCCGCAGGCGTGGCTGGATGACGTCCTGGCGGCGGGTGGCCGGGCCGGCGAACGGTACTGGCAGATCCCGCTGATCGACGACTACGTGGCCGACATGGACAGCTGGTACGGCGACCTCCAGAACTCAGGCAGCGCCGAGGGGTCGCTGGTCAAGAGCGGCCTGTTCCTGCGCGAGTTCGTGACCCGGCCGTGGGTCCACCTCGACATCGGCGGCACCGGCTACTTCCGCAAGGCCCTCCCGTTCGCCGCCCGGGGCGCGAACGGCGTGACCCACGCCACCCTGGTCGAGCTCGCCCTCGCCGGGGCGCGCTGACCGCGACCGTCATGCCGATCGGGACCCTGTCGATCGCGCTGGCGATCGTCGGTGTCGCGTGGGGGATCGCCGCCGACCGGCTGTCGACCCGCTGGCCCGATCACGACGAGTCTGAGGGGTTCTTCCCAGGCCGGCGGCCGGGCTGGCGGACGGTGGTGGTCGCGGCGTTCGGCGCGGTCGGGCTGGGCGCCCTCCCACCGCGGTTCCTCGTGGACCCGCCGGCGGTGTCGGGCGGACCGGCCGACGGCCTCGTCCTCGCCGTCTTCATCGCCTACGTGGTCGTCCGGTTGCTGCTGCTGGCGACCGACCTCGACCAGCGTCTGCTGCCCGATGTCCTCACGCTGCCGATGATCCCGCTCGCGCTGCTATTCGCGATCAGCGGCCAGAACCCGCTCGTCGGCCAGGCGCTGGTCCC
>JADGQI010000165.1 GCA_017881905.1 Chloroflexota bacterium
GGGCGGACGACCGGTCGCCGACCGGGACGAGGAGCATGAGGGCGAGCCCACGGTCGTCATCGTCGCCGACCCGGACGCCGTCGGTGCGGCGGCGGCCCGGCACATCGTCGAGGCGCTGACGGCGGCCATGGCCGAACGCGGTCGTGCGGACGTCGCGCTGACGGGCGGATCGACCCCCGAGGCCGTGTACCGCCACCTGGTCGCCCCGCCGTTGCGGGACCGGGTCGCCTGGTCGCGGGTCCACCTTTGGTGGGGCGACGACCGGTACGTCCCGCGAGCTGACCCTCTCTCGAACGTCCGGCTCGCGGACGAGCGACTGCTCGCCCCCGCGGCCATCCCGATAACGCCGACGAACGTCCATCCGTTCCCGGTCGACCACGCCATCGACGAGGGGCTGGGTGCCGTCTGGTGCGCGGCCACCTACGCGGCCGAGGTCGTGGCAACGCTCCCCTCCGTCGACGGCTGGCCGTCGTTCGACCTGGTCCTCGTCGGGATCGGCGCCGATGGCCACCTCCTGTCGGTCTTCCCGGGGAGCCCGTCCCTGGCCAGCGACCGGATCGGGTTGGCGATCCCCGCGCCGAGCCACATCGAGCCCCATGTCGAGCGGGTCACGCTCAACCCGGCGATCCTCGAGGCAGCTGGAAGCGTGCTGGCGACCGCGACCGGCACAGGGAAGGCCGCCGTGATCGCCCGGATCCTCGAGGGCCCGCGGGATCCCTCCGTCCTCCCCGGCATCCTGGCGCGACGCTCGGGCGCGACCTGGATCCTGGATCGGGAGTCCGCTTCGCGGCTCGGCGTCGGCCCGGGCGACGGTTCCAACGGGCTCGTCCTGCGCCGCGCTACGGCGGCGGACGCGGGCGCGATCGGGGATGTCTGGATCGCCGCCTTCGATGCCACCTATGCCTTTCCGGCGGCGCACACGGAGGAGCAGATCCGGGAGTGGATCGGCCGCGTCCTCGTGAACGAGACCGAGACCTGGGTCGCGGAGCAGGACGAGGCCGCCGTCATCGGGTTCATGTCGTTGACCGACGACATGCTCGACCAGCTGTACATCCGCCCCGGATCGACCGGGCACGGCGTCGGGAGCCTCCTCGTGACGCTGGCCAAGACGCGCCGCCCGCGCGGTCTCGACTTGTATACGTTCGAGGTCAACGCCGGGGCGCGCCGCTTCTACGAGCGTCACGGGTTCGTCGCGGTGGCGTTCGGCGACGGGACCGGCAACGAGGAGCGGCAACCCGACGTTCGGTACCGCTGGACGCCTGAACCGTGACGGCCGACCGGGGCACTACGAGCTCCCCCGACGGGACCGAGATCGCATGGTTCCGCTCGGGGACGGGTCCGCCTGTCGTCCTCGTGCACGGGGCGACGGCCGACCACACCGCGTGGCGCACCGCCGGTCCCCTCCTGGCAGCGACCCACACGCTCTACGCGATCGACCGCCGAGGACGTGGCGCGAGCGGCGATACCGAACCGTACGCCATCGCCCGCGAGTATGAGGACGTCGCCGCCGTGGTCGACGCCGTTGCCGCCGATTCAAGCCGACCGGTCGACGTCATCGGCCATTCCTACGGAGGTCGGGTCGGTCTCGGCGCCGCGCTCATCACCGGGCATCTCCGACGGCTCGTCGTGTACGAGGGAGCGCCGGCGCCGGGCGGAGGCTCGTTCCACGGCGACGCGTTGATGGCCCGACTCGAGGCGTACAAGGCCGCCGACGACCGAGGCGGCCTGCTCGCCGACTTCATGACCGAGGTGGTCGGCCTGACGCCGGCCGAGCTCGATGACTATCGGCGTGCCCCGACGTGGACGAAGCGGGTCGAGGCCGCCCCGACCATCGTCCGCGAGATGTGGGCCGAGGCCGGCGAGGACGCCGGGCCGGAGCGGTACGCGGCGATCCGCAGCCCCGTCCTCCAGCTCATCGGTGGTGACAGCGGGCGCTCCTTCACCGACGGGACCTGGGAGCTGGACCGGCTCCTGTCCGACGGTCGGGTCGTGATCATCCCAGGGGCCAAGCACGCCGCGCACCACACGCATCCCGAACGGTTCGCCGCCGAGGTCCTGCGCTTCATCGGCGACGCCTCGGACGACGCGGGACTACCATCCGGACATGCCTGAGACGTCCGCGCCCCCGGTCACACCGACCTCGCCCGTCGGAGCCCCGGATGTGCGGCCGTTTTCGCCCGGTCTCGAGGGCGTCGTCGGAGCCGAGAGCGCGATCGGGTTGGTCGACGGCAAGAACGGTCGCCTCCTCTATCGCGGGTACCCGATCGGTCAGCTCGTCGCCAACGGGACGTACGCCGAGGTCGCCGACCTGCTGTGGACCGGCGAGTGGCATCCCGGGGTCCAGTTCCACGCGGCAGCCGTCCCCGAGCCGGTGCTCGTCGCGCTGCGCGCCCTGCCGACCGATGCGCACCCGATGGACGCACTTCGGACCGCCGTCTCGGTGTGGGGTGCGACCGAACGCATCGCCTGGCCGCCCACGCCCGAGCAGGCACGTGCCGTGACCGCGTTCTCGCCGTCCGCCCTGGCCGCGTTCGACCGGATCCGCCGCGGTCTGGAGCCGGTCCCACCGGACCCGAACCTCGACCTCGCAGGCGGGTTCCTCCAGCAGCTCACGGGGACGGTCCCGGACCCGGCGACCGCTCGTGCCCTCGAGGCGTACTTCATCGTCGGCGCGGAGCACGGGCTCAACGCCTCGACATTCACCGCCCGGGTGATCACCGCGACCCGCTCGGACCTCGCCTCCGCGGTGTGCGGGGCGATCGGGGCGCTCAAGGGTCCGCTCCACGGCGGGGCTCCGGCGGAGGTCGTCAGCCAGCTCCACGAGATCGGCTCGCCGGAACGGGCGGAGGCGTGGGTCCGCGAGACCGTCGCCTCGGGAGGCAGGGTGATGGGCTTCGGGCACCGGGTCTACCGCGCCTACGACCCGCGCGCGGCCGCCCTCCGCCAGGTCGCCGAGGCGATGGAGGTCCGGCCGGACTGGCTCGACCTGGCGATCCAAGTCGAGGACGTCGTCGTGCGGGTGGTGGCCGAGCTCAAGGCCGGTCGCGTCCTGAAGACCAACGTCGAGTACTACGCGGCGGCCGTCCTCCAGGGGGTGGGGCTGACC
>JADGQI010000037.1 GCA_017881905.1 Chloroflexota bacterium
ACGCCGCCAAGACCTGGGCCAAGGATCACCCCGATGTCGACGTCGTCTATGCCCAGGGTAAGAGCGGGACCGATGACGAGGGCGAGATCGCGGCCATCGAGTCGATGATCACCCAGGGCGTCAAAGCGATCGCCATCACGCCCACCAGCCCGAACGTCCAGACGGCGCTCGACAAGGCCACGGCGGCCGGGATCAAGGTGGTCCTGATCGACAACGACATCCCGGATTGGACGGGCAAGTCATCGGTCGTCGCCACCGACAATCTCGCCGGTGGCAAGCTCGCCGGGTCGTGGCTCAAGGACAACCTTCCGGCCGGTGGCAAGATCGCCGTCCTGAAGGGCCGGCTCGGCAACCCGTCGCTCGAGGATCGCGTGACCGGCATGCTCGCGACGCTCGGCACCGCAGCGACCGTCGTCGGGAACAGCCCGGCCACCGACTGCGACGAGACCAAGGGGCTCAACGCCGCGGGTGACCTCCTGACCGCCAATCCCGATATCACCGCGATCTACTCCGCGTGCGGCCCGCCGGCCATCGGCGCGCTCCAGGCGATCAAGAACGCGGGGATCGCCGACGGCAAGATCACGGTCGTCGGATTCGATGCCTCGCCGGACGAGATCAAGGCGATCCTGGCCGGCACCGAGGCGGCCTCGGTCGCCCAGTTCCCGGCCAAGATGGGCTCGCTCGGGCTCGAGACCGCCTGGAAGGCGGCCACGGGCCAGACCGTCGAGAAGAGTGTTGACACCGGTACCCAGATGGTGACCAAGGACAACGCAGCGACGTTCCAGTAAGCCATCCCCAGGGACGGCGGCCGGATCCTCCTATGCCGGTCGCCGTCCCGATCCACCTCCAGCCTTGCAAGGAGCCCCACCCGTGCCCGTGACGATCACCGACGTGGTGGCGCTCGACATCCGGTTCCCGACGTCCCTGACGCTCGACGGATCGGATGCGATGAACGGTCGTCCGGACTACTCGGCCGCCTACGTGGTGCTCCGGACCGACCATCCCGACGGCCTCGAAGGTCACGGTCTGACCTTCACGACCGGCCGCGGGAACGAGCTGTGCGTCGCGGCGATCGAGTCGCTCCGCGGTTTCGTCGAGGGCCGCACGCTCGAGTCCCTGACCGAGGATCTCGGAGCCTTCTGGGCGTCGATCGCGGAGGACGAACAGCTCCGCTGGCTCGGTCCCGAGAAGGGTGTGATCCACCTGGCGACCGCGGCGATCGTCAACGCCGTTTGGGACCTGTTCGCGAAGGTCGAGCGGAAGCCGCTCTGGAAGCTCCTCGTCGACATGACCCCCGAGGCGCTCGTCCGGTGCATCCCGTTCCGCTTCATCACCGATGCCCTGACCCCGGCTGAGGCGCTCGAGCTGCTCCGGCGGAACGTCGCCACGAAGGGTGAGCGCGAAGCCGAGATGCGCGCGGATGGCTTCCCCGCCTACACGACCTCGTCCGGTTGGCTCGGCTCCTCCGACGAGAAGGTCCGACGACTCTGTCGCGATGGTGTCGCCGCCGGATGGTCCCACTTCAAGCTCAAGGTCGGCCGCGACCTGGCCGACGACATCCGTCGAGCGCGGATCGTGCGCGAGGAGATCGGGCCCGACCGCACGCTGATGGTCGACGCCAACCAGGTCTGGGACATCGACCAGGCGATCGCCTGGATGATGGAGCTCGCGGAGTTCCGACCGTGGTGGATCGAGGAACCGACCAACCCGGACGACATCCTCGGCCATGCCCGCATCGCTCGCGCTCTCGAGCCGTACGGGATCGGCGTGGCGACGGGCGAGCACGGCCAGAACAGGGTCCTGTTCAAGCAGCTCTTCCAGGCCCGTGCGATCGGCTTCTGTCAGATCGACAGCTGTCGATTGGGCGGCGTCAACGAGGTCCTGGCGGTCCTGCTGATGGCCGCGAAGTTCGGCGTGCCGGTCTGTCCGCACGCGGGCGGCGTCGGCCTGTGCGAGTACGTCCAGCACCTCGCGATCTTCGACTACATCGCCGTCGGCGCATCGCTCCGGGACCGGGTCGTCGAGTACGTCGACCACCTCCACGAGCATTTCTTGGATCCGGTGGTCATCCGCGGCGGTCGCTACCAGGCACCGACCGCCCCCGGGTACTCGATCGAGATGAAGCCGGCGTCGCTGGCGGCCTACGCCTACCCCGATGGGACTGCCTGGGTGGCACTGCGCGCGACCGGCGTCGCCTGAGTTGACCGTTCTCGAGCAGATCGCCGCCAGCGGTTTGGTCCCGGTCGTCCGCATCGAACGAGCCGCGGACGCACCCGAGCTGGCCCGGACCCTCGCCGGCGCGGATCTGGCCTGCATCGAGATCACCTTCCGGACCGACGCCGCCGTCGACGCCATCCGGGCGATCCGGGCCGAGGTCCCCGAGGTGCTTGTCGGCGCCGGGACCGTCGTCACGCTCGACCAGTTGGATCGTGCCCTCGAAGCCGAGGCACAGTTCATCGTCAGTCCCGGTCTGCAGGCCGCCATCGTGCACGGCTGCCAGGCCCGGCACGTGCCGATCCTGCCCGGGGTGTATACGCCGACCGAGATCCTTGCAGCCGTCGACCACGGTGTGTCGGTCGTGAAGCTGTTCCCGGCCTCGGCCGCAGGTGGGCCGGCCTACCTTCGCGCGCTGGCCGGACCGTTCCCGTCGGTCTCGTTCGTACCGACCGGCGGAATCGACCAAGATAACCTTGAGGCCTATCTCCGCAGCCCGTCGGTCCTCGCCGTGGGCGGAAGCTGGATGGTCCGACCGGAGCTCCTCGCGGCGCGCGACTGGGGGACTGTAGGACGGCTGGCCGCGGAGGCGACCGCGGTCGTCCGGTCCGTACGGACCGACGTCGCCAGATGACCCTCGACCTTCGTCCATCCTCGGAGGTCCGCTGGGACCTCGTCGCGCTCGGAGAGGTGATGCTCCGCCTCGATCCGGGCGAGGAGCGGATCCACACCGGGCGCCACTTCCGCGCCTGGGAGGGCGGTGGCGAATACAACGTCGCCCGCGGCATGACACGCTGCTTCGGGGCCGAGACGGCGATCGTCACCGCGCTCGCCGACAACCCGATCGGACGCCTCATCGAGGACCTCATCCGCCAGGGCGGCGTCGACCGGTCGTACCTGCGCTGGGTCCCGTACGACGGCATCGGCCGCGCGGTCCGGAACGGCCTGAACTTCACCGAGCGAGGCTTCGGGGTCCGCGCCGCCGTCGGTTGCTCCGATCGAGGGAACTCCGCTGCGTCCCAGCTTCGGCCCGGGGACGTCGACTGGGAGCGGATCCTGGCTCGCGACGGCGCCCGCTGGCTCCACACCGGCGGGATCTTCGCCGCCCTGTCCGACAGCACGCCGGACGTTGTCATGGAGGCGATCCTGGCCGCCCATCGAGCCGGCACGATCGTCTCCTTCGACCTGAACTACCGCGACTCCCTGTGGCGCGGGCGCGGCGGGACCGAAGCGGCGCAGCGGGTGCTCGCCGGGATCGCTGGCGCGGTCGACGTCCTGGTCGGCAACGAGGAGGACTTCGTCGCTGCGCTCGGGCTCGAGGTCGAAGGCGTCAGCGGTTCGTACGACCGGCTCGAGCCCGACGCCTACGCCGCGCTGTTGCTCGCCACCGCCACCCGGTTCCCCAACCTCCAGGCCGTCGGGGTGACCTTGCGTGTCGCCCGCACCGCCACCCGCAACGACTGGGGCGCGATGCTCTGGGCGGACGGGACCGTCCACCGTGCGACGACGCGAGCAGACCTCGATATCTTCGATCGGATCGGTGGCGGCGACTCGTTCGCCTCGGGCCTGATCCACGGCTTCCTGGCCGGTCATCCTCCGGGTCGTGCCGTCGAGTACGGAGCGGCACACGGGGCCCTGGCGATGACGACCCCGGGAGACACGTCGATGGCCACCCTGGCCGAGGTCGACGCACTCATCGCCGGGGCTGGAGCGCGAGTCCGTCGATGAGCGGGCCGACGGATCGTCCCGCCCTGGTCCTCGTGGCGCCGGACCGATTCGCCATCGAGCTCCGTCCCCTCGTCGAGCCAGCCGCGGGTGAGGTCGCGGTCGATGTCGGCTGGGTCGGGTTGTGCGGCACGGACCTCCATATCGTCGAAGGGTCGCACCCCCGAGCGAGCTTCCCACTGGTCCTGGGACACGAGCTCGTCGGCCGAGTCCGGACCGGCCCGTCCTCGGACCGACCGGTGGTGGTCGATCCGCTCATCGCCTGTGGCCGGTGCGCGGCGTGCGCGCTCGGAGCGAGGCACGTCTGTGCGAACCTGCGGCTCATCGGGATCGACCGTGACGGAGGCCTTGGCGGCCGGGTGGTCGTCGATCCCGAGCGGCTCCATACGGTCCCGGACGGGCTCGACCCGGTCATGGCGGCGCTCGCCGAGCCGCTGGCCGTGGCCGTCCATGCCACCCGTCGGGCGGCGGTCGGTCGCGACGATCGCGTGGTGGTCATGGGCGCCGGACCGATCGGGTTGTTGCTGGCCTTAGCGGCTCGTCGGGCGGGCGCCGCGACCATCCTCATCGGCGAACCGGCGCCTGCCCGCCGGGCGATCGCCGCCGCGGTCGGCTTCGAGACCCTTGACATCGAGGACCCGGTCACGGACCTCGCTCGACGGACCGACGGCTGGCTCGCCGACGTCGCATTCGACGCCGCTGCCGTGCCGGCGGTCGCCGCCCTGCTGCCTCGGCTGGTCCGACCGGCCGGACGGATCGGGTTGGTCGGGACCTACGGCCGCCCCGTGGAGCTGGATCTCCAGGCCGTCCTGTTCAGGGAGCTGACGATCGTCGGGAACCGCGTCTACGAGCCCGCGGACATCGACGCCGCGCTCGCCATCCTGGCCGACGACCCGACTGCGTTCCGGCCGCTCATCACCGAGGTCGTCACCATTGACGGCGCGCCGGCGGCGTTCGATCGCCTGCGGGCGGGCGACGGCGTCAAGTTCCTCGTCTCGACCGGCGCGTTCTGATGCTCGCCCTGGTCAAGACCGCGCGCGGCGATGGCAACGTCCGCCTCGAGGAGCGCCCGATCCCGATCCCGGCACCGGGCTGGGTGTCGATCGCCGTCCGCTACGCGGGGATCTGCGGGACCGACCTTCATATCCTCCACGATCACTTCCCATACTGGCCGCCCGTCGTCATGGGCCATGAGTTCTGCGGGACGGTCGAGACCATGGGCGACGGCGTCGATCCCACTATGCTGGGCGCCCGGGTCGTTTGCGAGCCCCACTCGTTGGCCTGCGGCACCTGCCACCTCTGCCGGCGCGGGTTCGCCGAGCTGTGCGCCGCCAAGCGTTCCCCGGGCTGGGGGATCGACGGGGCCTTCGCCGGGAACGTGGCGATGCCCGCCCACCTCCTCCACCGGATCCCGGACGCGCTCTCCGATCGGGTCGCTGCCCTGACTGAGCCGATGGCCGTCGCGGTCACTGCACTGGCCCGCGGGCGGGTCGAGGCCGGAGACACGGTCGTCGTCGTCGGCCCCGGACCGGTGGGGATCCTGTGCGCGATCGCGGTCCGGGCCATGGGCGCGGCGCACGTCCTCGTCGTCGGGCGGTCGGCGTCGGACCGCCTCCGGTTCGCAGCCACGCTCGGCTTCGCGACCGCCACCGACGGCGCGGTCGACCTCGTCACCGAGCTGACCGCCGGACGGGGCGCCGACGTCGTCGTCGACGCGTCGGGGTCGGCAGAGGCGATCACCACAGCGCTCGCCCTCGTCCGCCGCCGCGGTCGGTTCGTCGCGATCGGGATGAGCGGCCGAGCGACCGTACCGGTCCCGTGGGACCTGGCCATCACCCGCGCCGTCGACATGACGTTCTCGATGAGCTCGAACGGAGCGGCCTGGGACCCGGCGATCTCGATCCTGGCGCGGTCCGCGCCGGGCCTTGATGCGATGTCGACGGTCTTCCCGCTCCTCGCCTGGGAGGCGGCGTTCGCGGCGGTCGCCGATCGGACGGTCATCAAGGCACTCGTCGACCCGCGCGCGGGCCCGGAACGATGACCGACGGTCGGCGGATCCTGATCACGGATTGCGATCACCCGACGGTCGACGTCGAACGCGCGATCGTCGAGGGAGCCGGGCTGGTGCTGGACGTGGCGAGCTGCCGGACCGCCGAGGATGTCATCGCCGCAGCGACCGCGTCGGCAGCGGTCGGCCTCATCGTCCAGTACGCGCCGATCACCGGCGACGTGCTCCGCGCGCTGCCCGGCTGCCGGGTCGTGGGGCGGTACGGCGTCGGACTCGACACGATCGATCTGGCAACGGCCGCCGAGCTCGACATCGCCGTAGTCAACGTGCCCGACTACTGCACCGACGAGGTCGCCGATCACGCCCTGGGCCTCATCCTCGCCCTGACCCGTGGGATCGTCCCCCTCGACCGCGGCGTCCGACAGGGCACGTGGGACTTCCGCCTGGCGGGTCGCGTGCGGCGAGCGTCGAGCCAGCGTCTCGGGATCATCGGGCTGGGCCGGATCGGGACCGCCCTGGCCGCGCGCGCCGGCGCGCTCGGCTTCGACGTGGTCGGAACGGACCCTCGCGGCTCGGGCCGCTCCGAGGTCACGCTCGTGGATCTCGAGACGCTGCTCCGCACGAGCGATGTCGTCAGCATCCACGCCCCGCTGGATGCCACGACCCGACACCTGATCGACGCCGAGGCGCTCGGGATGATGCGACCCACGGCGATCGTCATCAACACCAGTCGTGGCGGGCTGATCGATCAGGACGCCCTCGTCGATGCGTTGCGCTCCGGACGGATCGCCGGGGCCGCACTCGACGTCCTCGAGCGCGAGCCGATCCCGGTCGACGACCCGCTGATCGGTCTCCCGAACGTCGTCCTGACCCCGCACGCGGCCTTCTACAGCGAGGAGTCGCTCGTCGAGATGAAGCGCAAGGTCAGCGAACGGGTCCTGGCGGCCCTGACCGGGAGCCGTCGGTGATCGACGCGCACCAGCACTTCCTCGACCCTGGGCGGCTCGACTACCCGTGGATGTCCGGCCCATACGAACGACTCCACCGGACCTTCCTCCCCGGCGATCTCTCGCCCGCCCTCGACGCCGTGGGTGTCGACCGGGCGATCGTCGTCCAGGCCTGCAACGACCTTGACGAGACGCACTGGCTCTTGCGCCTCGCCGCCACGGACCCACGGTCGGCCGGTGTCGTCGGCTGGGTCGACCTGACCGACCGCGCGGTCGGCGATGCCCTGGCCGAGCTCCGGGAACGACCCGGGGGCGACCGTCTGGTCGGGATCCGCCACCTCGTCCATGACGAGCCGGACCCGGAGTGGCTGCTCCGGCCCGACGTCTCCCGGGGGCTCGCCGCGATCGCCGAGGCCCGGCTCGTCTTCGATCTGCTCGTCCGGACGCGCGAGCTGCCGGCCGCGTCGGTGGTCGTCGACCGTCATCCTGACCTCCGCTTCGTGATCGACCACCTGGCGAAGCCGCCGATCCTGTCGGGCCAGCTCGAGCCTTGGGCATCGCTGCTTCGTCCGCTGGGCGACCGGGAGCATGTCTCGGCCAAGCTGTCCGGGCTCGTCACCGAGGCCGACTGGCAACGATGGTCCGGCGCAGACCTTGCCCCGTCCATCGACTTGGCGCTCGAGATCTTCGGACCGGACCGGCTGATGTTCGGCTCGGACTGGCCGGTCTGTCTGCTCGCCGGGACCTACGATCGGGTGGTCGGGACGCTGGTGGACGCCATGGGCGATCTCTCCGCGGCGGAACGTGCGACGATCCTCGCCGGGACCGCCACGCGCGTCTACGGTCTGACCTGAGGAGATCGTCGCCATGCCTGTCACGGAACGATTCCTGGTCACCGGCGCCCTCGGCTGCATCGGCGCCTGGACCGTCCGCGAGCTCGTCCGAGAGGGGACGCCCGTCGTCGCGTTCGACCTCGCAGCGGACCCGCGCCGGCTGCGACTGATCATGTCGCCCGACGAGCTCGACGCCGTGACGTTCGCCACGGGCGACATCGCCGAGGCATCGACCATCCCCGACCTGCTCGACGAGCACGGGATCACCCACATCGTCCACCTCGCCGCGCTCCAGATCCCGTTCTGCCGGGCGGACCCGCCGCTCGGCGCGCGGGTCAACGTCGTCGGGACGGTGAACGTGTTCGAGGCCGCGCGCCGTCGCCTCGACCAGGTCCACGGCCTCGTCTACGCGAGCTCGATCGCCGTGTTCGACGCGGCGGACGCCGACGCCCGGACCGGCTACGTCGCGGACGGCGACGCCGGTCACCCGACGACCCACTACGGCGTCTACAAGCAGGCCAACGAAGGCAACGCCCGGGTCTACTGGCAGGAGGGCGGGCTGGCGAGCGTGGGCCTGCGCCCGATGACCGTGTTCGGCGTCGGTCGCGACCAGGGGCTGACGAGTGCCCCCACCAGGGCGATCGTCGCGGCGCTCGTCGGCCGGCCGTTCGAGATCGGGTTCAGCGGCCGGACCCTCTTCCAGTACACCGCCGACGTCGGGCGGACCTTCGTCATGGCCGCGCGCAGCGGCCTCGACGGTGCGCGGATCTTCAACCTCGGCGGATCGAATGCCGCCATCGCCGAGGTCGTCGCGGCGATCGAGGCGGCGGTCCCGGAGGCGGCGGGCCTCATCCGGATCACGGGCGACCCGCTGCCGTTCCCCGATCGGATCGATGCGTCAGGTGCGGACGCGCTCGGGCCGCTACCGGTCACCCCGATCGGGTCGGCAGTCGCACAGACCGTCGACCTGCTCCGCGAGCTCCAGGCCAACGGCCGGCTCGATCCCCTCGAGCACGGCCTGCCGGCCGCCTGAAGCTCGCCGGCGTTGCCTCCGGCTACTCGAAGTAGCCGGACAGGTCGAGGATGAGCTCGGTCGTCTTGCCCGACGTGGCCTTGTAGACGAACGAGCTGTGGCCCGAGCCGTTGAGCGGGGCCACGATCCCGTTGGCCATCGTGTCGCCGACCGGGAAGTTGATCGTCGACGTCGGCGGCGATGGATCCGGGTCCGGTGTCACCGCCGC
>JADGQI010000038.1 GCA_017881905.1 Chloroflexota bacterium
ACCGCGCGATCCCGATCGGGCTGTCGATCGTCGCGTTCGTCATCCTGTCGGCGGGCGCGTTCGTCGGTGGCGACGTCGTGTTCGTGCTGGGCAACATGGTCGATCGGCACGCCTGGCGACCGGCCGGCGCGAAGTGGCAGCTCCTCGATGTCGACGACATCCCGGAAGGCACACCGGTCAAGGGCAAGGCGGGGATCCAGAACCTCGTCCTGGTCCGGAACGGGGAGACGATCCTCGCCCTCCACGACCAGTGCGCGCATGCCGGCGGACCCTTGAGCGGTGGGCGGCTCGTCGACAGCCTGATCGAATGTCCGTGGCACGGCTCGCGGTTCGAGCTTGCGACAGGCCAGCGCCGGCGCGGCCCGACCGCCTACGACCAACCGGCCTACGAGGTCAGGGCCGCTGAGGCCGGGGGCTACGAGGTGCGACGAACGTCATGAGTCGGGCCGCTGGGCCCCTCCCGCGCTAGGCGCGAGTCCCGGCCACGGCGGTCCGCTCGACCGGCGTCGGGACGGCCGGATCGAGGCTCAGCGCCAGGTCCGTGGGCTCGAGGGCGCGCCACTCAGCGTCCTCCGTGAGAGCCTCGTATCCCCGTGCGAGCTCGAGCAGGCCGAGCTCGGTCCACGGCGCGCCGATGAACTGGAGGCCGACCGGGAGACCGTCCGCGAGCCCGCACGGGATCGACACACCGGGCAGACCGGCCATGTTGACCGGCAACGTGCAGGCGTCGTTGAGGTACATCGCGACCGGGTCGTCCATCTTCGCGCCGAACCGGAACGCGACGCCGGGGCTGGTGGGCGCCACGATCGCGTCGAAGCCGGCCGCCCAGACCGCGTCGAAGTCGCCCTTGATCAGCGTCCGCACCTTCTGCGCCTTGACGTAGAACGCGTCGTAGTAACCGGCCGACAGCGCATAGGTCCCGAGCATGATCCGGCGCTTGACCTCGTCGCCGAAGCCGGCGCCACGGGTGGCTAGGTAGTTGGCCAGGATGTCGCCGTCGCGTGCCGCGGGTCCGTAGCGGATGCCGTCGTACCGGGCGAGGTTCGCCGACGCCTCGGCCGGCGCCACGATGTAGTACGCGGCCAGACCGTAGTCGGTGTGGGGCAGGCTGACCTCCTCGACGATCGCCCCGGCCGCCTCGAGCGCGCCGACGGCCGCCCGGACGCGCGCTTCCGTACCTGGCTCCATCCCGGCCACGAAGTACTCCTTCGGGAGCCCCAGCCGCTTGCCGCGCAACCCGGCGGCGGCCTCGTCGTCGGACGCTGTCAGATGCAGCAGCCCGTCTGGCACCGGCACCGGAGCCGACGTCGAGTCGCGCTCGTCGCGGCCGGCCACCGCGTGGAGAAGAGCGGCCGCGTCCTGGGCATCCCGGGCGAACGGTCCGATCTGGTCGAGCGACGACGCAAAGGCCACGATCCCGTAGCGGCTGACCCGCCCATACGTCGGCTTCATGCCGACGATGCCCGTCAGCGCGGCCGGCTGACGGATCGAGCCGCCCGTATCGGTCCCGATCGCAAGCGGGACGTGGTAGGCAGCGACCGCCGCCGCCGACCCGCCGCTGCTCCCGCCCGGGACCCGTTCGAGGTCCCACGGGTTCGCCGTCGGGCCGAAGGCCGAATGCTCGGTCGACGAGCCCATCGCGAACTCGTCCATGTTCGTCTTGCCCACGATGACGGCCCCGACAGCGCGGAGTCGTTCGGTGACGTGAGCGTCGTACGGGGCCCGGTAGCCCTCGAGGATCCGCGATCCCGCGGTGCACTGCCCGCCCTTGATCGACACGAGATCCTTCAGCGCGACCGGGACGCCGAGCAGCGGATGCAGGGCGCCGACCGCCGCCGCACCCGAGGCGTGGGCGGCTCGAAGCCTGGCATCGGCGGCGTCGGCTTCCGCCAGGGCCCGCTCCCGGTCGATCGACAGCCAGGCGTTCAGCGCACGGTTGCCGCGCTCGGCCGCCTCGATCGCCGCCGTCGTGGCGTCACGCGAGCTCAGATCGCCGGTCCGGAAGTGCGCCGCCACCTCGTGGGCGCTCAGACGGGTCGAGTCGGTCATTCGCCGGACATGATGGCCGGGACGACGATGAAGTCGCCGCGGCGTTCGGGCGCGTTCGCCAGCGCTTCCTCGACCGGCAGCGAAGGGGTCGCGACGTCGTCGCGGAGGATGTTCTCCAGCTCGATCGTCTGGGCCGTCGGCGCGATCGCCTCGGTGTCGAGCTCGGCCAGCTTCGCGTACTGCTCGAGGATGTGGTTCAGCTGACCCTCGAGTCGGCTGAGCTCCGCCTCGGACAGCCCGAGCCGGGCCAGATGGGCGACATGCGCGACCTCGTCGCGAGACAGGGTGGCCATCACCCGATGATAGCGGACCGCCCTGGATGGCCTGTCGCCGCCTCGGCTACGATCGGCCGATGGATGACCCGGCGACGATCCGCCCGATGCGCCCCGAGGATGCCGATCCGGCTGCTGAGGTGATGATCGGAGGCGGCTGGGGGGACCGGCGCAAGTTTCTCGCCTTCGCCGCCCGTCATGCGGCCTGTCGGCCGTTCGTGGCGGAGGTCGACGGCCGGATCGTGGGGACCGGCGTGGCCACGGTCAACGGCAGCGTCGGGTGGGTCGGGATGATCTTCGTCGACGAGGCGCTCCGCGGACGCGGGCTCGGGACGACGCTGACGACCACCGTCATGGATGCGCTCGAGGCGGCCGGATGCCGATCGATGGCGCTGCTCGCATCGCCGCTCGGGCGGCCGGTCTACGACCGCCTCGGGTTCAGCGCCGAGATGGACTACCGGATGCTGGTGGCGCCGGCGGGCGGTCGTCCCGAGGAAGCGATCGGAGTGGCGGGCGCGATCGACCGAGCGGCCGATGAGGACGGAGCAAGTCGCCTCCGTGCCTACGCGCCGGCCGACCTGCAGGCGATCCTCGAGCTCGACCGTGCCGCGACCGGCGAGGACCGCTCCCACCTCCTGCGCGAGGTGGTCGGCCCGGACGAGACCGTCGTCGCGGTCCGGGTCTCAGGCGAGCTCGTCGGGTTCGACGCGCGCGTGCCCTGGGGCACGCACCCGACGGTCGCGCCGGCGCTCCCCGACGGGATCCGCCTGCTCGACGCCCGACGCCGGCGATCCGCGGCGGGCAGCGACGTTCGGACCGCCATCCCGGAAGTCAACCGCGCGGGCCTGGCCGTCCTCGAGAACCTTGGCTGGCGAGGTGAGCGCGGGTTGACCCGGATGGTCCGTGGCGCGGCGATCGACTGGCATCCCGACGCGATCTGGGGCCAGGTCAACTACGCCATCGGTTGAGGCTGCGAGGCTAGAGTGGGACCCGACGGGTCCCCGCGATATCGGAGGCTGGTGCTGAAGCGACACCGTGGAGCGCTCCTGACATCGGCGCTCGTCCTGCTGGCGGTCATCGGTTGTGGCCCACAGGTCACGTCACCAAGCCCTGCCCCGTCTCCGGCGGGCGGGCCCTCGACCCCATCGGTCGCCGCGGATCGACCGCCGGCGTGCGCGGCGATCGGACAGCGCTGGGTGTCCCCGAGCGACGAGGCGACGCTGGTATGCGTGCCCGCGGCTTCGTTCCAGATGGGTGCTGCCGCTGACGATCCCGCCGCCAGGCCGGACTCGAAACCCAGACATCTGGTGCGGGTCAGCGCGTTCTGGATCGACCGGACCGAGGTGACCAACGCAGACTGGCAGCGATGTGTCGACGCCGAGGTCTGCCGCGCACCCTCGACGGTTCCCGGCTCCACGACCACCGCCTCGAAGACGCATCCCGACTACTACCACGACCCGGCCTTCTCCGACTACCCGGTCCTGATCTACACGCCCGAGGAGGCCGAGGCGTACTGCACCTGCATGAAGCGCCGCCTGCCGACCGAAGCGGAATTCGAGCTGGCGGCGGGCGGCACCGACGGGCGCCTGTATCCGTGGGGCGACACGCTCGATTGCGACCACGCCAGCTACCTCGGGTGCACGGCGGACACGACCGATGTCGAGACGCCGCGGGCGGGGGCCAGTCCGTACGGCGCCCTGAACATGGCAGGTAACGTCTGGGAGTGGGTCGCCGATCGCTACAGCGCGGAGTACTACGCCGAGTCACCCGTCCAGGATCCCACCGGGCCGGCGGCGGGTGCCTACCACAGTCGGCGCGGCGGCGGCTTCTCGAGCCTGCCGCGACAGCTCGTCGTCACCGTCCGCGCGAACGGAGACCCGGTCCACTACTTCGATGGTCAGATGGGCTTCCGCTGTGCCGCGAGCGCCGGCGCCCCCTGACGCCGGTCAGTCCGTGTCCTCGCCCGCCAGCAGCCGTCTGAAGCCGGCCTCGTCGAGGATCGGGATGCCGAGTTCCTGCGCCTTGGCCAGCTTCGAGCCTGCACTCTCGCCCGCGACCAGGTAGTCGGTCTTCCTCGAGATCGAGCCTCCGCTCTTGCCGCCAGCCGCGCGGATCGCGTCCTCGGCGCCCTGCCGATCGAACCCCTCGAGCGACCCGGTGACGACGACCGTCCGGCCCGCCAGCGGTCCGCTCGCGACACCGGCGACGGCGGCGACGGCGGCGGCGATCGCCCGGTCGTCCGGACGCTCCGCCTCCACCCCGGCGGCGACGATCTCCGCGAGGATCCCGGCGGTGACCGGATCGCTGAAATACCGGGCGATGCTCGCGCCGACCGTCGGGCCGATGCCGCTGACCTCGCTGAACGCATCCGGCGACTCGACGGCCAGCCGGCGGAGCTCGTCGGCGACCCGCCACGTCCAGCCGTGCTCGGCCGCCTCCTCCCCCATCGGCTCGTCCGGGCCTGGCGGCATCCGACGGAGCAGCCAGTTCGTCAGGTCGATCGCGGTCTGCTCGCCGACCTGCGGGATGCCAAGGGCGTTGAGGATCCGGGCCAGCGGGCGGCGCCGAGCGCGCTGGATCGCCGCGTACAGGTTCTCCGCACTCTTGCGGGCGAACCGATCGAGCTCCTCCAGCTGCTCCACGGTCAACCGGAAGATGTCGCCGCGCGTCCGGACGAGCCCGCGCTGGAGGAGCTGCTCGAGAACGGCCCAGCCGGCACCTTCGATGTCCATCCCACCGCGACCGAGGAAATGGGCGTACTCCTGCGCGACGCGAGCCGGGCAGTGCAGGTTCGGGCAGTAGAAACGGACGGCACCGTCGTCCCGCACGACGGGTGTGCCGCAGACCGGGCATGCCGTCGGCATCTCGAACTCGCGCTCCGACCCGGTCCGCCGCTCGGGCAGCGATCCGACCACCTCCGGGATGACGTCGCCGGCCTTCTGGAGGATGACCTGATCCCCGATCCGGATGTCCTTCCGGCGGACCTCGTCGAGGTTGTGGAGCGTCGCCCGCGCCACGGTCGAACCGGCGACCTTGGTCGGTCGAAGGTGCGCGACCGGGGTGAGCGTCCCGGTCCGTCCGACGTACGTCACGATGTCCTCGACCAGTGACTCCACCTGCTCGGGTGGGAACTTGTAGGCGATCGCCCAGCGGGGTGCTCGCGAGACGATCCCGAGTCGAACCTGCTGGTCGAGTCGATCGACCTTGACCACCACCCCGTCCGTCTCGTACGGGAGCGCGTGACGTGCCTCGCGCCAGCGCTCGGTGAAGCCGATCACGCCCTCGATGTCGAGCCCGGTCTCGCGATCCGGGTTGACGGGCAGGCCGAGCAGCGCCAGCCGTTCCAGCGCCGCCGACTGGGTCGAGGCGACCTCCGCATCCGCGGGCGTGCCCGCCGCGCCGGCTCCGGGCGGATCGAACAGGCCGGCCTGCGTGGCGGGCTCGTCGCCCTCGAGGAGCTGGTAGAACCAGGCCGACAACCGCCGGCTTGCGGTGACCGCGGGATCCTGCTGACGGAGCGAGCCGGCTCCGCTGTTCCGCGGGTTCGCGTAGAGCGGAAGTCCGGCCTCCTCACGCTCCGCGTTGATCCGCGCGAACTCCGCCTTGGGCATGAACACCTCGCCGCGCGCCTCGATACCGGCGGGCTCGCGCAGCCGCGCAGGGATAGCGGCGATCGTGCGCAGGTTGGCCGTCACGTCCTCGCCGGTCGTCCCGTCGCCGCGGGTCGCTCCCTGGACGAAGCGGCCGGTCTCGTAGCGGAGCGAGACGGCCAGCCCGTCGATCTTCAGTTCGGCGACGTAGCGCAGCTCCGGGGCGTCCTCCGGGGCGGCGGCCAGCCCGAGCCCGCGGCGGACACGCGCGTCGAACGCCCTGAGCTCGTCGTGGCTGAAGGCATTCCCGAGCGACAGCATCGGCCGCCGGTGGCGGACCTCGTCGAACGTCGAAGCGATCGCCCCGGATCCGACCCGTTGGCTCGGCGAGTCGGGTGTGACAAGGGCGGGGAACGCCGCTTCGAGCGTGATCAGCTCGCGCAGCAGCCGGTCGTATTCGGCATCGGCCAGCTCCGGAGCGTCCTCGACGTAGTACAGCCGGTTCGCACGCTCCAGGGTCTCGCTCAGTTCCGCGTGCCGGGCCGCGGCGGCCTCCCGGTCGCCCGCGGCCAGCCGGGCGACCTCGGCGCTGTCGAGGGGCGTTTCGTCGGTCATCGGAGGTGCGATCGCTCGATCCCGTCGACGTCGCTCACCCCGAGCAGCGGGAACGCGGCCGACAGCTCCTCGCGGAGGATGGCCAGCGCTCGCTCGACGCCGGCCTGCCCTCCGGCGGCAAGCGCCCAGTACAGCGGCCGGCCCACGAGGACCCCGGTCGCCCCGAGCGCGAGCGCGACCACGACGTCGAGACCGGACCGGATCCCGCCGTCGACCCACACCTCGAGACGATCCCCGACCGCGGAGACGATCTCCTCGAGGACGTCGGCGGTCGCGACCGATCGATCGAGCTGACGACCGCCGTGGTTCGACACGACGATCCCCGCGACCCCGGCGTCGACCGCCAGCCTGGCGTCGTCGACGGTGAGGATGCCCTTGAGCATGAGTGGCAGCGACGACCACGTCTTGACCGTCGCGATGTCCGCCCAGGCCAGCGTGAAGTCCCGCTGATCCATCCCGCGGTAGCGGTCCGCGGTGCGATCGAGCTCCGGCGGGAGGTTCGCCATCCTCGGCGCGCGGAAGCCCGAGTGACGATCGCGCAGGCGATACCCGAGGACGGGCAGATCGACGGTGAGGACGATCGCCTGATATCCCGCGGCGACCGCCCGTTCCACGAGCGAACGGGTGAACTCGAGGTCCTCGACGTTGTACAGCTGGAACCAGCGTCGGTCGTCGGGGATCGCCGCCGCCACGGCCTCGAGCGTGACCGACGATGAGGTCGACATGCAGAACGGCACGCCTGCGCTCGCGGCAGCCCGGGCCATGGCGACCTCCCCACCGGGGTGGGCCAGCGCCTGGAACGCCATCGGCGCGACCGCGATCGGGAGGGCCGCCGGCCGGCCGAGGAACCGACCGGACAGGTCGATCGCTGCCGGGCCGGTCAGGACACGGGGACGGAACCGGTAGCGCCGCCACGCCTGGACGTTCTCGAGGAGCGTGACCTCGTCCCACGCGCCGCCGGCGACGTAGTCGAAGCCGCCCGGCGACATCCGGCCCCGGGCGTGCACCTCGAATTCGTCGAGTGCGGCGATCGCGGCCAGATCCGCGGCTCCAAGGCGACCGACCATCGTCCCGTCAGACCCGCCGTCAGCCGAGGAGCTCGAGATTGGCGAGGCTGGCGAGCATCGTCTTCCGCCCGGCGCTCGGGTCGCGGAACGCCACGGTCACCTCCTCGTCGTCGCGGGTCAGCCGCGCGGTCACGACGATCCCGTCGCCGAACCGCACGTGGCGGACCCGATCCCCATCACGATACCGGCGCTCGCCCGGGACGATCGGACGCGGCGGCACGACCCCGCGCTCGGTGACTCCTTCGTCGGACCGGCGGACGGGAACCTCGTCGACGGGCTCGGCATCTCGCTCGTCGATCTCGTCCCAGGCGGGCACGTTCGCCTGCCGGCCGAGCGAGCCCGACCGGGCCCCACCGGCATACGCCTCGCGCCTCGCCGTGAGGTCGCGCGTCGGCTGGAACCCCGTCCCGCCCGCGCCGGGCTGGGGCGTCGGCGCGCCCGGCCGTCCACTGCCCTGGCGATAGGCGCCACCGCCGGCCCGGATCGGGGTCCCGAAGCGGGAGGCGCGGCGGGCGCCGAAGACGAGGTCGAGGTCGAGCGGGCCCTCCGCGTGCTCGACGTCGTCGGCGATCAGCGACGGGCCGACCATCAGCTCGGCCGGGATCTCGAGCAGGAAGCGGGACGGTACCGAGGCACCGCCCATCCCCCACGTCGCCCGTCGCCAGGCGTGCGACAGGTAGAGCCGGCGTTTCGCCCGGGTGATCCCGACATAGGCCAGGCGGCGCTCCTCCTCGAGCTCGCGCTCGTCGTCGAGCGCGCGGCTGTGGGGAAAGACGCCTTCCTCGAGGCCAGCGATGAAGACGACCGGGAACTCGAGGCCCTTGGCGGCATGGAGCGTGATCAGCGTGACCGCGTCGGCCTCGCCCTCGTAGGAATCCTGGTCCGCGACGAGCGCCGTCTCCTCGAGCAGCCGGTCGAGCGCGTCCTCCGGCGACAGGTCGTCGTAGCGGGTCGTGACCGCCCGCAGCTCGAGCAGGTTGTTCCAGCGATCCTCGCCTTCCTCGGAGCCGTCGGCCAGCATCGCCCGGTAGCCGGACCGCTCGAGGATCGCATCGAGCAGTTCGGGCAACGGCAGGACCCCGATCCGCGTCCGCATCGCCCGGACGAACGCGACGAAGTCCGTCAGCGCGCTGCGGGTGCGCGGGGCGATCCCGTCCACCCGCCCGTCGACGGCGGCCTCGAGCGCGCCCCAGAACGTCCCGCGATCGCCCGGCTCGGGCCCCTCGGCGGCCCCGGCCCCGGCCGCGACCGCGTTGCGCAGCGCCTCGATCGTCTTCTCGCCGATCCCCCGCGCCGGCACGTTGATCACCCGTTCGAACGCCACGGCGTCGGTGTCGCTCCGCAGCATCCGCAGGTAGGCCAGGGCGTCCTTGACCTCGCGCCGCTGGTAGAACCGCGTCCCGCCGATCAGCTGGTAGCGGATCCCGTAGCGCAGGAACGCCTCCTCGATCGCCCGGCTCTGGGCGTTCGTCCGGTACATCACGGCGATCTCGCGCGGCGCCAACCGCTCACCGTCCTCGTCGGCTCGGCGGGTGAGGATCGAGCTCGCGCCGCCGGTCAGCTCCTCGACCTGGCGGGCGATCCACTCGGCCTCCTCCTCCTCGTTGTAGGCCTCGAACCGCTGGATCGGCCGGCCGCCGGCGTTCTCGGTCCACAGCTTCTTGTCCTTGCGCGCCGAGTTCCGGCTGACGACCGCATGGGCCGCGTCGAGGATCAGCTGGGTCGACCGGTAGTTCTGCTCGAGCTTGACCACCGTGGCGGTCGGCTCGTCGCGCTCGAAGTCGAGGATGTTGCGGAGATCGGCCCCTCGCCACGAGTAGATCGACTGGTCGTCGTCACCGACGACCGCCAGGTTGTGGTAGCGCGCGGCGAGCGCCCGGACCCACAGGTATTGGGCGCGGTTGGTGTCCTGGTACTCGTCGACGTGGAGATAGCGCCACTTCTCCTGGTAGCGCGCCAGGACCTCCGGCGCGTCCTGGAACAGGCGGACCGCCTCGAGCAGGATGTCGTCGAAGTCGAGCGCCCCGACGGCGCGCAGGCGGGCCTGGTAGGAGCGGGCGAGCCGGGCGACGATCCGCTCATGGTGGTTGAGGGCGACCTCGTCGAGGCCGTCGGCGTCGATCATCTCGTTCTTCGCCCGGCTGATCGCCCCGAGCACCGCGGACGGCCGGAACTCGCCTGTCGTCGGCAGGTCCTCCTCGCGGAGGAGCTGCTTCATCAGCGTCTGCTGGTCGTCGGTGTCGTAGATGACGAAGCGCGGATCGAGCCCGATCGCGGTCCCGTCCCGGCGGAGGACCCGGGCGCAGACCGCGTGGAACGTCCCGGTCTGGACGTCCCGGCCGGCGTCGCCGATGAGCGCCGAGATCCGCTCGCGCAGCTCGCCGGCCGCCCGGTTCGTGAACGTGACCGCGAGGATCTGCCATGGACGGACCCCCTTGACGCCGACCAGGTACGCGACCCGGTGAGCGAGGACCCTCGTCTTGCCGCTGCCCGCACCGGCCAGGATCAGCAGCGGTCCCTCGGTCGTGGTGACGGCTCGGGCCTGCTCCGGGTTCAGCCGCGCGACGATCTGCTCGGCCAGCACCGCCGTGGCCGCCGCCCGCTCGGCCGGACTCGCGCCCTTCGGCGTCGGGTTGCCCTCGGGATCGTCCGGCAGCGGCGGTTCGTCCTCCACCGGATCGACCGGCCGAGCGAGCGTGCCGGTGACCTTCCGTCGACGGCGACCGCGGCCCGTCCGAGGGTCCGGTCCGGCGTCTTCGACGGCCTCGCCGACGACGTCGGCGGGCGGCTCGCTGAGCGGGAATGGGACGTCGTCCTCGGGCGGCTCGGGGAAGAGCCGGTCGGTCGTTGCTGGCACGTCGCCATTGTAGGTCGGCCGCCTGCACCGACCGTCGATGCCCCTCCACGGAGACGGGAGTAAACTCGAGCTGCGGTGCGCTGGCGCCGCATCCCCAACCAGTCAGGCCCGCATCTGTGCGCCCGACGGCACAGGAGGAGTGGAACATGACCGACCAGGAAGCCAAGGCGTCGGAGACTGCGCCCGAGGTCAGCGGCGTCGCCGCGGTCGCCTATGACGGTGCGTATACGCTGTTCGTCGCCGAGTTCACCGATACCGATTCGGCCTGGAAGACGTACGAGACCCTGCTGGGCATGGAGGACGGTCGCCACGTCGCGATCGACGGCGTGATCGTCGTCAAGCGCGATGCCGACGGCAAGCTCGACATCCAGAAGGCGACCGACCACAGCACCAAGAAGGGCGCCAAGTACGGCATCGTCGGTGGCATCGTCCTCGGCGTGCTGTTCCCGCCGTCGATCCTCGCCAGCGCCGTGAGCGTCGGCGTGTTCGGTGCCGCGCTCGGCAAGATCCGCCAGCTCCATCATCGGAGCGAGCTGGCCGACCAGCTGGCCGACGCGATCGCCCCGGGCAACTCCGGCATCGTCGCCCTCGTCGAGGATCCGGGCGTGGTCGAGGTCCGTAAGGCCCTCGTCGTCGCCAACCGGGTCGTCGAGTCGGCGGTCGACGATGTCGCCGCCAAGGACATCAAGGCCGCGGCCAAGGAGGCCGAGGCAGCCGAGCCCGAGGCCGAGCCCGCCAAGGCCTAGGCTCGGTCGCCCTCGACGGTCACACGACGAAGCCCGCCCCGGGCGACCGGGGCGGGCTTCGTGATTCGCGCCGGGAGGTGCCGAAGGCTACGGCGTGACGCCCGGGATCGAGAACGGCTGGTCGCTGATCTGATCGGCCGGCGGCGCGGTGATGTCCACCGCGGCGTCGTACTTGGTCAGGTCGATGGTGACCCCGAAGGTGCCCTGGGCGCCGCCGTCGACCGCGATGCCCACCCGGCACGGGCGGTAATCGGCCTTGCTCGACCAGATGTCGAGGGTGACCGTGCCCGCCGGCAGCCCGCTCGCCTCCGGCACGTCGGTGTTGGAGACCTTCTGCTGGACGTGATAGCAGTCGACATCGCCGATCTTCTCATCGGCGAGCTTGGTCGGCGCCGGGAGCTTATCGAGCTCAGCCTTGAGCTGGTCGACCATGGCCGCCGCCGCGCTCGGGTCAGGCGACCCGGTGGCAGGCAGGCTCGGGATCGGCAGGCCGGCGGTCAACGTCGACAGGTCCAGCTTCTGGTACTTGTCGCCGGTCAGGCTCGACTTCAGGTAGAGCGTGCCGCTGTCGACGATGACGTCGGCAGTCAGGTTGAAGAGGCTGGGTGCGGCGATCGCGAGCTTGGCCTCGGACTTGGCGATGTCGATGTCACCCTCGAGGGTCGAACCCGTCAGGTCGACGGTCGCGCCCGCGCCGGTGCCGGAGCCGGTCAGCGATCCCGGATCGATCTTGCCGGTCACGCCGGCCTTGACGTGGACCGACTTGATCCCCTCGAGCGAGGACGCGGAGTGGGTGAGGATGTCCTTCGGGTCGGTCAGCGCAGGCGCCGACGACGAACCGCTACAGGCGGCCAGGAAGACGGACGCCGCGACGGCGA
>JADGQI010000166.1 GCA_017881905.1 Chloroflexota bacterium
GCCGTCGACTTGACGCAACACCGTTCGTTGCGTCATGCTTGACTTGAACGGAGGACGCACAACGATGCCGATCCCAGCCAGAGAGCGGATCGAGTCGCTCGTGACCGATCTCGGCAGCCGGGCCGAGGTCGCCCGGGCGCTCCACGTCGACCGGTCCCAGGTCACCCGCTGGCTCGATCGGGGCCAGGATCCCGACCCCGAGAACGTCCGGAAGGTCGAGGGGGTCGAGCTCGTCCTGGCCCGCCTGCTGCGCATCTACGACCGTGATGCGGCGCTCCGCTGGCTCGACGGGTTCAACGCCCAGCTCGGCGGTCGCCGCCCGATCGACCTGCTCGCTCGGGGTCGGCTGACCGAGGTGCTCGACGCCGTCGACGGCGACGAGATCGGGTCGTTCGCCTGACGTGCTGTTCCGGGTCTTCGGCTGGCTGCCGGACGCGCCGCCGGAGCCGCTCCGCGTTCCCCGAGATCGCCAGGGCGCCGGGCGACACGACGACCCGGATCGCTATACCGCCTGGTACCTCGCACGCGAACCAGTGTCCGCCGTGGCCGAGGCGATCCAGGCGTTCCGTGGACAGGAGCTGATCGCGTCGGCCCTCGTGCGACCCGACGGCGCGCGACGGGCACTGGCCACGCTCGACGACGCCGCGCTCCCGCCGCTCCTCGACCTCGACGATCCTGCGGTCCTGCTGGAGCGGGGTCTTCGTCCCTCCGGCGTCGCCACGGGCGTCCGACGGACCACGCAGCGACTCGCCGCCGCGGCGTTCGACGATGGGGCCGTCGGATTGTCATGGTGGTCCGCGCTCGAGGCGGCGTGGACGAACGTGACGGTGTTCGCCGAACGGCTCCCTGGCTCGCTGCCGGTCCTCGACGCGGTCCCCTTGACGGTCGATCACCCTGCCGTGGTGGAGGCGGCCGAGCGGCTCGGCGTTCGACTCGGGTCGCCGGGCGGTCGGGGTCGGCGGCCTCGGCTCACCGTCGTCCGCTGACTCGCAGCCGGAGCGCGGCCCGAGCGCGGCCGATCGGTCGCTCGTCGATCCTACGGACGGCGCGCCCGCCGGTCAGCCGTCGAGCTCGGCGGTCTCGTGGACCGGGCGCCCGTCGATGAACGTCCCGACGACCCTCGCCTCGCCGATCATCCCTGCGCCGCGATCCCACAGGTCCCGGTCGAGGACGACGAGGTCGGCCAGCTTCCCGACGGTCAGCGACCCGGTCACGTCATCGAGGTGGTTCGCGTGGGCGGACCCCATCGTGAACGCGTGGATGGCCCGGTCGAGGCTGATGCGCTCGTCCGGGTAGAAGACCGGCAGCCGGCCCACGTCCGAGTGGTGGATCCGTTCGACGGCCACCTGCACCTCCTCGAGGACATCGGCGGTCGAGACGCCCCAGTCGCTGCCCATCGCCAGGCGAGCACCGGCGCGGACCAGCGATCCGAACGGATACTGCCTGGCGGCCCGTTCGGGGCCGAGGAACGGGAGCGTCAAGAGGTCCATCTGCGGGTCGTGGCAGGCCCACAGGGGCTGAGCGTTCGCGGTCGCTCCGAGCGACGCGAAGCGCGGGATGTCGTCTGGATGGACCAGCTGGACGTGGGCGAGCTGGTGTCGCCCGTCGGTCGACCCGTTCGCCCGTCGCGCCGCCTCGAGCGAGTCGAGCGCCACCCTGGCGGCGCGGTCGCCGATGACGTGGAAATGGACCTGGAAGCCGGCGGCGTCGAGACGGGTCACCACCCGATCGACGAGGTCCGGCTCGAAGAACAGGATCCCGGTGACGTCGGTCGGGCGTCCGTCCACCCCGAGATACGGCTCGAGCGTCGCGCCGGTGAAGACCTCGAGGACGCCGTCGAGCATGACCTTGACCGACGTCGGGGCGAACCGCTGGGTCCGGCCGGCCGCACGCCGCTCGATCAGGCCGTCGACCGCGTCGAGGCCCCACCCCTCCTCGAACCGCAGCGCGCCGACCACCCGCCCGGTCAGCTCGCCGCGTCCGTCGAGCGTCTGGTAGGCGGCCTGCTCTCCCGGTTCGACGTTCGCGTCCTGCCAGGCGGTGACGCCGACCGAGTGGAGGTAGGCCTGTGCCAGTCGAAGCCCGCGCTCGCACTCGTCGTCGCCCGTCGGCGGCAGCAGGATCTCGACCGGCTTCGTGGCTGCCTCATGCAGGGCGCCGCTCGGCGTGCCGTCGGGATCGCGCTCGATCCGCCCGCCGATCGGATCCGGGGTCGTCGCGTCGATCCCGGCCATCGACAGGGCGTGCGAGCTGACCCACGCGGTGTGGCCGTCCCGGTTCTCCAGGTAGGCCGGGCGGCCACCCACCGCCGCGTCCAGGTCGCGCCGGTGGGGGGTGCCTCCGGGGAAGTCGGACATCGACCAGCCGCTGCCCACGATCCACGGGACGTCGGGGTTCGCGACCGCGTATGCCCGGATCGCATCGATCGCCCCGGCCCGTCCACCGGCGACGCCGAGCAGGTCGCAGCGGAGCTTGTCCAGCCCGGACGTGACGGGATGGACGTGCGCGTCCTGGAAGCCCGGCAGGACCGTCCGGCCGCGGAGCTCGATGACCCGTGTCCGTGGACCGATCCGGGCGGCGACATCGTCGTCCGACCCGACCGCCGAGATCCGTCCGTCGCGAACGGCCAGTGCCGTCGCCTGGGGGCGAGCGTCGTCGACGGTATGGATCGCCCCACCACGCAGGACCAGATCGGCGGCCTCGGTCGTCATCGTGGGCGAGGATGCCAGTCCGACCCGGTCGGGCGCCCCAGCGTCCCGCGCTGCGGGTCCGTGCGCGCTGCGGCCCGCGCCGCGCTTCGGCCCTGTGCTGCGCCTCGGGCACGTGCTGCGCTTCGGGCCCGTGCTGCTGCCGTCCTGGGGGATGCCTTCGCCCCCGGCCGCCCCGAGCCGAGCCGGGCGGGTACCATCGCGGACATGGCCACGGTCCACCTCCTCCATGCCGGGTATGCCGACGAGCGTGTCGGCAGCAGCATCAGCCTCGTCCGTGACGGAGACGCGCTGATCGTCGCGGACCCGGGGATGGTCGCTCGACGATCGCTCATCCTCGACCCGCTGGCTGCCCTGGGTGTCGAGCCGGAGGCCGTGACCCACGTCTTCCTGAGCCACCATCACCCCGACCACACGATCAACATCGCGCTGTTCCCGAACGCGGAGGTCGTCGACTTCTGGGCGCGCTACCGGGACGACCTGTGGCTCGACCACGAAGGCGACGGCTACGCCCTCAGCCCGCACGCCCGACTGTGGCTCACGCCCGGGCACACCGAGGAGGACGCCTCGCTCATCGTCGAAGCCGACGACGGGGTGTACGCGCTCACGCACCTCTGGTGGAAGACGGACCGCACCCCGGACGTCGATCCACTGGCTGCCGATCAGGCGGCGATCGTCCGCGGTCGATCGCGTGTGCTGGCGGCCGCCGACGTCGTGATCCCGGGCCACGGGGCGCCGTTCAGGGTGCGCCTGTGATCCCGTCCGGTCCGCAGATCCCGCGACGGCCCGATGCCCGGGACCTCGATGGGCTAGGATGCCGCCATGTATGAAGGCTTGGTCGGACTATTCATCATCGGCGGCGCGGTGTGGTTCATCTGCGCGTATCTCGCGTACGTCACCGCGGGGAAGAAGCGCCGACGTCCACTCACGTGGGGCATCCTGGGGATCTTCTTCGGGCCGCTCGCGTTCGCTGCGGTCTACGTGATGCCACCCGGCGACATGCCGGCCCACCACCAGCAGGAGGCCGCCCACGATCACGGGGCCGCCGGGCACGACCACGGTGCCGCCACGCACGATCACGAGGCCTCCTCGCACGATCCGAGCCACGGCCAGACCCAGGCCCAGGCGGACAACTACGAGGTCCCCCACAAGCACAAGCACTGAGCGGACCGCCGCCGAGGCGGGTTCCGTCTTCCCCGGGTAGCCCGTCCCAGACCAGGTCTCCGGGCAGCCTACGGTGTGATCGTCACCCTCAGGTTCATCGACGGATGGATCGTGCAGGTGATCGTCAGGGTACCGGCCTTCGAGAAGGGGATGCTCACGGTCTGACCGGGTGCCACCGGTGACTGTGGCGCACTCGCGGACACGGGGGTCCCGTTCTCGCCTTCGACCAACTGATGCTTGACCGAGTCCTGGTTGGTGAATGCGAGCGAGGATCCGGCGGCGACGGACGCCGCCGACGGAGCGAAGGCGAACCCGGTGAGCAGGACCGTGCCCGGTGCCGCGGAGCCGGCCGAGGAGGGCGAGGCGGTGGTACCGCCGTAGTCGTAGCCGCCCTTGCCGCCACCGGACGTGGCACCGGACGCCGCCAATGAAGGTGCGGCTTCCGCCGAAGCCGTCGGAGCCGCGACCGGCGCGATGAAGCTCGCCAGGGGGCTCGTCGCGCCGCCGGAGACACTCGATCCGCCGGCGCTCGTGCAGCCTGCGACGGCCGCCGCAACCACGATGGACGATGCGAGAGCGCGGAACCGGGTCATCGATCGCCTCCGAGGGTTTGTCGGCCGACCCGATCGCGAGTGTCGGGTGCAGGTTCGGGTACGCCCGGACCTCCCGGGCGGTTTCGTCCGCGGTCAGCCTACGCCCGGTCCGCCAGCCCGGGCCCTGCCTTCGTCGCCACGATGTTCAGGCGCACGTAGTCGATCTCCGGCCGCGGCATGTGTCGAGCCACCTCGTGGACGAAGGGGGCCCGTTCCGCTGGGGCAAGCCGCGCGAGGTGGGCCCCGAGGACGACCGTGGCGAGGAACGTCTCGAGCGGCTCGCCCGGCTCGAGTGGGGTCGGCTCCGGATGGAGCCAGGTCTCGACGTCGACGAACCCCACCGCTTCGAGCCGTTCGCGCGTGTCGTCGGGGGTCTCGAAGTGGGCCGGTCCGAGCCACCCGTCGCCGATCGACCCCAGGATGGCCTGGATCGTGGCGATGTTGCCGACCCCGCCGCATTGCGCGACCAGCCGTCCGCCGGGACGGATGACGCCGGCCAGGTTGCGGAACAGCGCGTCGTGATCCGGGACCCAGTGGAACGTGGCCGTCGACAGGATCGCGTCGACCGGATCCCGGATGGGAAGCGGCGCCCCGAGATCCGCGACGACGTAGTCAACCCGGTCGCCGAACCGCTCGAGCCGACGGCGCGCCTCGGCGATCATCGCCGGCGATCCATCGAGGGCCACCACCGCGCCATCCGGCAGGCGGTCGAGGAGCTGCTCGGTGACGCGGCCGGATCCGCAGCCCGCATCGAGCACGCGTTCGTCGCCGGCGAGCGGCAGCCGATCGAGCACCGCGGAACCCCAGCGGGTCATCGGATCCGCGATCCGGTCGTAGGTCGCGGCGTCCCAGTCGCGGGTCATCACGCGGCGCACGAGCGGACCATCGTCGCGCTCAGGTGTCGTCTTCGTCGTTGTGGAGGAAGATCCGGAACAGGACGATGAAGCTGACCACGAGGGTGACGGCGAAGGCGATCATCGCCAGATAGGCGACCCCGAGGAACTGGGACAGCGATGGCTGGAGCAGGATCGCCATCACGATCGCCGTCCCGATCAGCTGACCGACCACGATCAGTCCCACCGTCGCCTGGCGAGCGACCTGGCCGACCTTGACGACCGACCTGTTCAGGTCGGACGTGTCGACCTCGACCGTGAGCTTGCCCTGGTTGAACATGTCGAGCCACTTGAGCGCGGCCACCTCCATGGACGGGACCCTCCGCGCCAGCTCCTTGCCGACCCGCAGCGCGGTCCCCTGGAGCTGCTTCTGGACGCGCTCCGGCGTGAGCGACTCGAGCAGCGCCGCCCGCGCCTCGGTCACCGCCGCCTGGCCGAGGTCGATGTCGAACGACAGGGCCCGGGCGGTCTCCTCGGCCTGGATGACCGCCTTCATGGCCAGCGTCAGCTGGCTGTCGAGACGCAGGCCGTTGTTGAACACCGCCGACAGGAACTTCGATAGTGCGGACCCGAGCGATGTCGACCTCGAGTAGATGAGGTATTGGCGGGCGAGCCGGTCGATGTCCGCGCGGAACGCCGGCTCGTCGAACTCCTTGGTCGGCTTCGACAGGGCGATCAGGCCGTCGCCGATGCCCGGGATGTCGACCTCCTTGACCGCGTAGATCAGGCCGAGCAGGTCCACTCGCTGCTGCTGGTCGAGCTGACCGACGAGGCCCATGTCGAGGAAGACGATCCGCTTGGACTCCGGGTCTCCCAGGATGTTGCCGGGGTGCGGATCGCCGTGGAAGAAGCCGTCGATGAGGACCTGCTTGATGATCGCCCGGATGAACACCGTCCCGAGCTCGGTCGTGTCGAACCCGGCGGCACGGAGCTCATCGGCCTTGGAGATCTTGATGCCCTGGACGAACTCCATCGTCAGGACGCGCTCGCTCGACAGCTCGTCGTAGGTCGCCGGGATGTGGACCTGCTCGAACTTGGCCATGCCGTCGGCCAAGCGGCGCGCCTGATACGCCTCGTTCCGGTAGTCGAGCTCCTTGAGCACGCCGGCGGCGAACTCGGCGACCATCGAGCTGAGCCCGATCTTGCGAGCGATGGCCAGCCGTCGCTCGCCCTCGCGGGCGAGCTGCTGGATCACTCCCAGGTCCGCCTTCGTCTTGGCCACGATCCTGGGCCGCTGGATCTTCACCGCGACCAGGGTGCCGTCGTGGAGCGTCGCCCGGTGGACCTGCGCGGTCGAGGCCGCCGCGAACGGCTCGTGCTCGATCGATGCATACAGCTCCTCGGGGGGACGTCCGAGCTCCTTGGTCAGGATCTCGCTGGCGTCCTCCCAGCCGAACGGAGCGGCGTCACTCTGGAGCTTCGACAGCTCGTCGACCCAGACCGGCGGCAGGAGGTCGGACCGGCTGGCCATCATCTGGCCGATCTTCACGTAGGTAGGGCCGAGCTGCTGGAGCATCAGCCGGACGCGGACCGGGCCGCTCTCGCCCGACAGCGGATCGGTCTGACCGAGGATGCGGCGCTCGAACCACGTCCGCAGGTCGCCGATCGGTGTGCCGGCGAGGGCGATATCCAGGCTGTTCGCGTAGATCGCGTCGTAGACCTGCTGGAGGCGCAGGTTCTCGATGATGGCGTTCCTACGGGGAGTCGGCAGCGCCTCGAGCGAGCGCCACAGCGATCGTTCTCGTTCCGGACCGAACGACGGCCGATTGAGCCCGAGGACGGCGGTCGTGATCGTGGACACGACGGTCCAGAGCGTCGCGGCCACGAGCAGCCAGAGGATGAAGGGCTGGGCGACGTAGGCGATCTTGATCGGGCTGAGGATCGAGGTCACCCAGATCGCGATCGCGTTGACCACCACCACGAACAGCCCCATCGTCCGGAACAGGAGCTGGCCGGTCACGGCCATGATCACCGGTCGGGCGAAACGGTTGACCAGGACGAGGACGCCCGCCCAGACCACGAACCCGACGATCCCCGGGTCGCGAAGCTCGAGGATCGGTGCGCTGCTCTCCCCGAACGGGAAGGGCTGCGGGACGACGATCAGGGTCAGGACGAACGCGATCAGGACGAGGATGACGGCGTTGACGACGACCTCGACGGCGAATCGGCGCATGGCGCGCTCCTAGAGGAGTCGGGACACCCGGTCCATCGCGGCGTTCCAGATCCGTTCCCGCGGATCGGTCGGAACGATGGCGGGCGTCGACACGGCGACCAGCTCGTCGAACACCTGGCGTTCGGTCAGCTCGGCGATCTCGGCGCTCTCGAAGAGCAGATCGAGCTCGTTGTTCCGGAACAGGCTCAGGTCGTCGAGGTTGCACCCGCCGATCAGCACCCGATCGTCGATCGTGAGGACCTTGGCGTGGGCCATGTCGGGATGGAGCAGGATCGACACGCCGGCGTCGAGGAGCCGCTCGTAGTGATGTCGGAACGCGGCGGCCGGCATCGGCGGCGTGGGCTTGCCCGGGACCACGATCCTGACCTCGACCCCGCGTCGGGCCGCGTCGAGCAACCGGGCGAGGACCGCCTTGTCCGCGACGTACGGGTTGACGATGTGGATCACCCGCTGCGCGTCCTCGATCGACTGCTCGATCGCGTCGCTGATCGGATGGTGGCCCTCGCCGGGCACGTTCCATAGGATCGTCGTCGGGACGGTCATCGCCGCGTCGGCGGGCACCGTCAGGACGTCGGCCGGGAAATAGGTCTCGAGCGGTCGGCTCGGGACCGGCCCGCCCTGGTAACGCCAGCTCGCGAGGTGGACGAGCTGCAGCTGGGCGACGATCGGGCCCGTGACCCGGCACATGACGTCGTAGAACCGCTCGTCGTTGAAGTGGTCCTCGATGCCGCTCCCACCGACGTATCCGACCCGACCGTCGACGACCATCATCTTTCGGTGGTCGAAGTGGCCGAAGTCGTCGAGGTGCCAGTCGAACCTGCGGGCGCCGAGCAGGCCGTCGCGGTCGGGCAGGATGCCGTCGTTGGCGACGATCTCGATCCCGGCCGCGCGCAGGTCGCGGAACAGGTCCTTGCTCCCGAAGTCGATCTCACTCCCGATCGCATCGACCTGGAGCCGGACCTCGACACCCGCCTTGACCCGGTCGGCGAGGACCTCGAGGAACGTCGTCCCGATCTCGCCCGGCTTGTAGCCGTAGATCAGGAGATGGACCGAGCTGGTCGCGGCCCGGATGTCGTCGAGCATCCGCGGGAAGTAGCGCCGCCCGTGGAGGAGGGGATCGACCGACGTCGAGACCGACAGCGCCAGCGCCATCGCCAGGTCGTTCCGCCCGACCCGACCCTGGCCAAGCAGGCGCTCCGCGGCGGCCCTCGCTTCATCGGCGGTGATCGCATCCGGACCCGGCGGGTAGGCGGGCTGCCGGCCCTTTCGCATGACCTTGGCCGCACCGGTCGCCCCGGCGGCCACACCGACCCCGATCACGGCTCGTCGCTTGTTGCCCACCCGTTCGTCCCTCCGGAGCGTGTCGATCTGGGTCGCCCTTCGGGATAGTATGGCCGCCCGCCGTGCGACGCGGCAGGTCCGGACGCCGTCACGCCGACGGCGCGCTCCCGGCGACGGCGTCGGTCGCGGTGGCCGCCTCGATCTCCTGACGTCGGGCCGGACCGCCCGTCTCGCGCAGCCCGAACCCGTTGACCGCGGCGCCCAGACCGAGCAGCGCTGCGCTGACCAGGAGCGCAAGGCGGAATGCCTCGGTCGAGGCGATCTTGGCCGCCGCGGCCACCTCGGAGGTCGCCCCGGCCGGCACCGGGTTGAGCGGGGCGATCGTCGCCCTGAGCTCGGGCGAGGTCGGGTCCAGACCAGGGATCTGGTTCGCCAGGCTGTTGTAGAAGATCGTGGTCACGGCGATGAACACGAGCGCGCCGATCAGCGGCGAACCCACCCGCGAGATGGCGTTGTTGATGGCGGACCCAAGACCCGCCCGAGCCACCGGGATCGAGCTCATCAGCGTGCTGGTCAACGGCGCCACGACCATCGAGATCCCCAGGCCGAAGACGAGGATGGCGGGCAGCACGTCGATCAGCGTCGACAGTGGTGGGACGAGCGATCCGGGCGTCGACAGATCGGCCGCCCAGGCGACGCTGCTCGCCGGGATGCGGGCGAACCAGAGCAACCCGCCCGCCATCAGCAGCGGTCCCGCCACCAGGAACCGGCGCGGGCCCATCCGACCGACCAGTCCGCCGATCCTGGTCGACAGGAGGGTCAGCATGATCCCGGCCGGCAGGCCGAGGAGCGACGTCGCCACGACGGTGTAGCCCAGGGTCCCCTGGAGGAACAGACCCTGGTAGCCGATGTAGCCGTAAAGCGCCCCGTAGATGAGGAACGTTGCGAGGTTGATCACCGCGAAGCGCCGGTTCCGGAACAGCTCGAGCGGGACCAGTGGATCCGGGCGACGGGACATGAGGATCGGGAACAGGACGATGGCGACGACCCCGATCCCGATCGAGATCCAGGCGGTCGTGTCCTGCCAGGCGTTCTGCTGGCCGCGGATGAGGCCGAACGACAGGCCGCCGATCGCCAGCACCACATCGAGCGTTCCCAGCCAGTCGAACCGTCCGCTCGCGCCGGGCAGGACCGTCTCGGCCACGCCACGCCGCAGTCCGAGGAAGGCGATGAGCACGAACGGGACGTTGATCAGGAAGGCCGCCCGCCATGAGATGTACTGGACGAGGAAGCCGCCGAGGACCGGTCCGAGGACCGTCGCGCCGGAGGTCGCCGCCGCCCAGATCCCGAACGCCCTGGCGAGCCCCGGTCCCTCGAAAGCGGAGGTGATCAGGGCCAGCGAGCCGGGGACGAGGAGCGCAGCCGCGGCACCCTGAAGCAGCCGGAAGAGGACCAGCGCCTCCATCGTCGGCGAGAGGCCGCACAGGATGCTCGTGCCGCCGAAGCCGAGCAGCCCGATGGCGAACACGCGCTTGCGACCGTATCGATCCGAGATCGCGCCGCCGAGGATCAGCAACGCCGCGAGGACGGCGAGGTACCCGTTGGTGATGTACGCCTGACCCTCGAGCACGCCAAGGATCCCCGACGGCAGATCCGCACCGATCGTCTTGAGGGCCAGGTTCACGACCGTCCCGTCGAGGAACACGATCGACGATCCCAGCACCGTGGCGAGCATCGTCCAGCGCTGGCGGGTGGTCATCGGGGCAGTCTATGCCGCCGTCTCGGACGTGGTTCGCGGCTCGGCGAGCCGCCGACGACCGCCTCGTTTCGTGATCGTCGCTAGACTCCCGGCGATGAGCGGACCCGTGGCCCTCCTGGGCGCCGATGAGTTCCTGCCCGCGGTCGCCGAACTCGATGCCGAGCTGCTGGCCGCCACGGGTCGATCGCGGCCGCGGGTCGCGATCCTGCCGACGGCCTCGGCGCCCGACGGCGAGGAGGTCTTCCAGCGCTGGGCGGCGATGGGCGTCGAGCATTTTGCCGCGCTGGGCGCGGAGGTCGAGGCGGTCCTGGTCCGCGACCGTTCGGAGGCGGACGACCCGGCCAGCGTCCAGGCCGTCGCGGAGGCCGACCTGGTCTACCTCTCCGGCGGCCATCCGGATCATCTCCTGCGTGCCCTGTCCGGAAGCGCTGTCTGGGCGGCCGCGCAGGACGTTCACGAGCGTGGCGGCGTCCTCGCGGGCTGCTCCGCCGGGGCGATGGTCCTGTGCTCGCGCCAGGCCCTGCTCCGCTGGCCGCCGCACCTCCCGCTCCGCTACGAATGGGCGCTCGGGGCCGTCCCCGATATCGCCGCGTTCCCGCACTACGACCAGTTCCCCGAGGCGTTCGCCGCGCTGATGATCCTGCGGGCCCCCCGCGGGACCACCGTCCTCGGCCTCGATGAGGGCACCGCGGCGATCGGTCGCGACGGCGGCTGGCAGGTCCGGGGACGCGGCCGGGTCACCGTCTGGCGTGGCCGCCACCGAGAGCGCTATCGACA
>JADGQI010000167.1 GCA_017881905.1 Chloroflexota bacterium
ATCCTGGTGACTCTAGCGGAGAGGCCACACCCGTTCCCATCCCGAACACGGAAGTTAAGCTCTCCAGCGCCGAAGATACTGAGAGGGCAGCCTTTCGGGAACATAGGTCGTCGCCAGGATTTCTTGATTCCCCGGGCGCTCACCGGCCGCTTCGCTATGCTTGATCGCGATGACGTCGCCGCCGGGTAACGAGCCGACCACCGTCGCCGAACCGCTGGCGATCTGCCCCTACCTGCTGGTCGCGTCCGGCCATTGGCGCAACGCGGAGCCCTCGCGCGAGCATGTCTGTGCGTCCGAGGCGACGCCGGTCCCCATCGGTCTCGACACCCAGCGACGCCTGTGCTTCGGCGACCACCGGTCATGCGCTCGATACGAGGAGGCCGCCCGAGCCTACCGCGCCCAGGTTCCGCTGGTCCCCCTCCGACCGATCGCGCGCACGGCGCCGGTCGTCGTGGACCGCGGCCGTCAGCCGCTCCCCGGCCCACGCCTTGGCGATCGCCGAACGCTCGGCCAGGCAGCCCTGGTCGTCGCGATGATCGCGGCCGCCGGCGCCCTGCTCCTCGCGCGCGTCGGCGGTCCGTCCGGTGGGACCGCCGACCGGACCGGCAGTCCGAGCGTCGGCGCGAGCGCCTCGATCGTCGCGGTCGCGAGTCCCACGCCCAGCCCCTCGATCGAGCCATCCCTGCCCACGTCCAGCGCCGGTCCGTCGCCCACCGTCAAGCCGTCGCCGAGTCACGCGCCCAAGCCGTCGCCGACCCAAAAGCCCAGCGGCAAGACGTACACGGTCAAGCCGAGCGATACGCTCGGGGCGATCGCGATCAAGTTCGGGACGACCGTCAAGGTGCTCCAGAAGCTCAACGGGATGGGCACCTCGACGCTCATCAAGCCGGGACAGGTCCTGAAGGTCCCCTGATCCTTCGCGGCGCCCCGGTCAGCGCTGACAGCCCCGGCAGTACGACGTCACGAAGCCGCCCGGCTTGACCTCGGTGATCCTCGTGCCGCAGCGCGGGCACGGCGTGCCGCCCTTGTCGTGGACCGCGAGGAAGTCGCGGACCTGGGTCTCGAAGGTGGGCGGCACCCGCCGGCGGAGCACGTCGATCGCGTCCGTCACGGTCGTCCGGGCCGCGTCGTACAGCGCGTCGACCTCCTCCGCCGCGAGGGACGAGCGCTTCCGGAACGGGAGCAGCCCGGCCGCGTGCAGGATCTCGTCGCTGTAGGCGTTGCCGATCCCGGCGACGAACGCCTGGTTCTTGAGCAGGTTCTTGAGCTCGCCCGGGTGGCGTCGTATCCGGGCGCGCCAGACGTCGAGATCGAGGGCCGGGTCGTCGACATCCGGGCCGAGCTCGTCGTCCAGGCCAGGGACGGCCCGCTCGACGCCGGCCGGGAGCAGATAGACCTTGCCCATCTGGGTCGGGTCGCGGTAGCGGACCTCGACCTCATCGCCGTCCGGCGGCAGCCACTCTGCACCGCGCGTCCAGGCGGCCGCGTCGGACGGCGGGCCCGAGGGTCGCGCTCCGAACCCGAGGACCACGGCCGTCTTGGTCGGCCGCTTGACGCTCGGAGCGGCCAGCTGGAACCGACCGGTCAGCATCGGGTTGACGACGATCCGGTCGCGCCCGAGGTCCAGGATGAGGAACTTCCCGCGGCGGGCGATCCGGGTCAGCGGCTGGCTGATGAGGGCTGCCAGCTCCCCCGGTGTCCCGCGGACGGCGAGCGGCGCCGGCGCCTCCGCACGCACGATCGACCGACCGACCAGGGCGGCGTGGAACGCTTCGGACACGACGCTGAGGTCGGGTGATTCGGGCACGGTCCTGCGATTGTAGGTCGGCAGGACCCGTGCTAGACTCACGCGGCCCTCGCGGGCAGGACAGCAGAAGAACGTGGCCAGCGCCATCGACACGAAGGAGCGGACCGAGGCCCAGCAAGCACCGGACCTGCCGATCGTCCCTCAGGCCTGAGCCTCGCTCGGGCCGTTCTGATTCACGGGGAGTATCCAAGTAGGAGAGACGATCAAGTTGACCGAAGAGCAGCAGGGCGGGACCGCGCCCGAGACGGAGGCGACCGCCGCCGTCACCGATGAGGCGTCCCAGGCAGCCGTCGCCGTCGCCGACGAGCCCGCCGATATCCAGGGCACCGTCGCCGAGGCCGAAGCGGCCGAGGAGAAGGCCGCAGCCGCCGCGATCGCCGACGTCGTCGACACCGTCGCGACCGACGAAGCCGAGCTGGAGACCGCCGCAGCGGCCGAGATCGAGCGGCTGGCCGACGCCGCCGACGCCAACGACGCGAACGCCGAGCCGGCCGCGGAGGCCGCCGTCGGGGTGCTCGACACGGTCGCCGAGGTCGAGGGGGTCGAGGAAGCTGCTGCAGCACAGGTCGTCGCCGAGGTCGTCCAGACCGTCGCCGCCGACGAAGCCGCCCTGGAGCTCGCGGCCGAGATCGCTGACGCGCCGGCCGCGGCCGAGGAGGAGCCCGAGCCCGTGCGCGAGCTCGGCCCCGAGCCGTCGACGATGGAGGAGCTGCTTGCCGAGCAGGACTCGGACATCAAGAGCTTCAAGCATGGTGACGTGGTCGAAGGGACCGTCGTCCGGATCGACAAGGACGAGATCCTCGTCGACATCGGGGCGAAGAGCGAGGGCGTCGTCTCGAACCGCGAGCTGTACGGTCGCAACGCCGAGTCGCAGCCCGCGCTCGCGATCGGCGACACGGTCCTGGTCTACGTCCTCCAGCCCGAGTCGCCCGAGGGACACGTCGTCCTGTCGCTCCGCCGGGCCGGCCTCGAGCGCAAGTGGCGCTCGATGCAGGAGCAGTTCGAGAGCGGCGTGATCATCGAGGCGCCGGTCATCGACCACAACAAGGGCGGCCTCATCGTCGACTGCGGCATCCGCGGCTTCGTGCCGATCAGCCAGATCGTCGACTTCCCGCGCCGACCGCAGAACGATCAACCGCGCGATGCCGCGCAGG
>JADGQI010000039.1 GCA_017881905.1 Chloroflexota bacterium
CCTCGACGAACGCCTGCTCGTTCTTGGCGTCCTCGTACTCGGCGTTCTCGGACAGGTCGCCGTGCTCCTTGGCATCGTGGATGCGTGTCGCGACCTCGGCCCGTCGGACGTTGGTCATCTCGTCCAATTCGGCGCGCAGCTTCTCGAGGCCGTCGCGGCTGAGGTAGGTCGGCTTGTTGTTCACGCGGGTGGACCCCCGTTCGGAGCGTCGCGAGGCGTCGGCTCTGGGCTGAGTAAAGGAAAGAACTCCAGGGGTCGCGGCACGCCCGCGCTCCTGAAGTTCGACCGGTGGCGAATCCTAGTCCCGCCGGTCCCAGGGTGTCAAAGAGCTTCGATCACGCCTCCGTCAACCGGACCAGACGGCGCTTGATCCGGCCCAGCGAGGTCCGGTCCGTGAACGCCACGAACAGGGTGTCATCGCCCGCCACCGAGCCGGCGACCTCCGGCCAGCGCGCCCGGTCGAGGGCGGCCGCGATGGCGTGCGCCGAACCCGGGAGCGTGCGGACGACGAGCAGCAGGCCGGCCTCCCGGATCTCGACCGGCAGGTCGCGGAACAGCTTGCGCAGCCGGTCCTCGCCGCTGGCCTCGGCCTCGATCAGGCGCGGCGGGAGCGCGTACGCCACGATCCCGTCGCGGCCGACCTTGATCAGCCCGAGCTCCGCCACGTCCCGGCTGATCGTCGCCTGGGTGGTCTTGAAGCCGCGCTCACCGAGGGCATCCTTGATCTCGCGCTGGGTCCGGATCGCCCGCTGTTCGACGAGGTCGCGGATCGAGCGCTGGCGGGCCTGCTTCATGACCTCCATGGCCGGCCGTCAGCGTCCCAGGATGACCACGACGACGATCGCCGCGAGGACGAGCCGGTAGATGACGAAGATCAACAGCGATCGCGTCCGCAGGTAGCGCAGTAGGAAATGGATAGCCGCCAGGCCCGAGATCAGGGCCGCGACCATCCCGACGATGAGCGGGAGGAGGTCGACGGTGGCTCCCGCATCGCCCTTGATCAGCTTGACGAACTCGTAGGCGCCGGCAGCGGCCGTGATCGGGGTGGCCATCAGGAAGCTGAACCGGGCCGCCGACTCGCGGGTCAGCCCCAGGAAGAGACCGGTCGAGATGCTGATCCCGGATCGGCTGATCCCGGGGATGAGCGCCAGCGACTGCGCGACGCCGAGGATGAGCGCCTTGGTCGGGGTCAGCTGCTCCATCGCCTCGTCCTTCCGCCCGGTCCGGTCGGCCAGCCACATGATCCCCGCACCGATGACCAGGGTGGCCGCGACGTACCCGGCGAGCCGGATCTCCTTCTCGAGGAAGTCGTTGAGCAGGACGCCGGCGATGATCGCCGGGATGGTGGTGATCGCGATCAGGACGGCCAGGCGTCGGTCGGGATCATCGCGGAACGAGCGATGGCGCACGGCCGAGAAGAACGCCGGGACGAGGACCAGCCATTCCTTCCGGAAGTAGACGAGCAGCGCCACCAGCGTCCCCATGTGGAGCATGACGCTGAATACGAGCGAGTCGATGAACGGATCGTCCCACTTGAACAGGTACGGGACGAGGATCAGGTGACCTGAGCTCGAGATCGGCAGGAACTCGGTCAGGCCCTGGACGATCCCCATGACGAGAGCCTGGAGGACGATCGGCATGTTTGACTCCTAACGGAGCGGCGCGCGGACGCGACCGCCCCGTCTCGGGGATCGCTAGCGAACGAAAAGGGGGGCGAGGACGAGGGCGATCGTGGCGATCAGCTTGACCAGGACGTGGAGCGACGGGCCGGCGGTGTCCTTGAACGGGTCGCCGACCGTGTCGCCGACGACCGCGGCCGCGTGGGCGTCCGTCTTCTTGCCGAGGATGTTACCTGCGGCGTCCTTGAGCTGGCCCGACTCGATGTACTTCTTGGCGTTGTCCCAGGCGCCGCCGCTGTTGTTGAGGACGGTGGCGAGCATGACCCCCGAGATCGTCCCGACCATCAGGAAGCCGGCCATCGCTTCATAGCCGAGGATGAGTCCCACCAGGACGGGCGTGGCGACCGCCAGGGCGCCCGGCGCAATCATCTCCTTGAGGGCGGCGCTCGTGGTGATGTCGACGACGCGGGCGTAGTCCGGGCGCTGGGTGTAGTCCATGATCCCGGGCATCTCGCGGAACTGCCGGCGAACCTCGACGATGATCGCCTGGGCGGTGGTCCCGACCGCCCGGATGGCGAGCGAGCTGAACAGGTAGACGAGCATCGCCGCGACGAAGGCCGCGATGAACACGTTGACGCTGGCCAGGTTGACCGACTCCATCAGCGGGCGACCCTGGACCCGCAGGATCAGGTTGACCTTGTCGATGTAGGCCGAGAACAGGAGGAAGGCGGCGAGCGAGGCGGACGCGATGGCGTAGCCCTTGGTCAGCGCCTTGGTCGTGTTGCCGACGGCGTCGAGGCGGTCGGTGATCGTCCGGGCGCCGGCCTCGGCGCGGCTGAACTCCGCGATCCCACCGGCGTTATCAGTGATCGGACCGAACGTGTCCATGGCCAGGATGTAGGCCGTCGTCATCAGCATGCCCATCGTGGCGACCGCCGTCCCGAAGATCCCGCCGACGTTGACCCCGTTCTCGTTGACGATCCCCGCCCGATCGCCGAGCCAGTGGCTCACGAACAGGGCGATGACGATCGAGATGGCCGTGACCGCCGTCGTCTCGAACCCGACCGCGACCCCGGCGATGATGTTCGTCGCGGGGCCGGTCTTCGACGCTTCGGCGATCTCGCGGACCGGTCGGTACGAGCCGGCCGTGTAGTACTGGGTGATGTACACGAAGACCACGCTGGTGGCCAGGCCGACCAGGCCCGCACCGAAGAAGTAGACCCAGGTCGGCAGGCCGTCCGGGCCTGTCTGCGTGCCCGTGGACATCATCACGTTGGTCGTGATGGCAAGGCCGACCACGGACAGCAGCGTGGTGGCCCAATAGCCGCGGTTGAGGATGTTCATCGGGTCCTCGTCCTCGCGACCGCGGATGAAGAACGCGACCGAGATGATCGTGGCAAACAGCCCGAACGCCCGGACCACGAGCGGGAAGAAGATCCAGGCGGCCGGGTTCGGCCAGCCGGCCTTCAGGGCGATGGCATAGACGCTGACGCCCAGGATCATCGCGCCGATATTCTCGGCCGCGGTCGACTCGAACAGGTCGGCCCCACGGCCGGCGCAGTCGCCGACGTTGTCGCCGACGAGGTCCGCGACGACCCCGGCGTTGCGGGGGTCGTCCTCGGGGATCCCGGCTTCGACCTTGCCCACGAGATCCGAGCCCACGTCGGCGGCCTTGGTGTAGATCCCGCCGCCGAGCTGGGCGAACAGGGCGACGAAGCTGGCGCCGAAGCCGAACCCGACGATCAGGAACGGCGCGACCGCCGGGTGATCGAGTCCGCCGTACAGGACGAAGATCCCGTACACCCCGAGGAGCGACAGCGCGACGACGAGGAAGCCGCTGACGGCTCCACCCCGCATCGCGACCTGGACCGCCTCGACGAGTCCGCGCTGTGCCGCCGATGCGGTCCGGACGTTGGCCTTGACGCTGATGTACATGCCGATGATCCCGCAGGCCATCGAGCACGTCGCGCCGACGAGGAAGGCGAACCCGGTCCGGATCCCGAGGTCCAGGCCGAAGAACTCGGTCTCGGCGAAGTCCTTCGTCTCGACAGCCGCGATGATCGCGCCGAGGATCACGCTGGCGAACAGGGCCATGATCGCGATGGTCCGGTACTGCCGCCGGATGAACGCCACGGCACCCTCGAGGATCGTTCCGGCGACGTCCTGCATGGCCTGGGGACCCTGGTCCCTGGCGAGCACGTCCCGGGCGAGGTAGAGGGCGAAGAGGACGGCCGCGATGCCGGCGACGGGGATGATCAGCTGGAGCGCCTGGGCGTCCATGTGGGTGTGCGTCTCCTCCTGGGACCGGGTGGTGGCGCGCGTGGCGCGGGCGGCCCTGACGCTCGGGTCAGGGGTTGTCGGGGGGCGGGGCGATCGTCCCGGCGTACCTCCGGGACCGGAACCTTCCAGGTCGGGCGCGAGTGTAGCAAGCGGCTTGGAGGCGGGTCAAACTCGCGCGCCGCGGGGATATGCAGACGTGACCGGTTACGGCAGCCAGCGGGCGGCGGTCCCATCGGTCGACAGCTGGCGGAGGTCCCGCCCATCGAGTCCGGCCAGCCAGATCCCCGCGGACCGGGTGGGATCCGAGGTTTCGACCCGCCCGAACAGCAGCGTCGTCCCGTCGGGCGAGAACCCGGGCGCCCGGTCGAGCAGGTCGCTCGAGCTGGTCAGGCCGTCGAGCCTCCGGTCGGGGCCGGGCGAATAGCCGAGGTGGTCGCCGTTCGGCGCGACGAGCGTCACGATGCCCCCGTGGACCGCGACGGCCGGGGGCCCGCTCGCCGGGAACCACGCGGGCGTCGGATGGACGACCGCCTGGACCGCCGGACCGGTTCCGTCGGCCTGATCGGCGACGATCACGAAGCCTTCGCGGACAGGGTCCCAGGCCGGGCCGCCGATGACGTTCGACAGTGGCTGGTACACGGCGGTCGGGACGTCGGACGCGCCGTCCAGGGTCACGAGCGGCACCCGCCCCTGCCCGTCGACGAGCACGAACGAGGCTCCGGTCGGGTCGAAGACCGCGCGATGCGACCAGTCCGACACGCCCGGTCCGGCCACCAGGCCATCGCCCCGGAAGGCCGACGATCCGAGCGGCGGGGCGCCGTCCAGCAGGACCTGGCGCTCGGCAGCCGCGCTGTCGGCTCCCGGGAGGGGCTCGAGCCAGTACCCGAGATCGGCCCCCGTCGCATCACGACGTCCGACCAGGACCGACTTGCCATCCGGCGTCAGGACGGGCTGGTATTCGAACAGGCCCGGCCCGGTGATCGTCGTCAGGTCGCCGCTGTCCAGCCGAAGGACTCGGACGGCGCCGGCGGTCGCGTACACGATCGACCGGCCGTCGGACGACACGTCGTAGTCACTGACCGGGGCCAGCTCGGTGGTGATCTGGCGCGGGTTCGACCCATCCGGGTTCATCAGCCACACGTTGCGGACGCCGCCGCGCGGGGACAGGAACGCGATCTGGTTCTGGGCACTCGCCGTCTGGCCGCCGGTGGTGAAGGTCCACGATCGGCCGGCCGCCACCTGCCCGGGATCGCCCGCCCGGCGGACGTCTGGGCCCAGCTCCACCGTATACGTCGTATGCGCCGCCAGCGGACTCGCCGGCGTGAACAGCAGGACCGACCCGGGGCCCGGCGACGGCGTCGGGACCGCGGGAGGCCCGGACGACGAGCCGTCGCTCGGTGCGGGCGGCGGCACGACCGGCGGGAGATCGCTCGGCAAGGCGACGACCTGCACCTCGCCGGGGATCGCCGGCGTGATCCGGATGGCGTCGGCGACCGAGGCCGGATCGATCGGCCCGTCGAACACGATCGCGATGGGCGTTCGTAGACCGATCCCGGCGACCCCATCGGCCGGGACGACCGCGTCGATCCCGAGCCCGGCCGCGACGGTGGTGAACGTCCCGCTGAAGGGGACCACCAGCGGACTGCCATCGGTATCCGCCGCGTCGGCCCCGACGGTGACCGTGTACGGCGTCCCGAATGCGAGCGGCGATTCGAACGCGATCGTCAGGTCGGGACCGGTCCAGCTCGCCCGGAACGGCGCCGGCGGGAGGATCCTGGTGGCGGCCTCGACCGAGGCGGTGTCCATCAGTCGGTCGAAGCGCAGGCTCACCGTCGCGTCGGTCGCGACGCCGGTCGTGCCGGACTCGGGCGTCATCGACAGGACCACCGGCTGGCCGACCGTACGGAAGACGAACGCCGAGCTGGCGTCGGGCGCCGCGTTGCCCTCGACATCGGTGAATCCGGCGACGACGTTGACCGAGAACTCGGTGGCCGGCGGAAGCTTCCGGGCCGGGGTGAAGATCGCGGTCGTGGAACGATCCCAGGTGAATGTGCCCCCGACATAGGGCTCGATCCGGAAGCGCTGCTCGACGGAGGTCCGATCGACGGGTTCGCTGAAGCTCAGGTCGATCGCAGTCAGGGTCTGGGCGAGTCGATCGTCCCCATCCGCGGTCGCACTCAGCGAGACCTGGCTGACGGTCGGAGGTCGCCGATCGACCAGGGTGGCGTTGTACAGGACGAGCGCGAGCGCGACGACCGCCGCGAGGCCGATCAGCGTCTCGATCGACCGTCGGGGCATCCGGCTCACCGCCGTCGGCGGGAGGGGGTCACGGGGCAGGACGATAGCACAGCACCTATACTGCCGGACTTGTGAGCAAACGCCCCCTCGGGTGTCTCTTCGAGGTCGTCGAGACACTGGTCTTGACCCTTGTCATCTTCCTCGTCATCCAGAACTTCGTCGCCCAGCCGTACCAGGTCCAGCAGATGTCGATGGAGAACACCCTTCAGCCGGGGCAGTACGTCCTGGTCGATAAGCTCACGCCCCGGATCAACGATTACGGCCGCGGCGACGTCGTCGTCTTCTCGCCGCCGGCCGGCTACGACCAGGGCAGCAACACGCCGTTCATCAAGCGGATCATCGGTCTCCCCGGCGACACCATCGCGGTGCGCGACGGCCAGGTCATCGTCAACGGCAAGGCGATCGACGAGCCGTACACCTACCCCGGCTCGGCGCCGTACCAGCCGACCGTCGCACCTCCCGACCGGAGCGAGTGGACCATCGGGGCCGACGAGCTGTTCGTCCTCGGCGATCACCGCGCGGAGTCATCCGACTCACGCGTGTTCGGCCCGATCAAGCGGGACAGCGTCATCGGTCGCGCCTGGCTGCGCTACTGGCCGTTCAGCGCGTTCGGGATCCTCCCGACGCCGTCCTACCCGGAGGTCCAAGCCGGGACGCCGTGAGCGTCCTCCTCGGCCTCGCCGCGATCGTGACCGTCGCCGGAGCCCTGGCGGCGATCGCGGGGCGCGACGCTCGGGTCGCGGTGGTCGGACTCGTCGTGGCCCTGTCGGCCGCACCCTTCCTGGCGGATCCTCTGCCGACCCCGGCCGCGATCGCGACCCGGATCGTGGCGGCCCTCCTCGCCGGGTATCTCCTGTTCGTCGTGCTCCGCGAGACCGCGGTCGTCACCCGGGGCTCGCTCGTCGGGCTACCGGCGGAGACGCTGGCCGCGGCCGCCGCCTTCGTGATCGGCTACGGCACGAGCGGCCTCGGAAGCGCGGCGCTCGGTCCGCCGGAGGCTAGCGCGACCGGGTTCGCCCTGGCGGTCATCGCCGTCGCGCCGATCGTCCGCGGAGCCGACATCTTCCGGCTCGGGGTCGCGCTGGCGATCCTGGTCACGGGTGCCGAGCTGGTCCGGGTCGGACTGGCCGGCACGCCCCAGCCGCTCGAGCAGCTGATGACCGCGGCGCTGACCGTCGGGCTGCTGGGGACCGTCGCGGTCCTGTGCGCCAACGTCGTCGCGGCGACCGGCGGTCTGACGATGCGCAACGAGCGCCGCCTGAGCGCGATGTACGAGGCCCACCCGCTGACCCCGACGGCTCCGAGCAGCTTCGGCCGATCGCTCCGACCGCGCCGATCCGCCCCCGTCCACGCCCTCGAGGATCCCGCCGGAGCCGCCGCCCCGGTCTCGGGCTCGAGCGCCGGTGCGTGGCGGATCGACGAGGCCGTAATGCGCCCCGATGATGCGGGGCCGGCCGCCGCGGACGACGCTCCGTCGGCGACCGACCTGCCGAGCCTGGACGACGCAGCGGTGCCGACCGAGCCGACCGAGCCGACCGAGCCGACCGAGCCGACCGAGCCATGAGCCTGGTCCCGTTCCTGGCCGTGGCGTTCGGAGCCGCCGCCGCGGCCCTCATCGCGCGCGGCTATCGGCGGTTGTCGCTCGCGATCGGCCTGCTCGGACTCGTCGCGGCGACGATCGCGGCGCTCGCCATCGTCCCGGGCGATCGCCTCGGCGTCGGCCCGGGGCGGCTCGAGGCCACGGAATTCGGACGGCTCTTCCTCGCCCTCGGGTGTTCGACCGGCTTGATCATCGCTCTCATCGGCCTCGCCACCGCCTGGCAGCGGAACCTGCCGGCCGCGCTGCTCGGTGGGTTCGGGGCGATCGGCCTGGCGCTGGCGATCGGCGACTCGATCACGGCGCTGATGGCCATCCTGGCCGGGGCGCTGGTCGGGTCGCTGGTCACCATCGTCCGACCGATCACCGCGAGCAACGTCCAGGTCGCCAGCCGCGAATTCCGGGCGATCGCGGTCGCCGGGGCGATCGCCATCGTGGGGATGGCCTGGATCGCTCGACCGCTCGGCCCGCTGGCCGAGGAGCCGACGGTCTTCGGCGTCGCCTACATGGCCGTCGCTCTCGCGGCCGCCATCCGGTTCGGGGCGATCCCCTTCCACCGCTGGGCGGCGCGATTGTCCGAGTCCGCGCCGGAGATCGCGCTCCCGCTGCTCCTCGCCTGGGCGCCGGCGGCGTTCGCGGTCGTCGCGCTGGCCTGGACGGACCGCTCGATCGCACCGCTGCTGCTGCCGCTCCAGGTCGAGCGCTCGGTCGTCCTGACGGTCGGGGTCCTGAGCATCGTGCTGGGAGCCGTGGCGGCATGGCTCCAGGACGATCTCGAGCACATCGTCGGGTACTCGATCGTCCAGGACGCCGGGTTCGTGATCCTTGGCCTGGCCATCCTCGACCCGATCGCGTGGCAGCCGACGCGCACCTGGATCCTCGTGTTCGTGGTCGTCAAGACCGCCTTCGCCGCCTGGGCGGTCGCGGTCCGAACGCGGTTCCGGACCGGCAGCCTGCCCGAGCTCGGCGGCTGGGCACGACGCTCGCCCGGCCTGGGTCTGGGCCTTCTGCTCATCGTGGTCGCGACCCTCGGCGTGCCCGGCCTCGTCGCCTGGGACGTTCGGAGCCGGCTGGTCGACCTGAGCATCACGACGGGCCCGCTGCGGCTGCTGGTCGTCGTCGGCGGCCTCGCATCGCTCGGGTACTACGGCCGGATCGCGCTCGCCGGCCTGCGGCCGCCGTCGATCCTGGTCCTGGCCGGGGCGACCGAGCGACCGCGGCGCGCGGCCGAGGTCGACCGATCCGATGTCGGCGCCGCGACGGACGGCATCGCGATCGCGGCGATGGATCGCGGGTCGACCGGCACGACCGGTCTTGCCGGTGTCCCCGACGAGATATCCGCCGACACCGATCCTCCTCCACGACCCGGTCTCCGGAGTCCGAGGCCGATCGGCGGGGCGCTGACTCGGTTCGAGTCGACGGCGGCGTCGATCTGGCGGGCGAACCGCGCTCCGATCGCATCGGCCGGCGTGCTCGTCCTGGCGTTGACCGCGCTCGCGGTCGGGGTCGGCGGCCTCGGTGGACCGGCGGCTGCGGCCGCGCCGGCGCCCGAGCCGGTCGCCCCGACCGAGACGTTCGTGCCGGGCCAGACCGAGCCGGCGTCGCCGACCCCGTCCGAGAGTCGCGCGCCGGACGAGAGCGGCCCGCCTTCCTTCGCCCCGATCCCGACCGCATCGACCGGCGGGTCCGGAACGCCCGGCGAGTCGGCGTCGCCGACCGAGGTCGCCTCCCCGACGGAGGGCACCACGCCGTCGCCCTCACCGACGACGACGTCAGCGCCGACTCCATCCCCGAGCTTCGCGCCGACACCGTCGCCGAGCTGAACCCGATCGACGCGCGGTCAGTCCTCTGGGGCGAGCGCCCAGCGATCGATGTCGCGGTCGTAGTCGAGCAGCTCGTCGGGCGAGAACCACAGGGCGAGCTCGGTGACGGCCGTCTCGGGCCCGTCCGAGGCATGGATCAGGTTCTGGGCCGTCTCCAGCGCGAAGTCCCCGCGGATCGTGCCCGGGGCGGCCTCGTTGGGCCGGGTCGCCCCGACCATCGTTCGGACGACGGCGATGGCGTTCGGACCCTCGACGGCGAAGGCGACCAGCGGGCTCGAGGTGATGAAGTCGACGAGCGAGCCGAAGAACGGCCGGGCGCTGTGGATGGCGTAGTGCTGCTCAGCGAGCTCGCGGCTGACCCGGACGAGCTTGAGCCCGACGAGCTTCAGGCCGCGCTCCTCGAACCGCGACAGGATCCGGCCGACGAGCAGCCGCTGCACGCCGTCGGGCTTGATCAGGACAAGAGTGCGTTCGGTCACGAGGTCAGGGTCCTCTTGGTGGGGTGCTTGCCGGCACAGGATAGCGCGGCGGACGTCGGCGTCAGCCCGCGCCGTCCGCTCCCGGATCCGCGTGTGCCCCGGGGTCGGGATCGTCTGCGGGGACCGGGTTCCCTTCTCCTCCCGGGCCGTATCCCTCGGACGTCGAACCCCGGGCGGCGGCGGCGAAGGAGCGTCGGGCCTGCGACTCGCGGCCGACCAGGCGGAGCGCATCGCCTCGGACCAGGTCGAAGCCGGGCCCCGGCTCCGCCGCGGCGATATCCAGGACCGCTGGCGCGAGGGCTGGCGACAGGCGGAGCACGACCGCCAACCGGATCGCCGCACCCGACCGGTCCCCGGCGGCGAGGGCAGCCCGGGCGGCGGCGAGCTCGGAGGCCGGGTCGGGCATCGCTTCCGCGTCCGAGGCGGGCCGACCCGGGTCCGGGCGCATCGCGACCCCGACCGCGACCGGTCCGATCGCCGGGGCTGACCCGGCATCCGATCCCGACCGCGTCGCGGCCGCGGCCACCGCCGTCCCGCCCGGAGCTGTCGCCCCCGGCCCGGGATCGCCCGACTGCGACGGTCCGGGGCCCGGGACACCGACCACCTCCGCCCGCTCCACGGGCTGGGCCGGCCACACGTCGCTCCGCGGCATCCCCGCGAACACGCCGTCGAGCGGTCCGTCGATCAGGTCGAGGGCCCGGTTCGCGAGCCGGCGCGCCTCGCCGGGTCTGCCGAGAGCGGCGGTCGCTTCGGCCACGATGACCAGGGCCAGCGGCGCCTCCCTGCCGCTCGCGAGGTAGGCGGCGGCTGCCTCGCCCGCACCGGTCAGGTCATCCGTGCGCCAGCGGATCTCGGCGAGGTCGAGCAGCGACTCGTCGTCGAGGCCGCCGGCCCCCGCCAGCGTCTCGAGCTCCACCCGTGCCAGGGCGCGTGACCCGGTCCGCAGGTGCAGGCGGGCCAGACGCCGGTCGGTCGTCCGGTCGACACCGGGACGGTCGATCTGCTCGACGACCGCGGCCGGCGGCGTACCGTCCGACACGGTGCCTGGCGCCACGGCCTCGCCCGGCCCTACGGCCTCGGCAGGAGCGGTTGGCTCGGCCTCGGCGGGAGCGGTCGGCTCGGCCGGCGCGACGGCCTCGGCAGGAGCGGTTGGCTCGGCCTCGGCGGGAGCGGTCGGCTCGGCCGGCGCGACGGCCTCGGCGGGAGCGGTCGGCTCGGCCGGCGCGACGGCCTCGGCTGGAGCGGTCGGCTCGGCCGGCGCGATCGCCACCACCGGCTCTACGGCCTCGGCCCGCTCCCCCTCCCGGCTCACCTCATCCACTGGCGTGGCGCCTGCGATCCGTTCCGCCGGTCATCGAGCATGTCAGTCCGGCAGCCGCATGGCCCGTTCCAGACCGAGCCCGTGCCCACGCGGCGCGACCACGGCCAGCCGGAGCCGCTCATCGACGAACAGCTCGGCAGCGACCCGCCGGATATCGTCGGCGGACACCCCGGCGACCGCCTCGAGCGCCTCGTCGAGCGTGAGGACACGCTCGTGAAGCGCCTCCTGGCCGCCGATCCACGACGCCAGATGACGCGTGTCGTCCATCCGGAGCTCGAGGCCGCCCGACAGGTACGCCTTGGCCTTGGCCAGCTCGTCGGCCGGGACATCGGCGTCACGGAGACGACCCAGCTCGGCGAGGATCGCCTGGACCGCCGGCTCGAGCTTGTCGGGGTCGACGCCGGCATAGATCCCGACCGAGCCCGTGTCGGCGTACTCCGTGATCCCGGACCCGACGTCGTAGGCCAGCCCGAGTTCTTCCCGGACGGACAGGAACAGGCGACTGCTCATGCCCTCGCCGAGGACGCCATTGAGGACGCCGAGCGCCCACGAGTCGGGGTGGTCGCGCCGGTAGGCCGGGACCGAGATGCAGAGGTGGGCCTGCGACGTGTCGCGGTTGCCGAGGAGGTACGGTTCGCCGGCGGGCAGGCTCGGCGCCGGCTCGAACGTGCCCGACGCCCCGTCCCCGGTCCCGAAGGCCGGCCCGACCAGGTCGAGGGCCTCGGCGTGGTCGAGGTCGCCGGCGAGCGCGACGACGACGTTCGACGGCCGGTACGTCTCCGCCCAGAAGTCGTGGATGGTCGCTGCCGGCAGGCTCCGGATGCCTTCCTCGTCGCCGCAGATCTCGCGCCCGAGGGCGCCGTCTCCGTACATCGCCTGCTGGATGAGGATCTGGGCGTATTCGGACGGGTCGTCGAGGTACGAGCGGATCTCCTCGACGATGACCGACCGTTCATGGTCGATCTCGTCGTCCAGCAGGCGCGGGCGCACGATGAGCTCCGCGACGACGTCCGCCGCCCGGCGCGCCTCGCGCTTCGGGACGCGCACCCAGTAGACGGTCGATTCCCGGTCCGTGGCGGCGTTGAAGCTGCCGCCGACGCCCTCGATGGCCTCCGAGATGGCCTGCGTCGTCGGGAACGCGGTCGTCCCCTTGAACGTGATGTGCTCCATGAAGTGGGCCACACCCGCCTGCGCGGGGGTCTCGAGCCGGGAGCCGGCCAGGACGTAGGCCGCGATCGACACCGACCGAGACCCCGGCAGGCGGGCGCTGATCACGCGCGGCCCGCCGGGCAACGCCGTTCGTTCGAACATCGCCCGGATGGTACAGGAACGGCCGGCCCGGGCAGGCCGGCCGTTCCGCGTGCGGTAGCGGGACTACTTGGGCAGGAGTCCCTGGATCCAGGCTTGGCCGAAGAAGATGAGGAACGAGCCGGCGACGACCCACATGAGCGGGTGGATCTCGCTGAACTTGCCCCGGACGACCTTGATGAACACCCAGCTGATGAAGCCGGCACCGATGCCCACGGTGATGTCGTAGGTCAGCGGCATCAGGATCAGCGTGAGGAGCGCCGGGAGGCCCTCCTCGACGTCGCCGAACGGGATGTCCTTGACCAGGGTGAACATCAGGTACCCGACGATCACCAGGACCGGCGCGGTCGCCGCGGCCGGGACGAGGCTCGCCAGCGGGGTCAGGAAGATGGCCAGGAGGAAGAGCACCCCGGTGACGATCGAGGCGAAGCCCGTCCGGGCGCCATCGGCGACGCCGGCAGCGCTCTCGATGAACGTCGTGTTCGAGCTGATCCCGGCCGCCCCGCCGGCGATCGCCGCCACGCTGTCGACGATCAGGATCCGGCCGATCCCCGGGACCGAGCCGTCCTCCCGCGCGAGCCCTGCTTCGGCGATGACGCCGGTCGCGGTGCCCATCGTGTCGAAGAAGTCGGTGAGCATGACCGTGAAGATCACCAGGACGGCGGTCAGGAACCCGAGCTTCTCGAACGGCTCGGTCAGGCTGAACTGGCCGAGCGTCGCGAAGCTCGGGGTGACGGCCAGGTCGGACGGAAGCGTCTGGACGCCGGCCAGGATGGCGATGATGGTCGTCACGAAGATGCTGATGATCAGGGCGGCCCGGATCTTCATCACGAACAGCCCGATGGTGATCGCCAGGCCGAGCAGGAAGACGAAGTGGGCGGTCGTCGTCGGGTAGACCGGGACGACGGGCGGGACGCCGCCGGTCGGCGACACGATCAGGCCGCCGTTGACGAAGCCGATGAACAGGATGAACAGGCCGATCCCGACGCCGATCGCCCGCTTCAGCGCGAGCGGGACGGCGTTCATGATCGCCTCCCGGAGGCCGATCACGACGAGGACCGTGACGACCAGGCCCTCGAGCACGATGACGCCCATCGCGCCGGGTAGGGTCAGCCCGCGGCCCAGGACGAGGCCGAACGCCACGAACCCATTGATCCCGAGCCCCGCGGCGATCGCCAGGGGATAGTTCGAGACCGCGCCCATCGCGATCGTCATGATCCCGGCGACAAGGGCCGTCGCCGCCGCCGCAGCCGGCACGTCGATCCCGGCCGCCTTCAGGATGGCCGGGTTCAGGAAGATGATGTAGGCCATGACCAGGAACGTGGTCAGGCCCGCCCTGGTCTCGGTCAGCAGGCTGGTCCCACGTTCGGCGAACTTGAAGTACCCGGCGAGCCCGGACTCCGGCGCCGGCGCCGGGCCCCGATCCGACTGTGCTGCTTCCACGGACCGCTACCCTCCACTCCCGTGTGGCGCGCCGGACCGAGGCGGTCAGGTCCGCGCCATCGCGCCCGCACTCCCTGGGACCCGTGCCGCGGTCGGTCATGCACCGCCGCCAGCGGGGATCCGCCCCCGGAACCTCAGCCGGTCGACCGTCCCTCCGGCGACGACCGGCGCGTTGCGCCTACGTTGTGCTCGGGTGCGCCTGCGTTCCCTGCGTGGGTCAGGCGTCCTCGCGGTCCAGGCCGAGCAGCTCCATCTGGACGAAGCCGCTGGTGTCGAACTCGAGCTGGCGGGGCAGCGGCGGCTCGCGCTCGTCGCTGCCGATCGGGGCGAACTCCAGGACGACCCGCTCGTCGCCCTGGACGAGGGTATAGACGAGGAGCTGGTCGGGGCGGGTGTCGAACTCGAGGTGCTCGAACGAGTCGATGTTCAGGCAGATCGACAGCGGGGTGAAGTAGGTCGAGACCTCGGGGTGATCGAGGACGATCCGCTCGACCCAGCCCGTCCCGTGGCTGACCACGTCGTGACCGCGAACGTACCGGTACGTGACGGTCTGCTTGAGGAGCGGCCGCAGGAGGTTGTAGAGGTCCGTCCGACTGGACACGATGCCGCGATTGACGAAGAACTTCGCGGGCGGCAGGACGGACGACACGCACTTCTCCCGGCGGCGATGGTGGTGCGGGACCACGCTCGGGGAGCGCCGTCCGCCTGACCGCGAATCTACCCCAGCCGACCGCCTCCCGACAATACGGTACGTGCCGGTCGAGTGGGCCGGGGCGGCCGCGTATCATCGGCGGATGCTCCTCGCGGTCGACATCGGCAACACGAACATCACCACCGGCCTGTTCCGGAACGGGTCGCTCATCGCCAGCCGGCGGGCGGCGAGTCTGCCGGGGCGCACGGGCGACGAGCTCGAGCTGCTCCTGACCGGCCTCCTCCGGCTCGATGATGCGGACCTCGACGGGCTGTCGGCGATCGCCTGCGCCTCCGTCGTCCCGAACCTGACCGACGCGCTGGCCGCGGTCGCCCGGCGCCATGGCGTGTCGCTGCTGACCGCCGGCGCCGGTCGCGTCCCGATCGCCATCCGGGTCGATCGCCCGACGGACGTCGGGGCCGACCGGCTGGTCAACGCGCTCGCGGCCGCCCGGTTGCATGGGACGCCCGCGGTCGTCATCGACCTCGGGACCGCCACGACCTTTGACGCGGTCGCCGGCGACGGGGCGTTCGTCGGGGGGGCCATCGCCCCGGGGCTCGCGGTCGGGATCGAGGCGCTCGCCGCGCACACGGCGAAGCTGCCCCGGATCGAGCTCATCACCCCCGACCGCGCGATCGGCCGCGACACGATCGGCGCGATGCAGTCGGGGGCGATCCTTGGCTACCAGGCACTCGTGACCGGGCTGCTCGGCCGGATCCGCCAGGAGCTGGCCGAATCGAGTGGCGTCGACGTCGCAGACGTCCGCGCGATCCTGACCGGTGGACTGTCGGCGGCCCCGTGGGCACGCGGGATCCCCGGGATCGACGCGATCGACCCCGAGCTCACCCTCAAGGGCCTCGCGATCCTGCACGCCGAGGTGAGCGGCGGCGAGCCGCTCGAGGCCGGACTGGCGTGAGCGGTCGGCTCGACGGCCGGCTGGTCGGACTCGGGATCACCGGCTCGATCGCGGCCTACAAGGCCGCCGAGCTCATCCGGCTGCTCCGCGCCGAGGGCGCCGAGGTCCAAGTCCTCCTGACCCCGTCGGCCGCGCGGTTCGTCGCGCCGTTGACGCTGGCCGCCCTCAGCGGTCACCCGGTCGACGGCGACATCCTCGACCTGCTGCCGGACGGCCGGATCGGGCACGTGGTGATCGCCGACAGTGCCGACGTCCTGGTCGTCGCCCCCGCGACGGCGCACTGGCTTGGGGCGATGGCCAACGGCCTGGCGGCCGACCCCGTGACCGCCGCGTGCCTTGCCACGGCCGCGCCGGTCGTCGTCGCGCCGGCGATGGACGGCGAGATGTACGCCCACCCGGCGACGCGGGCCAACGTCGCGCGCCTTCGGGAGGGGTTCGGCTACACGATCGTCGAGCCCGAGCTGGGGCCGCTCGCCTCGGGCCAGGTCGGGCTCGGTCGGCTGGCCGAGCTGTCGCGGATCGTCGACGCCGTCGTCGCCGCGGCCGGCGATGGACCGGTCCGGGCGCCCGATCCGGCCGCCCGCCCGCCCCGGCTGGCCGTCGAGCCGCGCGACGCGGATCTCGTCGGCAGGCGGATCGTCGTGACGGCGGGCGGCACCGCCGAGCCGATCGATCCGGTCCGGTTCATCGGCAACCGCTCCACCGGGCGGATGGGCGTCGCGATCGCCGAAGCGGCCCTGGACCGGGGGGCGGCGGTGACCCTGATCGCTGCCAACGTCAGCGTCGCTCTTCCCGAGGCGGCCGAGATCGTCCGGGTCGAGTCGACCGGCCAGCTGCGCGCCGCCCTCCTCGACCGGCTGGTCGGACCCGACGGCGCGGCCGCCTTCGACGTCCTGGTCATGGCCGCCGCGGTCGCCGACTTCCGACCCGTCGCACCGACCGACGTCAAGCTCGTTCGCGGCGGCCCGATGACGCTCGAGCTCGAGCCGACCCCGGACATCCTCGCCGAGGTCGCGCGGATCGCCCACGGCCTCGACGCGACGGGTGCGCGGACGCGAGACCCGCTCCAGCCGCGGCCGGTCCTGATCGGGTTCGCGGCCGAGACCGGATCGTTCGACCGGGCCGCCGACAAGCTCCGGCGCAAGGGCGTGGACCTGCTCGTCGCCAACGACGTCGGCGAGCCGGGGTCCGGGTTCGGGACCGACACGAACCGGGTGACGGTCTACGCCGCCGATTCGGAGCCCGAGGCCTGGCCGCTCGTGTCGAAGCGCGAGGTCGCCGATCGCCTCCTCGACCGGCTGGCGCGGCGACTGGCGGACCGCGCCGGCTGACCGCTCGTCGCCGACGGGCCGGACGTGCGGAACCCGGCGCGCCGGTGGAGCGTCAGCCCGACGGCAGCCGGAACCAGGACGGTCCCGGGGCCTGGGGCGGAGGTTCCGGCGATGCGTGGATACATCTCGAAGACCCGGCGGTGGCGCCTGCTCGTGCCACTGGCGCTCATCGCCATCGCGCTGGCGGCGTGCTCGGGGAGCGCGACGGGCCTGAGCACGGTCGGCGGCTCGGTCAAGGCCGGCGGCTCGTCCGGCGACGGGACCGGACCCGTGGCCGTGTCCGGGACCGAGGCGGCGGTGCCCGCTGACACCACCGGCGCGGTGCCGGTCACGGGTGGCCCCGACGGCGCCACCGTCCCATCCGATCTGCTGATCATCAAGACCGGGACGCTCGCATTGCGGGTCGGCGGGATCGACGCGGCAACGGACCAGGCCAGCGCGAAGATCGCGGCGCTCGGCGGATACGTCAGCGGCTCCCAGCGGTCCGGCGACGGCGAGAGTGCGGTCGCGACCGTGACCTACCGCATCCCGGCGGCGCACTGGGATGACGCGCTCGTCGCCCTTCGTGGCGTCGCGGACAAGGTCGTGGCCGAGCAGACCCAGAGTGCCGAGGTGACCGGCCAGGTGCTCGACCTCGGCGCCAGGATCGCGAACCTGCAGGCCACCGAACGCGCGCTCCAGACGATCATGGACCGGGCGATCAAGATCAGCGACGTGCTCGACGTCCAGAACCAGCTCACGGGGGTCCGCGGCCAGATCGAGCAGCTCGAGACGCAGAAGAAGCACCTCGAGGAGCAGTCGGCGTTCGGGACGCTCGACGTGACGTACGGTCTCGAGACGGTCGCCGTGGTCGCCGCCCAGCAGGGCTACGACCCGGCCGGCGAGGTCGATCGGGCGACCGCGAGCCTGGTCCAGGTCGGCCAGGCACTGGCGACGGCCGGCATCTGGTTCGCCATCCTGTGGCTGCCCGTCATCCTGGTCCTCGGCGTCCTGGCCGTCATCGCATTCTTCGTCGTCCGGCGGGTCCGGCGGAGTCGACCGGACCGGCCGACCGGGCCGATCGTCCCCACGGCCACCGCGTAGGACCCGGCGAGCCGACTCCTGCGGACTCGCGCCGGCCGCGTATGCTGGGGCGGAGCGCGTAGCCAGCCCGCAGGAGTCGATCCGATCGTGAGCGCCAGTTCGAACTCGAATCCTCGACCGTCCGTCGGCGGGTCGGCCGCCGGACCTCGGCTGACCGTGGTCGACATCGCCCGGATGTACGCCGACGGCGAGCGGATCGCCATGCTCACCGCCTACGACTACCCGACCGCCCAGATCCTCGCGGAGGCGGGGATCCCGATGCTCCTGGTCGGCGACTCGCTCGGCCAGGCGATGCTCGGCTACGAGTCCACCGTGCGGGTCACGATGGACGAGATGATCCATCACACGAAGGCCGTCGTCCGGGGCGCCGGCCGCGCGCTGGTCGTCGGCGACATGCCGTTCCTGTCGTACTCGGGACCCGTGGAGGCGCTCGACAGTGCGGGCCGCTTCCTGCGCGAGGCCGGAGCGCAGGCCGTCAAGGTCGAGGGCGGCGTCCGGAGCGCCCGGATCGTCGAGACGCTGGTCAAGGCCGGCATCCCGGTCATGGGTCACATCGGCCTCACGCCCCAGTCGATCAACGCCATCGGCAAGGTCCGTGTCCAGGGCAAGAGCCGGCAGGGGGCGCGGGCCCTGCTCGGCGACGCCCTCGCGATCCAGGAGGCCGGCGCCTTCTCGATCGTCCTCGAGCTCGTCCCGGAACAGCTTGCCGCCGCGATCACCGACAGGCTGAGGATCCCGACGATCGGGATCGGCGCGGGGGCCGGTTGCAGCGGCCAGGTCCAGGTCGTGACCGACCTGCTCGGCCTGGGCGACTTCATCCCTCGCCACGCCAAGCCCTATGCCGACCTGCGCGGCACGATCCTGGCGGCCGCGCGCGCCTATGCCGCCGAGGTCGCCGACGGGACGTTCCCAGGGCCGGAGCAGACCGTTCGGATGGACGACGACGTCCTCGGCGAGGTCCTCGGGCGGTCCGTCCTCGACCGGCCGATCGGAGACGCCGGCATCCCGGTGGGTGGGATCCCGCTCGACCGCGACCTTTGACCCGGGTCGTCCGTACGCGAGCCGAGCTTCGGGACGCCCTGGCCGACGCTCCCCGTCCGGTGGGTCTGGTGCCGACGATGGGCTGGCTCCACGAGGGCCATCGCTCGCTCTTCCGTCGGGCCCGCTCCGAGATGGCGACGACCGTCGCCACAATCTTCGTCAATCCCCGCCAGTTCAATGCCGCTGACGATTTCGGCCGCTACCCGCGCGATGAGACGCGCGACGTGCTGATCTGCACCGACGAAGGGGTCGACCTGGTCTGGGCGCCGTCGGTCGACGACGTCTATCCACCGGGCTTCGACACCACCGTGTCGGTCGGTCGGATCGCGCTGCCGCTAGAGGGAGCGGCTCGTCCGGGGCACTTCGACGGGGTCGTGACGGTCGTGGCGATCCTGTTCGCGCTGGTGGGAGCCGAGCGGGCCTACTTCGGCCAGAAGGACGCGCAGCAGGTCATGGTCATCGACCGGATGGCCCGCGACCTGGCGCTGCCGACCG
>JADGQI010000040.1 GCA_017881905.1 Chloroflexota bacterium
GCGCTCTGCCTGATGTGGACGGAGGTCCGCTGGCGGTCGCCGATCGACCCGACCGAGCGAGCGCTCCTCGACGAGGTCGTCCGGCTTCTGGCCCACGCCTTCCCGCTCGACCCCTCGCTGCCGTATCCGTGGCGCGAATGGAGCGAGCTGTTCGAGCTCCGGAACATCGACGAACCGACCGCCGGGGACATCGCCGAACGGGCCAAGGCGGTCGCCAGCGATATCCCACCGATCGGGTATCGGCGCCGGCCGGTGACGATCACCCATGAGGGCTGGTCGCTCGACGTCCCCGGCACGTTCGCCGAGCGGCGGACCCCCGAGGAATGGTGGGGCGGAGAGGCCGGGCGGAGTGTCACCCTGGCGGCCGTCGATACCGGCACGATGACCGGCGAGGCGTTCCTCGAGCAGGTCGCGTCCGACCTCGGCTTCGATGCGATCAGCCACCAGGCCGGTGGGCTGTTCGGCCGGGCCAAGCTCGGCACCGACGCAAGCTCCGGGGTGGAGGTCGGGGTCGTCGAGGGCTACTCAGCCGTCCGCGGCAGAGGCGCCGCCATCCGGATCGTGTTCGACGACGCGACCGATTGGCAGTGGGCGCTCGACCTGTGGCGGGCGCTCACGCCGGCGACGTAGCACCCGCGACCGTCAGCCCGTCGCCGCGACCCCCGGACCGGCCGGCACGTCCGGAGCCGCGCCGCGCCGCGCGCCGAGCAGCTCGGTGACGATGTAGGCGACGACGACGGCGAGCACGATCAGCGGCGCGGTGCTGAGCCCGGCCTGGGTCACGACCATCGCCAGGATGACCGACGAGAGCGGGAGACGGAGCATCGACACGGTCATGGCGCCCACCCCGATCGAGATCATCGCCGTCTCCGAGGCACCCAGCAGGTTCGCGACGAGGAGGCCGCCGACCATCCCGAGGAACATCGCGGGGAAGGTCGGACCACCGCGGAAGCTGCCGAGCGAGATCCCCCAGGCGGCGCCCTTGAACAGCAGGAGCGCGCCGAGCGTGCCCACCGACAAGGTCGATCCGAGGTGGACGACCGTTCCCATCGCGTCCTGCCCCGACAGGAGGACCGCGTCCGCGGGCTCGCCGGTCAGCTGGGCGTAGACGATGGCCAGGACCGCCACCGCGAGCCCCGCACCCGGGATGAGGACGAACGGCCGGCGCATCACCATGCGCTCGGACGACCAGGCGAGCTCCAGGATGATCCGCACGATGATCGCCGCCAGGATCGCCAGCACGATCGCCAGCAGGAAATCGGTGATCGTAAGCTCCGGCGGCACGGGCAATCCAAGTGGCGCCAGCGCGTAGGCGCTCGTGCTCAACCCGGTCGCGGTCCCCATCCCCAGGAAGATCACGGAGCCGATGCCGGCTGCGAGCAACCCCGGCAACAGGACGAGCGGGAGGGTCGGACCGCCCAGGCCAGCGGCCTCGATGATGATCACCGCCCCGATGACGGGGTTGCCGAAGATCGTCGAGATCGCGGCGAAGCTCCCGGCCGCGGCCATCACCAGCCTGACCTGGTCGGGCGCGCCCTTGCGGACCATCGACACGGTCAGGATCCCGAGTCCACCGCCGAGGGCGATCAACGGCGCCTCGGGTCCGAGGACCACGCCGAGCCCGATGCCGGCGACGGCTGCCAGGAGCACACCCGGCAGATCGCCCGGCAGGGTGGGCGGACCGGCCTTCAGGCCACCCGCGGGACGATGGCCGCCATGACCCGGCAGGCGGACGATGGCGTAGGCGATCGGGACTCCCGCCAGACCGAGCACCGGCAAGGGCCACCACCACGGAGCGGGCGAGAACCCGAGGGCGCTCGGGAGGTCCTGATAGACGACGTGCTGGATGGCGACCGTCACCTCGAGGAACAGCCAACCCGCCAGCGAGACGACGATCCCGACGATCGCCGCGAGGACCAGCAGCGCCGCGTAGCCCTTGCTGCGGATGAGGGCTCCTGGGTCGATCGGATGGTCGGCGGCGGTCACGTCGTCCTCTCGTGCATGGACCGGATGCTACCGCGTCGGGAGGGCTCGAACGTCGCCTCCGGGCTACAGGAAATGCACGAACGCGAGGGTTCCGACCAACACGCTGTAGATGGCGAACGGCAGGAGCGTGCCGGTGCTGAAATATCGGGTCAGGAAGCGGACCGAGAGGTAGGCGGTCAGTCCTGCCGCCACACTTCCAACCAGGACCTGTGGCCGCACGCCGTCCCCGTTCGGGCCGAGCAGGTCCGGCAACTTGTAGATGCCCGCGGCCAGGATGATCGGTGTCGCAAGGAGAAACGAGAATCGGGCGGCGTCTTCATGGTCGAGCCCACGGGCGAGACCGGCGACCATGGTGATCCCGGACCGGCTGATGCCGGGCACGAGGGCGAACACCTGGGCGACCCCGATCGCTCCCGCCTCGCGGACCTCGAGCGTGTCGAGCCGGCGATCTCCGGAGTCGGTGGTGGCGTGCGACGCCACGATGCGCTCGACCGACGCGCGGCGGCGGATCCATTCGCCCAGAAACAGGATCAGACCGTTGAGGATCAGGAACGCCGAGGCGGCCAGCGGCCGGGCGAATAAGACCCTCAGCGAGTGCTCGAGGAGAAGGCCGGCCAGGCCGGCGGGGATCGTCGCGACGACGAGCAGCCAGCCGAGCCGCTGGTCCGGAGTCTCGACCCGTCGGGTCCGAACCGAGCTGAGGATCCCGTCGGCGATCCGTGCCCAGGTCGCCCGGTAGAAGAACACAAGAGCCAGGGCGGTCGCGACGTGGAGTCCGACCAGCAGGGCCAGGAAGTAGGACTCGGAAGCCGATTGCGCGGCCGCGACATCGGTCCAGCCGAGGAGCTGGGGCAGGATGACGGAGTGGCCGAGACTCGAGATCGGGAACAGCTCGGTGATGCCCTGCAGGACGCCGAGCACGATCGCCTGCGCGAAGGTCAGCACCGCACGAGCCTAACCTACGTTCCATCGAACCTGGAGCCCGGCGGCGCCTTCGGTGCGGGGATGGCGGTCATGGCGACGAGCCCCCGGGCCTGGCCGGCGAGCGACATTCGCGAGCGTCTCGCCGCCGTCCTGGTCGCGGACGACGGCCGCAGAGTCAGGAGCAGGCGCCGGCACCTAGCGTGATCCGTGGAGATGAACCTCTGATGAGACGGCCGACCGCTTCTTCACTTGGCATTCAGGTCGGAGCCGGAACGTCGGCGCGTGCACCGCACCTGCCAACAGCGTCAGCGCTCCCATTCGACGACGATCCCATCCGACACCGGGCACCTGGCTCGGGTCGACACCAGGGTCGGACGCGAGCGCCCGATCGGCCTGCAGATCCTCTACATCGTCAACGCGTTCCCGTGGCCACTCACGAGCGGCTACCTTCGCCACTACCACTTCATCAGGGAGCTGTGCAGACAGGGCCATCGCATCAGCCTGGTCGCCATCACCGCGACCGAGCCGACGAAAGACGACCTCGCTGCGTTGGAGCCGTTCACGGACCGGATCGTGACCGTGTCGTCCGACCGGCGCGACCGGTCGCTTCGGCGGAGGATGACCCGTCGAGCACGTATCGTCTTCGGTGGAGAGCCGGCCGCCCTGAGGCTCCGCGACGCGTCGGCCAGCCTCCTCCACGCCTTGGAATACGATGTCGCGGTCTTCAGCGGGATCCGGACATACCCAGCCACCCGGGCGCTGGTGGGCCTGCCGATCGTCGCTGACGTCTGCGACGCGGCATCGAGCAGGGTGCGCGGCAACCTGCGGCATGCCTCCCTCCGCCGGACCCCGCTCCTGCTCGGCGAGTTCTTCGAAGCGCGCCTGGTCGAGCGTCGCCTCGTGTCACGAGCGGATCACCTCGTGTTCGCGAGCAACCGGGATCTCGAACCGATCGTCGGGATCGCGGACCCGACTCGCGCGACGGTCGTCCCAAACGGGGTCGACCTCGACTACTGGCGCAGGCCGGTCGGCGCCGACCTCGGCGTGGATGAGATCGTCCTGACGGGCGCGATGGACTACCCACCCAATTCCGACGCGGCCCTCTACCTCATCCGCGAGATCTTTCCGAGGGTTCGCGCCGCCGCCCCGACGGCGCACCTGTCGATCGTCGGGCGAGACCCGATCCCGGAGGTCGTCCGAGCAGGCTCGATCCCGGGTGTGACCGTCACCGGCGGGGTCGCCGACATGCGCCCGTTCCTCGCCGCGGCATCGGTGTACGCGGCGCCCCTGCGGTTCGGAGCGGGGATCCAGAACAAGTTGCTCGAGGCGCTCGCGATGCAGGTCCCGACCGTCGCCAGTCGGAATGCCGCCAGCGGGCTCATCACGGTCGAGGGCTTCTCGCCTCCGATGACCGTCGTCGACGATCCGGAGGCGTTCGCATCCGTCCTGGTCGGACGACTTCGCATGGCTCGCGCCGATCCGACCCCGCCGACAGCCGGTCGCGACTATGTCACGCGCCATTTCACGTGGGCGAGGAGCGGGGCCATGCTTGACACGATCCTTCGCGCAGTGATCGATCCACGGTCGGTCGAGCGGACGGGCAGATCATCACGGCCGAAGGCCCGCTCGATCGTGCTGCCGGACGGATCGATCGGTGGCCGCTGAGCTGGCCGTCCCGACCGGCCCCTGGCCCTCGCCTAGTGGCATACCCCATGGCCGGCGTCGGTGAAGATGCTGCCGGGCACCCCGATGAACTGCCACTGGTAGCTTCCTGGCGCGAGGACGAGCTTCAGGACCCCGAAGGTCGAGGCATCGCGGACCTTGGAGTTCTTGATCGGTCGACCGGGGAACCGCCGGAGCTCGCGTCCGCCCGTCCCGACCACGAACTCCCGGATCCCACGGGTTCGGTCCGCGACCCCGAATGGCGATTGCATCGAGAAACGCTCGTAGTCGTGGTCGTGCCCGTTGATCACGATCTCGACCCCGGCGTGATAGAGGGCATCCCAGAACGGCACGTACCGGGGGTCACTGCGGTGCACGCCGGACGTGAACCGAGGTTGGTGCCAGATCGCGATCGTGCAACCGCCCGGATGGGATGCCAGGTCGGCCTCCAGCCAGTGCAGCTGCGATGAGCCTCGACCGCACCCCGCGACGTCGCAATTGCCGTTGAGAACCACGACATGCCAGGTTCCCGCCTGATAGGAATACCAACCTTGACCTGACGTACCCGCTCTCGTTCCGAAGTAGGCGAAGTACGGCGCCCCCTGATCGGTCTTCATCTCGTGGTTCCCGATGACCGGGCGGGTCCGAGCCAGGAACGCCCCCCACGTCGGCCCGTAGCATTGCTGGAACTGTCGGGGGGACCCTCGTTCATAGGCGTTATCGCCGGCGGTGAACACGATCGCGTCAGGCATCGACGCGATGAGCTGCGCGGTCCGGCTGTCGGCCGCCGAGCCACATCCTGCGATATCGCCTGCGCCGACGAGCGTCACCGTCTTTCCGGAGACCGACCCGCCCGGTGCGTCGCCGGGTGGCATCGGAGCATCAAGCATGACCGGGGATCGGCTGCCGAGCGTGGGATGCCGAGCACCGACGGCCGGGTCGGGGCCGGGCCGAGGCGTGCTCCCGATCGCCAGCGCGGACCCGACGAGCACCACGACGGCCATCGCTCCGCCAGTGATCACCGGAATCCGACGTCGGCGCAGCGTCATGAGTCGAGTCGCCTCCTCGAGTGGCCACGGGCGGACGGTCGAGACGAGACGATGCGCCCGCCGGATGAACCTCAAGTGAGCCAGGTGCCGGTGTCGCGCACGGAAACGATGCCAGGGGTCGCGATGCGATGGCTGGGAGTCGGAGGTGACGCGCCTATCCGGTCCTAGGGAGCGACAGTCGGAAGGTCGTCGTGGCGCCGGGCTGGCTGAGCGCTACGAGGCGTCCGTGGTTCCGGCGGGCGAGACCGCGGGCGATCGCCAGCCCGAGTCCACTTCCATCGGGCGCTCGCGCATCCGCATGAACGCGGTAGAACGGTTCGAAGATCCGCTCGAGATCGGCGGCAGCGATCCCGGGACCGGTGTCGGTCACTTCGACGGTCACGTCGCGCTCGGAGGCGGCCGTCGTGATGGTCGGCGGGCTGGCGGCGTCGCCGTATCGATACGCGTTGTCGAGCAGATTCGAGACGATCCGCTCGACCTCGCTCGGATCGGCGTTCACGACGAGGTCGGTCCCAAGGATCATCCTGGCTCGCGGCAGCTCGGGGTGGGCCGTCTCCAGCCGCTCCACGGTCTCGGCAACGAGCACCGACATGTCGACCAGATCGTGATCCCTGAGCGGCAGCTCGTCGCTTCTCGCCAGAAGGAGCAGATCGTTCGTGATCCGAGTCAGGCGTTCGGCAGACGACGCGACGACCTTGAGGGCGGCCGCCAGCTCGTCGCTCGATCCCGAACCGCGGAGCGCCCCTTCCGCGGACGCTCGGATCGCCGTGAGCGGTGTCCGCATCTCGTGGGAGGCGTCCGCGACGAACCGTCGCTGCCGCTCGTGCGCCTCGCGGATCGGTCGGAGCGTCCGGGCGGCGAGCACCCATGCAAGCGCGGCGACCAACGCAACCACGACGACGTCGGCCACGAGTAGGGCGATCCCGATGCGATCCACCGCAGACTGGTACGCCACCTCCGCGGCCTGTTCATTGGTGATCTCCGGCGCGAGATCGAACGTCGGGGCGAGAGCCGTGGCGAAGCCGAGGAAGAAGACGGCGCTGAACACGCCGAGAACGAGGGTGAACATCGCGACGTACAGGACGGTCAGGCGGAATCGGGCTCGTCGGAACATCACGGCGCCCCCGGTGGGCGAAGGCGATAGCCCGAACCGCGCACGGTCTCGATGAGTCCGTCCCGCCGACCTCCATCCACCTTCCGCCGGAGGCTCCGGATGTAGACCTCCACGATGTTCGATTCTGCGCTGAAGTCCGCGCCCCAGAGGGTGTCGATCAACCGCTCCCGGGTGATCACCTGGCCCGGGTGCCGGGCCAGCAGCTCGAGCAGCGCGAACTCGCGGGCCGTCAAACGGATCGGTTGTCTCGAGCGCCAGACGCCGAGCGTCGCTGGGTCGAGCTCGAGGTCGCCGATCTGGATCATCGGCGAGCGGTCCTCGAGCCGACGCCTTCCGAGCGCTCGGACCCGTGCCCGTAGCTCGTCCATGCTGAACGGTTTCGAGAGGTAGTCGTCGGCGCCGCGATCGAGTCCGGCGATCCGGTCCCTCACATCGTCCAGCGCGGTCAGCATCAGGATCGCCCCGGGGTATCCGTAGTCGCGCACCGCGGAGCACAGCGAGAAGCCATCGAGCCCGGGCAACACGACGTCGAGGAGCAGGAGGTCGTAGGCGTAGCTCCTCACCCAGTCAAGCGCCTCGCCGCCGTCGCCCACGACATCGACCGCGTGACCGTCGGCCCGAAGGGCGGCCTTCACGGCGCCCGCGATCGCCGGCTCATCTTCGACGATCAGGATCCGCAGCGGTCGCCCTCCCGGCATCGGATGCGCTACCCAGAAGCCTGGGTGGCACTGATCGTATGCTCAGGAGAGTGATTCGGCTGATCCACTCGGCCTCCGATGGTCGATGTGGGCCGCCGACCACCTGTCCCGGACCGGGGGGAGGGTCGAGTCGTGCTGGCCGGCGGCACGCGGACGGTATCGCCGGTCGACCTGAATCCAAGATGAACGGCCCCCACTCCGGTGACTCGACCGACGATCGACGCTGTCCTGATCCGACTGCCGCCTGCCCGTTCCGCGCGACATCGCGAGCGTCCGTGGTCGTCTCGGCGCATTGCCGCGAGCCGTACGGCGAGGGCTCCCGGGGACGATCTGACCGCGTCGTCGCGGTGACCGGCTGCACCGGTACTTTCGGGGGGTGCGGTCCAGGACCCAAGGCGGGAGGCACACTCAGTCCGATCGCCTTCATCTGGGATTCAGGTTTCGGTGCCATGACAGACCACGTGCCCGCTTCGACGACCCATCGCGCGCTCCATGCCCGGCGTTCGCGCGCGCTGATCGGGCTGCTCGTCGGGGTCCTATTCGCCGGCGCTTCGGTCTCGATGACGGACGCCGCCACCGTGAGTCGCAGTCTCGTGGCTGGGATCGGGCTCCGCGGTGGCAACGGCACGGCCAGCCTGAGGCTGTTGACCAATGGTGCCGGCAGCGTCTACACGCGCGGCCACGGGCTCGAGCACAACACCGTCTACAGGCAGGCGCTGTACAAGGGCTCGTGCTCCGTTCCGGGGACGCGGATCCTGACGCTCTCCTCAGCCACCACGACGGCCAGCGGCAAGATCTCGCACACCGCGAGGCTGACGTCCGCGGGGGCCTCCCGTGTCCGGACAGCACTCCGGCACGGGGGGAAGGTCGCCATCCGCATCTGGACCGGTTCGTCCACCCGGTGCGGGGCATTCAAGCCGACCACGACCGGTTCCGGTGGCACTGGCGGTGGGGGCTCGGGTGGTGGTTCGGGTGGTTCTGGCGGCCTGCCGGCGTTCCGCCACATCTACGTGCTCGTCATGGAAAACCACGAATACGGCTCGATCGTCGGCAGCGCGAACGCGCCGTACCTCAACGGCCTCATCGCCCAGTACGGCCTGGCGACGAACTACGATGCCGTGGCTCATCCATCGGAGCCCAATTACTTGGCACTCTTGAGCGGCTCCACCCAGGGGATCACGAACGACAGCAGGTACGACTTCGCGGGAACGAACCTGGTCGATCAGCTGGCGGCTCACCAGAAGTCGTGGCGCGTGTTCGCCCAGAACGTCCCGCTCGGTTGCTACACCGGGATGACCGCCAGCAGCGGCCCGGATGGGTCCGGCTCCTATGTCCGGAAGCACGAGCCCGCGATCAGTTTCACCGACATCAGCGGCGATGCCGCGCGGTGCGCCGACATCGCGAACTTCAGCGCGTTCGATCCGGCCGCAGCGGACTTCGAGATGATCGTCCCCAACCTGTGCAACGACATGCACGACTGTTCGGTCGCCACCGGCGACACCTTCCTGCAGGGCTTCGTCCCGACGATCACATCGAGCGCCGCATTCAAGAGCGGGGGCGTCCTGTTCATCACCTGGGACGAGGGCACGTCGGCCATCGGCGGCGGCGGGCACGTCGCGACCCTGGTCATCGGACCGGGCGCCAAGACCGGCTTCACCTCGTCGGTCGCCCACGACCATTACTCGCTCGTGCGCACGATCGAGGACGCCTGGGGCCTCGGGTGCCTGAACCAAACGTGTTCGGCGAACGACCTCAGGGAGTTCTTCCCCTGACCAAGGAACTGGTGAGCCGTCCGCTCAGGGTCTGGCCGCGGCTCCGGGCAGCATCGAGTAGACGTCAAGGCCGGCCTCACGGCCGCGCACATCGACCGTCCGGCGTTCGAGGTGGGTCGGATCCAGCCCTGCCTGGACGGCGGACGCGACCGACACCAGGAGCTCACCGGCCTTCGCCGCCGACGCCAGGCGCGCGGTGGTGTTCACCGGATCGCCCAGCGCGGTGAAATCCGAGATCTGCTCGCTCGAGCCCAGGCTCCCGACGAAGGCGATCCCGGTGTGGACGCCCGCCCCGACCGGGATCGACCCGCTCGGCGACGCATCCGGCTGACCGGCCGCCTGCAGGATCACCCTCCCTGCCGCGACGGCGCGGGCCGCGTGCTCCTTGCCGGAGAAGCCCGGGATGAACAGCCCGATCGCCTCGTCACCGACGAACTTGTCGACGATCCCGTCGGCGCTCTTGATCGCGGCCGCGGCGACCCGGTAGAAGGCGTTCAGGACCGC
>JADGQI010000041.1 GCA_017881905.1 Chloroflexota bacterium
CGGTCCTCGTCGCCGTCCCGCCGGGGCTTTCCACCCGCGATGCCGCCGCCGTCCTGCTCCAGGGGATGACGGCACAGCTCATGACCCACGACGTCCACCTCGGCCGTCCCGGCGAGACGGCCCTCGTCCATGCCGCGGCCGGCGGGACCGGGTCCCTGATCGTCCAGTTCCTCCGGTCGCAGGGGGTGATGGTGATCGCCAGCGCCTCGCCCGGTCCCAAGACCGCGTACCTGCGGTCCCTCGGCGTGGACCACGTCCTCGATTCGCGCCGTCCGGACCTGGCGGACGCGGTGCACGGCGTCGTCGCAGGTGGCGTCGACGTCGTCTTCGACAGCGTCGGGCGATCGACCTTCGAGTCGAGCCTGCGGGCAGTTCGGCCGATGGGCCTGATCGTCGAATTCGGGCAATCGAGCGGACCGGTGCCGCCCACCGACATCGCCCGGCTGTCCGGGCTCACCGGCGAGGGCCTGCCCGGGTCGCTCACCCTGACCTGGCCGACGCTCAGCGATCACAACGGCTCGCGCGAGGCCCTCGTCCGGCGCGCCGGGGCGGTCTTCGAGGCGGTGCTCGATGGGACCCTCCGACCCGCCATCGCCGGGGCGTTCCCGCTGCGCGAGGCCGCCCGCGCCCACGAGCTTCTCGAGTCGCGATCGGTGGTCGGGAAGGTGCTCCTCGAGGCCTGAGCGGGTCAGGCGGGGTCGGCCAGCTCGATCCGGATCCGCTTGTTGATCCGGCCCTTCGACTCGTAGCCGGTCACCCGGATGCCGCCGACCTCGCGCGTGTTGGCGACGTGCGTGCCGCCGTCCGCCTGGAGATCCAGCCCGACGATCTCGATCGTCCGGATCTCCTCGATGCCCGGCGGCAGCAGGTTGACCTTGGTGCGGATCAGGTCCGGGATCGCGAACGCCTCGTCGCGCGGGAGCACATCGACCCGCACGTCGCGGCCGACCGCCAGCTCGAGGTTCACCTTGGACTCGATCTCGGCGACCAGGTCGCCGCTCATCCGCTCGAACTCGAAATCCATCCGGCCGGATCCCGGCTCCATGTTCCCGCCGGTGACGAGAGCGCCGTAGTCGCGCCATACGACGCCGCACAGCGCGTGCAGCGCCGTATGGGTCCGCATCAGCGCATGACGCCGCGTCCAGTCGAGGTCGACCGCCAGCCGATCCCCGATCGCCGGCGGCCGGTCCCCCGTCGCCGCCTCGGCCGTCAAGGGCTCGAGCTCGTGGACGATGTCGGCGCCGCTCTTGCGCGCCGCGCGTACGACCCAGCGGCGTCCATCGGCCGACCGGAAGAGGACCCCACGATCGGAGGGCTGTCCGCCGCCTCCGGGATAGAAGACCGTCCGATCGAGGACCACCAGCGGACCGTCGGCACTGTGGTCGACCGCCCGGACGACGGCCTCGATCGAGCGCGCATAGGCGTCCCGATAGCACACCGCGTCGGTCATCGCGGTCGGGCTCGAGGTTCGGACGGCAGGACGGCCATCGGGGGCTACTGGACGGTGAGCGCGCCGATCATGATGTTCGGGTGGATCTTGCAGACGAACTTGTACGTCCCGGCCGGGAGGGCGTTGACGTTGTAGGTCGTCTGTGCCACGCCGGTGACGATGTCACCGTCGAAGACCGTCGCGCCGCTGCCATCCATGATCTGGATGTTGTGAGCGACCGAGGCATCCTGGTTGTCGAAGGCGATCTGGAACGGCTGGCCGGCGGGCGCCGCGAGCGCCAGGTTCGTGAACTGGATGTTCTGAGCGACCTCGGGGATCACGGTCGTCCCGCCGGTCCCGCCCGACGCGCCGGCAGACGGCGCGGCACTCGGCGCGAGGCTCGGCTCGGTCGAGGCCGGGGCCGCCGACGATGGAGCGGCCGACTCGGCTCCGCTCGGGGCGGCGGAGGCGACCGCTGACGCGCCGGCGCTCGGGGCGGTCGATGCGGCGGCCGACGGCGGCGGGGCGTAGGTCCAGCCTGGCGCCTGGCCGGACGAGCACGCGGCGAGGCCGACGATCACGAGCGCGGCAAGGGCCAGCGCGGACAGGGAGCGAACCGGCTGCATGGTCGGATGGGACCTCGATCGGGTTCGGTCGGCAAGGACCGGATTGGGGCGTGACGTGCCGCGGGAGAGTCTACCGCTCGGTCCCGGTTCGTGCCGGGACCCTGTGTCCGGCGGAGCGCGGGATAGTACTTCTGGGCCATGACTCGACGCACCACCCAGGACCTTCGTCAGGGTTCACCGGTGGCCCGGATGGCGGGTAGCCTCAGGGTCCGATCGAGTCGCCCGGCGCGCGGTCGGATGCACCCGACGGCCGGACCAGGAGATCCTCCATGCAGCTTCGAACGCGGATGTGGCGGCTGAGCGTCGCGCTGGCGCCGTTCATGTCCCTCGCGCTCGTCCTGGAGGCCGGCCGCCGCTGGTTCCAGTAACCCGGCCCCGGCGGACACCGCCGGCACTAGATCTACCGCGGACGGTCCGGAGCTGCTCCGGTCCCTCGGCGGGAACCCATAAGCATGAGACCCGGACCGACCCTCCTCCGTCCGGGTCTCCTGCTGCGTGGGGCTGGGTGACGTCACCGTCAAGGATTTCGGTCGCAACCTGACCGCAACCTTCGTTCGACACGTTCGTCCGTAGGCTTGTATGGTGACGACCATGGCACGTCCGGCACGGACCGACGACGGGCCGTCCGGTGAGCGGCCGGCGGCCGAGCGCCAGCTCGAACAGCTGGGCTTCCTCCATCGCGTCGCCAAGCTCGCCACGACCGCGCGGACGTGGGACGAGCTCCTCGAGACCATCGTCGACGAGACGCGGGACGCGCTCCAAGCCGACGTCTCGTCGCTCTACCTCCTCGATCGGGATGGTGCCCACCTCACCTTGGCCGCAACGAACGGTCTGGACCGCTACCAGATCGGTCGCGCCCAGGTGCCGTTCAGCGAGGGCGTCACCGGACGCGTCGCTGCCACGCGGGAGCCGATGCGGATCGCCGACGTCCGACACGACCCCCGGTTCCTGTGGGTCCGCGGGATCGACCAGCGGCGGTTCATCGCCTCGATGCTGTCGGTCCCGCTGTCATGGCGCGAGGGCGTGGTCGGCGTGCTCAACATCCAGACCGAGGAGACCCGCGAGTTCAGCGACTCGGATGTCGCCCAGCTGTCGGCGATCGCGGACCTGCTCGCGGGGATCGTCGAGAAGGGACGCACGCAACTCGAGGCCGAAGCGCAGGTCGAGGCGCTCCAGGCGATCGACGAGGCGCGGACCGAGCTCATCGCGATGGTGACCCACGAGCTGCGGACGCCGCTGGCGGTCGTCCGAGCCTATACCGACCTCCTGTCGGAGGAGCCGCCGCTGGTCGGTCGTGAGAGTCGCGATCTCATCCGGCGCCGGACCCGTGACGAGTGGCACAACCGGGCGATCGACCAGATCGAGCGACTCGACCGGCTGGTCGACTCGATCCTGGCGTCGGTCCGGCCGCTCGAGGATCGGCCGTCGGACGTCGTCCCGGTCGACGTCGCGGCCCTGCTCGATGAGGTCGTCGCGGGCCTGCGCCCGCTCCTGCGCAACCATCGGGTGGTCGTCGACGCCGGCGTCCGACGATTCGCCCTCGCCGATCCGCCGCGGCTCCGCCAGGTCATCGAGCACCTCATCGAGAACGCGGTGAAGTACGCCCCGCCCGGGACGACGATCAGCGTCGGGACCACGCTCGTCGAGGGGCACGTCCGGGTCGCCGTCTCCGACGAGGGTCCGGGGATCCCGCCAGAGTGGCGCGAGCGGATCTTCGAGCCGTACGCCCGGCGCGACACGCACACCGCGCGCGGTTCCGGGATCGGGCTGTTCGCCGCCAAGCGCCTGACCGAATCGATGGCTGCCCACCTCTGGTGCGAACCGGCTGAATCGGCCGGCGCACGCTTCGTCATCGCCCTGCCGGCCGCCGTCGCGGTCTGATCGAAGGAGTCCTCATGATGCCGATGACCCGTCCCCTCCGGATCCTGGTCGTGGACGACGATCCTGCGATGGTCGGTGCGATCACCGCCCTGGTCGGGACCGAGGGCCACCAGGTCATCACGGCGTATGACGGCCTGACGGCCGTGAAGCGCTTCCGCGACGACGCCCCCGACCTCGTCCTGCTCGACCTGGCCATGCCCGGGCCGGACGGATTCAACGTGACCGGACAGATCCGTGCCGCGGGGAACGTGCCGATCCTCGTCGTTTCCGGCGAGAGCGGCGAAGGTGCCAAGGTGAAGGCGCTCGAGATCGGCGCCGACGACTACCTGACGAAGCCGTTCGGCAAGGCCGAGCTTCTGGCCAGGATCTCGGCCATCATGCGCCGCGCCGACGCGGCCTCGGTCGGGTCCGGGGGCGGCGGGGCCGGACCGCTGGAAGCCGGCGCCCTGACGATCGATCCTGGGCGGCACGAGGCGCGCATCGGGTCGGCCGTCCTGAGCCTGACCGCGACCGAGTACCGGCTGCTCGAGGCTCTCGTGCGCGCGGGCGGGGATGTCGTCCCGCATCACCGTCTCGTCCGTGCCGGCTGGCCGGCGGAGGCGGATCCCGACCTCCTCTGGTTGAAGCCGCACATCGCCCGCCTCCGGGCGAAGGTCCATCGCGCCGGCGGTCCGGCGATCGTCGCCGTGCGATCCGTGGGGTACCGGATCGAGGCCTGATCGGGCACGCTCGCGGGCACCGGGCACCCGGCACCGGGCGTCGTGCGCGGCGCGAGCGCTGTTGCGTAACGTTCTCCGGACGGTCGCCTGGCACGATCGACCGGTGACCACCGATCTCGGCGATCGAGTCGGAGACGGCGTGGCAGATGCCTCTGCTGCGTCCGATCGACCCCGGGTCGGCCTCGTCCCGACGCTCGGCCTGCTTGTCGTCCTGATCCTCGGCCTCGCGCTCGGCCTCGCTCTCGCGGGCCCGGACCCGCTCACGCTGCTGTTCTACGCTTCTTACGCTGGCATCGGCGCTCTCCTCGCGTTCCGGCGGCCGCGGAATCCGATCGGCTGGGTGCTCATCGTCATCGCCTTCAACTTCATCGGGACGAGCACCACGCCCGACGTCGATGCCGCCGCGCTCGCAGCCGGGACCGTCGGCCCCTTGGGCATGCTGTCCGTCTGGGTGACAGGCTGGGCCGGCAGCGCGGACTTCCTGGCGTATTTCGCGCTCGTCCTGATCTTCCCGAGCGGGCACCTACCCGAGGGGCGCTGGCGGGTCCCGAGTCAGCTCCTGTTGCTGGTCGGCCTCGTGTTCGTGATCCTCACGGCCGTCGCGCCGACCATCGGCTTCACCGTGAGTGGCGGGCTCGAGTCGATCCAAGTTCGCAACCCGATCGCCGTCCTGCCGGACCTGCCCCTCTGGTCAGTCATGCCCTCGAGTGACACGGCCATCCTGCCGATCATCGGCATGCTGGTGGTCGGGGTCGGGTCGATCATCGTTCGCTACCGGCGGTCGACCGGCATCCTCCGCCTGCAGCTTCGCTGGCTGGTCGCGGCGATGACGTTCGTGGTCGGAGCGATCCTGGCAGGTCTGGCGTCGATCGCGCTCACTGCAGGCGACATCGGCGGACTCGCCTGGGTCCCAGCCATCGTCGCCTACCCGACCGTGCCGATCGCGATCGGCGTCGCCGTCCTGCGCTACCGCCTGCTCGAGATCGACCGGATCGTCAGCCGGAGCGTCGGATACGCGCTCGTCACCGGACTTCTCGCGATCGTCTTCGCGGGGACGATCCTCGTGCTCCAGGCCGTGCTGGTGTCAGTCACCCAGGCCCAGACGATCGCGGTGGCAGCATCGACGCTGGCGGTCTTCGCGCTCTTCCAGCCGCTTCGGAGGAGAGTGCAGCGTGCCGTCGACCAGCGTTTCGACCGCGCCCGATACGACGCCGAACGCACGTCCGTCGCGTTCGCCGAGCGCTTGCGCAACGAGGTGGACATGACCGCGGTGACCGCCGACCTCCGGGCGACTGTCGGCCGAACGATGGCCCCGACCAGCCTGTGGGTCTGGGTCCGCGCGGAACGCCCGTCATGACAGTCCGAAGGGGCGCCAGGAGGATGGCGCCCCTTCGATCGTTCGGTCGGGTGGCTGCCGGCGCGACCCGTCCGATCCGGTAGCGAGGTCAGGTCAGGCCGGCACGCCCAGGAGCGCGCGACCCGCGGCGTCGTGCGGGAGGTCCACACAGGCGACCCGGCAGCCGCGCGCATCGCGCCCGCCAAGCGGCGAGAAGTGGGTCCACACGATGGCGTCCGGATCGGTCAGCGCGGACGCGTCGGTCGTCAATCGGCAGCCGCACAGCGCACAGGTGACCGGACCGCCGGCGATCGACGTGCCCAGACGCGGCCAGACGGGCTGGGGGTCGGACGGCTGGATCATCGGGGGCCTCACGATCTGTCGGGTTCGAGCCGCCGCGGGGATGGGCTCCGGGCAGCATGAGGATCGTGAGCTCCAGTGGGAACGCGTTCGGCGCCGGGGCCGTCGCGGTTCGGTTGCGAACCGGATACGACGACGCGGGCCACCCGCATCGGGCGACCCGCGTCGCGCTTCCCAGGAGGCCCGCTCAGGGGGCCCAGATGGCTCCGAACGCGCCGTGCGACTCGTCGTCCGGGCCGGCGGCGAAATACAGCGTGGTGGATGGCCCGGCCGCGGCGTCGTTGCCGAAACCGATCCCCCACAGACCGTCGACGACGATGGCCTTGCCGTCGGCGGTCCGCAGCGTGCCGTCGAAGTGCCAGTGGCCCTTGAGCCAGCGATACCCGTTGACCCGGCCGTTCCCGAAGTTGCCGACGAGCAGGTCGCCGTTGAACCGGCCGAAGCCGGATGCCGGCGCCCAGGCGAGGCCCCATGGAGCGTTCAACGCGCCACGCGAGGCGACCCGACCGAGGAAGTGGCCGCGCGGATCGAAGGCGCTGACGAAGCCCTTGCCCATCCCGGCGATCTCGTCGGAGCGCTGCGCATCCTGGCGGGCGTAGGTGACGTAGATGGTCCCGTTCAGATTCTGGATCCCGAACGGGGCGTAGTGGCGCGGCAGCCGAGGATCGACGAACGCGTGCTCCCAGTGCTTGCGGGTGAAGGTGCTGTCATAGACGTCGATCCGGTCGCGATGGAAGTCTGTCGCGTAGAGGTAGTCGGCCCCGTTCCAGGTCGCGATCGCGAGACCCTTGTAGATCGACTTGCCGTGCTCGGCCGTGACGAAGGCCTGGGTCGACGCGACGGGCGGGTTGGACGCCGGGACGCCGGGGTTCCAGCCCGAGATCGTGCCATCCTCCGATGCGAACAGGAAGCGCGCCGGGCCGGACGCGGCGCCGTTGCTGACGACGAAGCCGGTGCCGCCGTTGAAAACGGTCCCCGTCGGCGCGCCCGGGACGTTGACGACGAGCGGCAACGGTGCGCCCGCTCCGGTGTAGAGCGTGGACGTGGCCGTCCCGTTGTTGGCGACCCACCACGGGGTCGTCGGACCGTGGACGACGCCCCAGCCGTTGACCAGGTTCGGGTCGACATGGTCGGCGGCGATCGTCCCGTCAGACACGAAGACGTGCGTCTGGTAGACGTTCGGCGGTCGCGGGCCGGCGGCCGCTGCGGGCACCGCCGAGAGGAGGAGGAGCCCGAGTGCGGCCCCGGCTGCGATGGCTCGACGCTGGATCATCGGCGACCTCCCGGTCCAGGCGGCCTGGCGCCCGCGTGGGCGCATCGACGGACCGCGAGTGACATGAAGGGCTACGCCGACATGCCCCTGCCCGGTTTCAACTCCGCGACCGCCGGGCCTAACCGGTGTTGCGCAGGCCCGCGGCGATGCCGTTGATCGTCAGCTGGACCAGGCGCAGGAGCTCGCCATGGTCGGGATCCGCCGGGGTCGTCGCACGCAGCCGGGCAAGCAGGCGCACCTGGAGCTCCGACAGCGAGTCGACGTACGGGTTGCGTAGCTCGATCGAGCGCTGGAGGACCGGCAGGCCGTCGAGCAGGTGGTCGCGCCCGGTGACCCGGAGGAGAAGCCGGACCGTCCGTTCGTGCTCGGCCTCGATGGTCTCCCAGATCCGCCCAGCGTCCGGTCCATGGGCCAGCCCGGCGTACAGTCGCGCGACGCCGATGTCGGCCTTGGCGAGGGTCATCTCGGCGTTGTCGAGGATCGTCTCGAACAGCGGCCACGCCCGGTACAGAGCGCCGAGGCCGTCGAGACCGGCGTCGCCGTGCGCGGCGCGATACGCCTCGAGGGCCGATCCGAGGCCGTACCACCCGGGCAGGTTCAGACGCGCCTGCGACCAGGCGAATCCCCACGGGATGGCGCGCAACGAACCGATCGACAGCGGTGGCTGGGGCTCCGTTCCAGGCGACCCGGGCCCGATCGCGCTGCGCCGACCCCGCGAGGCGGGTCGCGACCCGAGGCGGAGCGCCGAGATCTCCAGGATCGGCGTCGCATCGCGGAAGAACGATGGAAAGTCCGGGTCTTCCCAGACGAGGCGACGGTAGGCGCCCTTCGAGGTGGCCGCCAGCTCGTCGATGGCCGCCGCCCCCGCCGCCCCGGCCTCGGCGACCAGACGATCATGCTCCGGGGTCGAGGCGATCAGGACCGCCGCGGTCAGCTGCTCGAGCTGTCGGCGGGCGATCGCCGGGTTCGCGTAGTTCGCGGCGATCACCTCGCCCTGTTCGGTCATCCGCAGGCGGCCGTCGATCGAGCCGGGCGCCTGGGCGAGGATCGCCCGGTTCGTCGGCCCGCCGCCTCGGCCGATCGCGCCTCCGCGGCCGTGGAAGAGGGTCAACCGGAGGCCGTGCCGATGGGTGGTGTCCACCAGGGCGGCCTGGGCACGGTAGAGCAGCCGGTTGGCGGCGAGGAACCCGGACTCCTTGTTCGAGTCGGAGTAGCCGAGCATGACCTCCTGCCGGTCCCCGCGTGTCGCGAGATGGGCCCGATACCTCGGGTCGGCCAGGAGCGTATCGATGATCCCGGCACAGCCTTCGAGCGCGTCGGCCGACTCGAACAGCGGGACCAGGTCGAGGACGGGGGTGCCCGGGCCGAAACCGCTGGTCACCGCCGCCGGCGGGTCGGCCGCGCCGGCCAGCCGCGCCAGCTCCATGACGTCGAGGACGTCGACGGCGGACCTGGTGAAGCTGATGATGTAGCGCCCGGTCGATGCGGCGCCGAATCGTGCCTGGGTATCCGCGATCGACCGGAAGGTCGCGAGGACCTCGGCCGCGGTCACGCCCGGCGCCCCCGGCAGCTCGGTCTCGAGGTCGCCCCGGGCGATCGCGGCGCGCGCCGCCTGGTGGACGCCGCTGTGCTGACGGACTTCGAGCGCCGCGAGATGAAACCCGAACGTCTCGACCTGCCAGCGGAGATCCTGGAGCTCGCCCCACGTCACCCGAGCCAGACGATCGTCGACGAGCGCAGCGGCAAGCTCATCGAGCTCGTCGATGAGCTCTGCGGGGTCGTGATACCGACCGCCGAGCGGGACGCCGGCCGCCGCGGTCAGGCCGGCCCGGGTCCGGCGCAGCCGCTCGGCGATCGCGCCGAACCGCTGGCGGTAGGGTTCCTCGGGAAACCGGCGGCGGAGCTGGCGCATCGTCTCGGGCAGCGCGTCGTCGTCGGCGACGAGTCGTCGGGCCAGCGCCGGCGGGACGCGGTCCATGGCCTTGGTGGAGGCGACGGTCTGCATCAGCCGGGTGGCGACCGCCTCGTACCCATGGATGACATGGTCGGAGTGGATGCGCAGGACGTGGCCGGTCGTCTCCGCCGTCACCGCCGGGTTGCCGTCGCGATCGCCCCCGATCCAGCTGCCCCAGCGGAAGAAGGCCGGCACGAGCGGTTCGCGCGTCCCCGTCCGATCGACGTCGGTGACCGGCGGATCCTCGGCCTCGAGCCGCCCGGCCCGACCCAGCGCCCGCCGGCGCTCCGCCTCGATGAGCGGATCGAGCGCCCCGTCCACCGCCCGATACAGCAGCGGGACGACCGTGAACAGCGTCTCGTCGAAGTAGGTCATCGCCGTCCGGACCTCGTCGAGCGGGGTCGGCGCGACCGAGCGAAGGTCGGCGGTCCGCCAGAGCAGGGTGATCTCCTCGCGGAGCCGGCGCCGGATATCGAGGTCCTCATCGTGGGTGAGACGCGGATCGTCGAGCCGCTCGACCAGCCGATGGCAGCGACGCAGGGCCACGAGGAGGGTCCGCCGACGAGCCTCGGTCGGGTGGGCGGTCAGGACGGGGCCGATCTCGAGCCGGCCGACCAGGTCGACGATGTCCTCGACCCGGCGACCGGTCCGCCACATCCGGCGAACGGCCTCGGCCACCGAGTCGTCGAGGATCCCGCCGCGTGCCGCGCGCTCGCGCCGACGCAGGGTCCGGATGCGGTGGCGCTCCTCCGCCAGGTTGACCAGCTGGAAGTACAACGCGAACGAGCGGATCAACGCCTCGGCCCGAGGCAGGTCGAGGGCGTCGAGCTCGGCGGACAGCCTGGCGCGCTCGGCGGCGTCCTCGGCCTGACGCAGCGCGATCGTCCGGCGCCGAACCCGCTCGACGAGCTCGAGCAGGTCAAGGCCCTCCTGTTCGACGATCACCTGGCCGAGGAGCGAGCCGAGGAGGCGGACCTCGCGGGCCAGGGGATCGCGCGCTCCTGCCGTCCCGATCCCGCGCGGCTCGCCGCGAACGGCCGGGTTCGGACGGGCGGGCATCGATGTCTCCTCCGGGACGCTAGCGGCCCGGCAGCGCCGACCGCTCAGCTCAGGAGAGTGTAGGCACCGGGAGGGCGGCCGAGCGGCCGAGCGGCGGCTGCGGCGGCCACTCCGGCGGCCGCCGACATCGTCGGAACGAGCGCATCGGCGACGGCGATGTCCGACCCGGCGGCGTCGATCGGCTCGACCAGCCAGATGTCCTCCGGTCGAGGGCCGCCCAGCGCGACGAGTCGCTCGGCCAGCTCCGACCCGGCCTCGGCGTGGGCCGCGATCAACCGCCTCAGCTCGGCCGAGCGCTCGGCGCCGTCGGGTCGGTCGCGGAGGGCGGCCGACAGGCGGGTGGCGACGACGCTCGCGCCGGCCAGAGCGGGCGCCGATCGGCCGGTCGGGTCGAGGAGGTACGCCCGTCCGCCGGTCATGCCGGCGCCGAAGTTCGCGCCGATCGCCCCGAGGACGACGACGACACCGCCGGTCATGTACTCGCAGCCGTGCGCGCCGAGGCCCTCGACGACCGCCTCCGCGCCGCTGTTCCGGACGGCGAAGCGCATCCCCGCCCGGCCGACGACGTGAAGGCGGCCGGCGGTCGCCCCGAACAGGCAGACGTTGCCGGCGAGCGTGGACGGCGCGGGACCGGCGAGCAGCTCGGGTTCCGGGCGGATCACGACCGTCCCCCCAGACAGACCCTTGCCGACATAGTCGTTGGCCTGACCGACGAGGGTCAGCTCGAGACCTGGGGCGAGGAAGGCACCGAAACTCTGTCCCGCCGAGCCGCGCAGGTCGAGCCGCAGGCGGCCCTCGCCGTCGAGTCCGATCTCGCCACGCTCGAGCGCGCCCGTCAGCTCGGCACCGAACGATCGGTCGGCGGTCGCGACGTCGAGCGGTCCGCTCGGGGGCCGCCCGCCCGACCAGAGATCCGCGACCAGCCGGTGCTCGGTCGGAGAAGCGACCTGGCGAAGGATGCCGTCCCGGGCGCGGGCCGGGTCCGACCGCCGGGTCGCTCCGGCCTCCCAGCCCGCCGCACCGATCAGCGTCCGGAGGTCGGTCGGGTCCTGGCTCGTTGCCCGGACCAGGTAGCGCCGACCCTCGCCGACGATCTCTGCGATCGAGCGCGCGCCGATGACCGCCAGCCCATGGCGGACATCCTCGGCCACGGCCAGCGCGAACCGCTCGACCTGTTCGGGCGAGCCGGTGAACTTGGCTCGCAGGTCGGGCCGCTGCGTCGCGATACCGGTCGGGCAGGTGTCGAGGTGGCACTGGCGGGCCATGTCGCAGCCGAGCGCGACCAGCGTGGCCGTCCCGAACCCGAACTCCTCGGACCCGAGGAGCGCCGCGACGAGCACGTCCCGCCCGACCTGCAGCCCGCCGTCGGTGCGCAGGATCACGCGGTCCCGGAGGCCGTGCCGCACGAGCGTCTGGTGGACCTCGGCCAGCCCGAGCTCCCACGGCGCGCCCGCGTGCTTGATCGAGCTCAGCGGGCTGGCACCGGTCCCGCCCGCGTGCCCGGCGAGATGGATGTAGTCGGCACCAGCCTTGACCACCCCGGCAGCGATCGTCCCGACACCGCGACTGGCCACCAGCTTGACCCCGATCCGGGCGACGGGGTTGATCGCGCGCAGATCCGCGATGAGCTGGGCCAGGTCCTCGATCGAATAGATGTCGTGGTGAGGCGGCGGGCTGATCAACGCCTGCCCGGGTTGGGCACGCCTGAGCGCCGCGATCTCGGCCGTCGCCTTCTTCGCCGGCAGCTGGCCGCCTTCACCCGGCTTGGAACCCTGCGCGATCTTGATCTCGAGCTGGTCCGCCCGGGCGAGATAGGTCGCGGTCACCCCGAACCGTGCGGATGCGACCTGCTTGATCCGCGCATCGTGACGTTCGCCGGCCGGCCCCGCTCGGTACCACGCCGGGTCCTCGCCGCCCTCGCCGGTGTTCGCGGCGCCGCCGGCGCGTTGCATGCCGATCGTCACCGCCTGGTGCGCCTCGGGGCTGAGCGCACCCACGCTCATCGCGCTGGCCACGAAGCGTCGGGCGATCGACCGGGCGGACTCGACCTCCTCGAGCGACACCGGTCGGACGGTCCGCGGCCGGCGGATCCGCAGGCCGTCGCGGACCAGGGCCGGGTCGGCCCGGTGCGCGGCCGTCAGGTCGTGGGCGTCGCCGTCGGCGACCGCCTGGATCGCCTTGACCGTCGCCGGGGCGTAGAGGTGCCGCTCGCCGTCCGCTCGGAACCTGGCCAGGCCCGGGTCCGCCAGCCTGGCTCCGGCGGTCGAACCTGCCAGCGCCCGGGCGATGGCCAGTCGACGCAAGCCGCGGCTGGCGAGCGCACCGAACCCGAGCGTGCCCGGCCATGCCGCCGCCGCCGGGAAGCAGCGCTCCACGACGTCCGGCGCGAGCTCGAGCGTTTCGAACAGGGCCCCGCCGACGTAGGACGCCACCGCCGAGATCCCCATCCGGGCGAGGGTCTTGCGCAGACCCGCCTCGAACGCATCGAGCAGCCGGCCGACCGCGTCGGCCTCGGTCATAGACTCGACGCCGCGGCCGCCGGCGAGCTCGGCAGCCAGCTCGATCGCTAGCCGCGCATGGACGACCGTCGCGCCGGCGGCGATCGCCATCGCCATCGCGTGGACGTCCAGGACGTCGGCAGCATCGCCGACGATGTCGGCGCGCCCGCGGAGGCCGGCGCTCCCCAGGGCGGTGTGGACCGCCCCGATCGCCAGGACGCTCGGGATCGGCAGCCGGTCGAGCGAGTAGCCGCGGTCGGACACGACCACGACCTCGACGGAGCCGGACTCGACGGCGAGCACCGCCTCGAGTGCCAGCCGGTCGAGCGCGCGACGCAGACCATCCGGCCCGTCGGCCGGGTCCCAGGTCGCATCGAGTCGGCGGATGTGACGCCCGCCGCATCGCGCGAGGAGACCGTCGAGGTCGGCGACCACCGGCCGGTCGAGCCGGACGGTCCGCGGGGCGACGGGGATCCCGCCCAGCAGCGCCGGTCGCCGCCCCAGTTCGACGTGCAGATCCATCACCGCGCGTTCGCGCTCGGGATCGATCGGTGGGTTGGTCACCTGGGCGAACGCCTGGCGGAGGTGGTCGACGACCGGCCGATCGATCCGCCCCCGCGCCGGCGTGGGCGTGTCGTCGCCCATGCTCCAGAGCGGCTCCTTCGCCTCGAGGACCATGGTCCGGATGTCGAGTCGGGCTCGCTCCGCGTCGAGGCCGGCCAGCAGGCGGAGGGCGAGCATCGTCGAGGCGACGCTCGGTCGGCCGTCACGTTCGACGGCTGCGGGTCGGTCGACGGCGATCGGGCGGTCGAGCGCGATCGGGCGGTCGACGAAGGAGGCCCGCGGTTCGTCCGGACGCCAGGTCCGCCGAAGGATCTCCGTCTTGGCCTCGACATCCTCGAGGATCGCCCCGCGGCGCGGGTCGACCAGGAGCAGCTCGCCCGGCCCGAGCCGGCCGCGGCGGATCGTGTCCGCTGCGGCGATCGGCACGGCACCCGCCTCCGAGGCCGCCGCCACGACCCGATCGCGGGTGATCGCGAACGCCAGGGGGCGCAGACCGTTGCGGTCGACCAGCGCCCCGACGCGGCGGCCGTCGCCGAACACGAGCGCCGCCGGCCCGTCCCACGGTGCCAGGAACCCCGCCGTCCGCCGGGCGAACGCCCCGGCCAGGGGATGGCTCATCGGCCGGAGCGCCGAGGCTTCCGGGATCAGCGCGAGGAGCGCCGCTTCGAGGGTCCAGCCGGTCGCGACCGCCAGCTCGAGCGCTTCGTCGAGCGACAGCGAGTCGGAGCCGTCGGGCGACAGGAGCGGCCCGGCCTCCATCAGTCGTCGGGCGGCCGAACCGATCGCGCCGAGCGGATCGGCCGTTCGTCCGCGGACCTGGTCGCGGTTCGTCCGGATGGTATTGATCTCGCCGTTGTGCGCGATCGCCCGGAACGGCTGGGCGAGGCGCCAGTCGGGACGCGTATTGGTGGCATAGCGCTGATGGAAGATGGCATGGCTGACGCTCAGGCCCGAGGCGAGATCCGGGTAGAGCTGGGCCAGCCGGTCGCCGGCGACGAGCCCCTTGTAGACCACCGTCCGACACGACGCCGATGGCACCGCGAAGCTCGCCGCCGAGGACCCAGCGCCACGGGCGGCCGCCTCCATCCGTCGGCGGGCGAGGACCAGACGGAGCTCGAACCGGGCGTCCGAGAGGCCGGCCGGACGCTCGACGACCGCCTGGGCGAAGGTCGGGCGGGTCGCGCCGGCCTCGCGACCGAGGGCGGCCGGGTCGGCTGGGACCTCCCGCCAGATCGGCACCGGGAGTCGCTCCTCGGCGAGGGCGCGCGCGACGATCGCCCGGGCGGCCGCGCCACCCTTCCGGCCACGCGGCAGGAACAGCGACACGACGCCGGGACGGCCCCCGACGTCCGGGGCCAGGTGGGCGAGCACGCTCGGTTCGAGCGGCAGCAGCACCCCCGCGCCGTCGCTCGACGCGCCGTCCGCCGCGAACGCGCCGCGGTGTCCGAGCGACCCGAGCCCGGCCAGGGCCAGCGGCAGGACCGCTGTGCGCGATCGACCGCCGGCGTCCGCGACGAAGCCGACACCGCAGGCATCGTGCTCATACCGCGGGTCGTACAACGGCGTCCGGTGGCGGTCGGACCTGGCGATCTGAGCGTCCTCCGCTGTGCGCGCGTTCGGATCGGACGCCCACCGTAGGAGCGTCACGCCGGCTCGTCCGTCGCGAGACGGGCGCGACGGGGTGGGTGCTCGGTTGCGACCGGGTCACCGTTTCGGTACGAGGCTGCGCGAGAGCGGCCTGCCAAGGACCGGCCATTGACCGGATCTCCGGCACCGCTCACGATCGGGCCCGTGACCGAACACCCACGCGGACGCCCGATCGATGGCCCCCGCGGACGCCCGATCGAGCGCACGACGGATCGAGCGGCCGGCCGCCTCGCCGAGCTGACGTTCCTCGAGGAGGTCGCCCGGCTCACGACGTCCGCGCGGACGTGGGATGAGCTGATGCGGACGATCATCGATCGGACGACCGCCGCGGCCGATACGGAGGTGTGCTCCGTCTATCTCGTCGACCGGGACGGCTCGGGGGTCACCCTGGCGGCCACGAACGGCCTCGACCGCGACCAGATCGGGGTGGCCCGGCTGCCGATGGGCGTGGGCATCACCGGCCGGGCGGCGCTCAGCCGGACGCCGCAGGTCAGCCTCAACGTCCGGCGCGACCGCAGGTTCGCCTGGCTCCAGGGCCTCGACGAACCACGCCTCACCTCGATGTGCTCGGTCCCGCTGATCTGGAACGACGCGGTCGTCGGCGTGCTCAACGTCCAGACCGTCCGTCGGCGGGCCTTCCGACGGAGCGACGTCCGCTTCCTCGAGACGCTGGCGGTCCTCCTCGCGGGCATCGTCGAGAAGGGCCGGCTGCAGGCCGAGGCGGAGGCGCAGGTCGACAGCCTTCGCGCGATCGACGAGGCGAGGGCCAGCCTGGTCACGATCGTGACCCACGAGCTGCGGACGCCGCTGGCCGTCGTCCGGGCCAGCCTCGAGCTGATCGGAGCGGAGACCCGGGCGGCGGGGATCGGGCAGGCCAGCCGCTGGGAGGCCGAGGCGTTGAGCCAGGTCGACCGCCTCGACTCGATGGTCGACTCCATCCTGGCCAGCCTGCGGGTCCTGCGCGAGCCGCCGCCGACACTCGCACCCGTCGACATCGCGGCGGTGGTGGAGACGATCCTCGCCTCGCTCGGGTCGATCCTCCGCCGCCATCGGTTGAGCGCCTCGTTCCCCGAGCGTCCGCTCATGGCGATGGGATCGGCCGAGCTCCTCGGCCGACTGCTCGAGTACCTCCTGGAGAACGCCGCGAAGTACGCGCCTGCCGGCGGCCGGATCGAGGTCTTCGGCTGGCGTGACGGGGGCCGTGTCCTGCTCGCCGTCACGGACGACGGCCCGGGCATCCCCGACGAGTGGCGGGAGCGGCTGTTCGAGCCGTTCGTCCGCCGCGACGACTCCCCGCGCGGGGCCGGGATCGGGTTATTCGCCGCACGTCACCTGGCGCGGGCGATGCAGGGCGAGCTCAGGCTCGAGGACCGGATCCCGGCGGGCAGCCAGTTCGTGCTCGAGCTGGCTGCCTCGCACGGGCCGGGTGGGTCGCCGGGCGGCGCCTGAAACCGCCCGGGACCCCGATGACGGGCTAGACCTGGTAGGCCGCCTCGCCGTGGACCGCGAGGTCGAGACCGGCCTCTTCCTGGACACCCGGAACGCGGATCCCGAGGATCACGTCGACGACCTTGACGATGATGAACGTGGCCACGACCGCGTAGCCGACGGTCGCCCCGACCGCGACGATCTGGATCAGGACCTGCTGCGGGTTGCCGTCGATCAGCCCGCTGTACGCCTGCTGGACCGCGGCCGTGGCGAAGACGCCCGTGGCCACCGCCCCGAACATCCCGCCGACACCGTGGACCGCGAACACGTCGAGCGCGTCGTCCACCTTGATCCGCGCCCGAAGCAGGGTCGCGCTGTAGCACAGCCCGCCGGCCACGAGGCCGATGATCAACGCTCCGCCGACGGTCACGAAGCCCGACGCGGGGGTGATCGCGACCAGGCCCGCGACGGCGCCGCAGGCGGCCCCGACGACGCTGACCTTGCGCTTGTGGAGGTAGCTCGCGCCGACCCAGGTGATCGTCGCGGCGGCGGCGGCGGTGTTGGTCACCACGAAGGCGCTCGCGGCCAGACCGCCGGCCGTCAGGGCCGAGCCGGCATTGAAGCCGAACCAGCCGAACCACAACAGCCCCGCCCCGAGGACGGTCATCGGCACGTCGTGCGGCTCGGTGCTCTCGCCGTTCAGCACGCGCTTGCCGATGAGGATCGCGACGATCAGCGCGGACACGCCGGAGCTGACATGGACGACCGTGCCGCCAGCGAAGTCGAGCGCGCCGAGCTTGTACAGCCAGCCGTCGACCGACCAGACCCAGTGGGCGATCGGCGAGTAGACCAGGATCGACCACAGGATCGTGAACAGGACGAATGCCCCGAACCGCTTCCGTTCGGCGAACGCTCCGGTGATGAGCGCGGGCGTGATCGCCGCGAACATCAGCTGGAACCCGGCGAACAGGAGGAACGGGATCGTCACTGCGTAGACCGTGCTCGGCGCCTGGCCCACGTTGTTGAAGCCGACATAGTCGAGGTTGCCGATGAGCCCGGCCCCGCCGACATCGGGGCCGAACGCGAGCGTGAAGCCGATGAGGACCCAGACGATGCTGACGATGGCCAGCCCGAAGAAGCTGTGCATGATCGTCGACAGCACGTTCTTGCGCCGGACGAGGCCGCCGTAGAACAGCGCGAGACCCGGGAGCATGATCATGACCAGGGCCGTCGACATCAGCATCCAGGCCGTGTCGCCGGTGTCGATCTTCGACCCATCGGCAGCCGCCACCGTCCCCGGCAGGACCGCCAGCAAGGCCGCACCGATCCCGGCGGCGATCGTTCCGCGTCTGATCCGATCTCGCATCGCTCGACCCTCACTCCAGTGGGACCCTCGCGTCCGACGATCGTCAGGCTGGGGCGAGGGCGTACCCATCAGGAGGCTAGGCGCGTTGGCCGCCCGATTCGACGCTCAGGGAGTGGCGCGTCGGCGCCGCGACGGTTACGCCTCGCCGTCGGCCGGTGACCACTCGGATGCGGGGCTCGCAACCGTCCCGCCACCGAGCCCGTCGTCGGACCCGTCGTCGAGCCGATAGCCCACCCCGCGGATGGGGACCGGGACTGGAGCGCCGACCGCGATGAGCTTGGACCGGAGGCGCGCCATGTGCGGCTTGAGCCAGAGCGGGTCCGGGCTCTCGACCCCAGGCCAGGCGTAAGCGAGCAGGTCGCGTCGATCGACGACCTCGTCGAGTCGGTCGACCAGCCGTGACATGAGCCGGAACTCGGTCACGGTCAGGTCCACGCGGCGCCCGATCCAGGTCACCTCGTGACGGTTGCGGTCGACCAGCCAGCCGTCGCGGGACGGGGCCCGTCGCTGGCGCCGGACGACGGTCCGCGTCCGGGCGAGGAGCTCGGCGGCGCGAAACGGCTTGCGGATGTAGTCGTCCGCGCCGGCGTCGAGCAGCTCCACGGTGACCCCGAGGTCGCTCTCGCCCGACACGACGATGATCGGCGTGTCGCCGGCCGCCCGGATCCGCCGGCAGACGTCGGCGCCGTCCATCCCTGGCATCGCCAGGTCGAGCAGGACGAGGTCCGGCCGATCCTCCTCGAACCGGCGGATCGCCTCCCGCCCGTCGTAGGCGGCGATGATCCGATGTCCGGCGCTGCCGAGGATCGCGCCGATGACCCCGACCATCGCCGGTTCGTCGTCGGCGACCAGGATCTTCAGCGGCTCGCCGCGGGCCACGGCCACGCCGTCGATCGAGACGACGTCGTCGGCCGCGGGCACCTCGAACCGACCCGTGGCAGTGCTCACGTCCACAGGATGACGCCTTGGCGAACGGCCCGTCGGCGTCGGATGCGCCACCGCTCGGTTGCGATCCGTTGGCGGATCGCGCGATCGATCCGCTCAGTCGACGGTCGGCGTCCGCCGCAGGACGAACCGGTCGAACTGCTCGGGAACCCACCACTGGAGGCCGTACAACCGGCAGCCGAGGCAGTAGCCGGTGGTCGCGAGGAGCGTCTGGAGGGCGACCACCGCGAGGACCGGGAGCCAGCCGATGGGCCGGGCGCCGGCGACGAGCAGGACGAAGCCGAGCGCGAGGAAGGTGAACCCGAGCGCCTGGGCGAATCGCGGGCCGACCTCTGGCTCGGGCGCCGCCGGCGGGCCGAGCTTCAGCAGATCCCGGACGTACGGCCACGGCCGGCCGAAGACGAAGGTGCGGGTCCCGAGCGCGGAGCTCACCCCGAGCGCGAGCGCGACCAGCGCCACGACGATCGGCAGGGCGAGGACGATGGCGAGGACGAGGACGATGGCCGACCCGGCGGCGCCGAAACGCTGGCCGCGCGGGTCGATGAGACGGATGGGGCTGCGAACGGGGATCGACACGAAGGGGGTTCTCCTGGGCACGATGGGACGGGTGGCCGGGCCGGGTTCCGCGAGTCGCTCGTCGTGCGCCGTGGTCGGCGTCAGCGAATGGCGACCCGCCCCGGACAGGAGCACGGCCCGCCGTGCGTGCCGTGGCGCGGCGCGGCGCCCGCCAGTGGGTCGGGGCCGTCGCCGCCCGCCATCGCGGGCAGGAGCATCAGCGTGTCGCGCGGGTCGACCGGCGTGTCGAGCGCCTGGAGGTGACGGACGTCGGTGTCGTTGAGGAAGACGTTGACGAACCGATTCAGGTCGCCCTGCCCGTCGAGCAGCTGCGGTGCCAGCCCCGGATAGGTCGTGACCAGGCCGTCGATGACCTCCCGCACGGTAGCGCCGCCGACCTCGACCTGCTTCTCGCCACCGGTCGACGTCCGGAGGACCGGCGGGATCCGGACGAGGCTCATGACTCGAGCCACGCTTCGAAGGCCGAGAACCGCGGCGGCAGGCTGGGGGCCAGGCCCGGCTGCCCACCGCGCGCTCGTTCGCGGGCCGCGCCATCGTCGCCCTCGCCGAAGCGGACCGCGTCGGGCGTCTTGAGCCCGTTCCCGGTGAGCAGTGCCACGACCTCGTCGCCGTCGCGGATGATCCCGCGGGCCCGGGCGGCCTGCGCCGCGGCGAGGGTCACCCCGCCCGCGGTCTCCGGGTAGATCCCCTCGAGTCGCGCGACCTGTCGGATCGCCTCCGCCGTCGCGGCGTCGGGGATCGCCTCGATCGTGCCGCCGCTCGCGTTCGCGAGCTCCACGGCGTAGCGGCCGTCGGCCGGGTTGCCGATGGCCAGCGAGCGGACGATCGTGTCGGGCGTTCGGACCGGGTCGATGACGTCGGTGCCGGCCGCGAATGCGGTCGCGACCGGTGCGCAGCCGGCGGCCTGGCCGCCGACGAAGCGGACCGGCGTCCGTCGATCGATCAGCCCGACCTCGGCCAGCTCGTCGAACGCCTTGGCCAGCTTGATGAACATGGCACCCGAGGCGATCGGGGCGACGATGACGTCGGGCAGCCGCCAGCCGAGTGCCTCCGCGATCTCGAACGCGAGCGTCTTGCTGCCCTCGGCGTAGAACGGCCGGAGGTTGACGTTGACGAAGCCCCAGCCGAGCTCGTCGGCGACTTCGAGGCAGAGCCGATTGACGTCGTCGTAGGTCCCGTCGATCGGAACGACCGTGGCGCCGTAGGCCAGCGCGTGGTCGATCTTCGCCGGCTCGAGATCGGCGGGGATGAAGACGTAGGCCGGCAACCCGACGGCCGCCGCGGCGGCGGCGGTCGCGCCGGCCAGGTTGCCGGTCGACGCGCAGGCGAGCGCGCTCAACCCGAAGTCCACGGCGCGGGTCGCCGCGATGGCCACCGCGCGATCCTTGAACGACAGGGTCGGGTTGCGCGTGTCGTCCTTGATCAGGAGTCGATCGATCCCGAGGGCCCCGCCGAGTCGGTCCGCGTGGACCAGCGGGGTCGAACCGACGGCGAGACCGCGGGCCGGCGGCGCATCGACCGGCAGCAGCTCGAGGTAACGCCAGAGACCCGCCGGTCGGGCCGCGATCGTCGCCCGGTCGATCAGCCCGGTGATCGCGGCCAGGTCGTAGGCGACCTCGAGCGGTCCGAAGCAGGCTGGGCAGACGTAGCTCGGCCCGAGCGCTTCCGCACGATCGCAGTTGCGGCAGCGCAGCCCGACGATCCGCTGCCCGGGCACGGCCGGACGTCGCCCGAGGTCGGGTGTCGGCGTTCCGGTCAGCAGCTGCGCGGTCATGGTCGGGGTCGGTCCTCGGCGGTCGGCGTGTTCGGCGCTCGGGACCGGGAAACGAGAAGACCCTTCCTCGGAGGAAGGGTCTCGGGTGATTCCCTTATCTCGCAGGAGGACCTGCCCGGATTTGGCACCTTGCCGACTGCGTCGCCGGTAGGTTGTCGTGGCTTCGACGGGCCGGTCCCTCCGCCACTCTTGATAAGCGCTCTTCGGTTGTGGGCGGATGGTACGGGCGAGGGCGGCGGGCCGTCAACCGTGGCTCGCTCAGCGTCGGTCGGTCAGGCCCAGGCGGATGGCCACGGCAGCGGCCTCGACCCGGCCCGACACGCTGAGCTTGGCCAGGATGTTGCCGACGTGGACGCCGACGGTCTTCTGGCTGATGAACAAGTGCTCGCCGATCTCACGGTTGGTCCTGCCGGCTGCCAACAGGAGGAGGACCTCCCGCTCGCGCGGGCTGAGCCCGAAGACGGCCGACTTGGGACGAGCGGGCCCGACGAAGTCGCGGACGAGACCGCCCGCTTCGACGCCGGTCCCATCGCTCGACCCGTCGCGCCCGGGACCCACCGCCACGGCGACCGGCGCAGGGACCCCCGTCGTTTCGGTCTCGACCTCGGTCTCCGCTCCCGGGACCCCGGGGATCGCGATCCGGGCACGACCTGCCAACTCCTCGAGCTCGCGGAGGAGCGGCCGGGCGCCGAGCTCCCGCGCGATCCGGACCGCGTCGAGGAGCGGCCGGCGCGCGGCGGCCCGACCCGGCCGCCCGTCTCCGGCGCCGAGGGCGGCCTCCGCCTGGCGCCACCGTGCGCGAGCGACCTGGTAGGGGATCCCGAGGTCCTCCCACGTTCGAGCGAGCGACTCCCAGGCCGACGCCTCGTCATGGCCGTCGATCCTGGCCTGGAAGGCTCGGGCGGTCGCGAGATGGGCATCGGCTTCCCGTCGCGAACCGATCGCCCGGGCCACGCCCGA
>JADGQI010000042.1 GCA_017881905.1 Chloroflexota bacterium
ACCGCCCTGGCGTTCGCCGGCGCGCTGTTCGGTCTCGAGATCAAGGTGTTCATGGTCCGGGCGAGCTACGACCAGAAGCCGTATCGCAGGATGCTCATGGAGACGTACGGTGCCGAGGTCGTCGCCAGCCCGTCGCTCGCCACCGAGTACGGGCGCAAGGTGCTGAACGCGACGCCCGACAACACGGGCTCGCTCGGGATCGCGATCAGCGAGGCCATCGAGGACACGGTCACCCACCCCGGGACGAAGTACTCGCTCGGGTCGGTCTTCGACTTCGTCCTCCTCCACCAGACCGTCATCGGCCAGGAGTCCATCCTCCAGATGGAGATGGCCGGGGAGGAACCGGAAGTCATCATCGGGTGCGCGGGCGGCGGCTCGAACTTCGCCGGGCTGACGTTCCCGTGGCTCGGCCAGACGTTCCGCGGCGGGCGGAAGTACCAGGTCATCGCGGTCGAGCCCGAGGCGGCCCCGAGCCTGACCCGGGGCGTCTACGCCTACGACTTCGGCGACACGGCCCAGATGACCCCGCTGGTCAAGATGCATACCCTCGGCCACGACTTCATCCCGGAGCCGATCCATGCCGGCGGTCTGCGCTACCACGGGATGGCGCCGCTGGTCTCGCTGCTCAAGGAGCACGATCTCATCGAGGCCCGGAGCGTCCACCAGCGGGCCAGCTTCGCGGCCGGAGTCCAGTTCGCCCGGACCGAGGGCATCTTGCCCGCGCCGGAGCCGACGCACGCCATCCACACCGCCATCGAGGAGGCGCTCAAGGCGAAGGCGGCCGGCGAATCCAAGGTTATCCTGTTCAACCTTTGCGGCCACGGTCACTTCGATCTGTCGGCTTACGAGCGGTATCTCAGCGGGAACCTCGAGGACTACGAGTACCCGATCGAGAAGGTCGAGGCCGCGCTGGCCGGGCTGCCGAAGGTCTGACCCGCGCCCACGCGATGCATCGGGGGTAGCATCCAACCATGCCCAGACTGGCCTGCTGGTCGTGCGGCCGTCAGATCTACACGGTCTCACCGATCGAGTCGCTGTTCGCCGAGGAGCGTCGTTGCCCGCGCTGCGGCGCGTATCTGAACGCGGAACGACGCGAAGCGGAGCGCCGCGAGCAGCTTCGCCGCCAGAACCTGCCGGACGAGCCCGGCCCGCCCGAACCGACCGCGGAGCGTCGGGCCACCGATCGGCGCGCGCACCAGCGGCGTTCGGGGGGATCGTCGGGCGGGCGCAGGGATGATGCCAGCTGGACCTGATCGGCCCACCTACGGGTAGAGGCGGTCCTCGGGTGTCGGCGGATCGACCAATCCCAGCTTGAGCGCCGTCACGACGGCCTCGAGCTTCGAGTGGACGTGCAGCTTCGCGGTGATGTTCTGCACGTGGGTCCGGAGCGTGTTGGGGGCGATCGCAAGCTCCGTGCAGATCTCCTTGGTCGTCCGGCCCGCGCTGAGCAGGCGGAGGATCTCGAGCTCGCGGGTCGTCAGGGGCTCGACCGGAGCGGCGTCCGCCCCCTGCTCGCGGGCCACCTTGACCCGCATGGCGATCTTGGCGATGACGGACGGCGGCAGCAGCGTCTCGCCGGCATGGGCCGCCCGGACCGCGGTCAGGATCTCGTCGATCGAGGCGGTCTTGGCGAGGAAGCCGTCGGCGCCGGCCTGGATCGACTCGAGGACGGTCTCGTCGTCGTCGTATGCCGTCAGCATGATGACCTGCGCGCGCGGCCAGCGGGCCTTCGACGCCCGAGCGAGCTCTGCGCCGGTCCCGTCGGGCAGCAGATAGTCCATCAGGACCACGTCGACGGGATGGCGCAGTCGGACCCGCGCTTCGGCGGCCGAGTAGGCGCTGCCGACCATGGTGATCCCCGGCTCGGTCGCCAACAGGCGGCTCAGGGCGTCGGCGAGGGCGCGATGGTCGTCGACGAGCAGGACCCGGATGGCGGATCGCTCGATACCCGGGACCGGTCGGCTTTCGGCCGCTGGTTGGTCCGTCCCGGGTGTGACACGGCCAGGCACCCGTTGAGTCTACCGCGCAGAAGTCAAGTCGTACTGGACTTCCTGCACGGGACGGCGATGGCGATCCGGACCTGCGATGATCGGCGGCGTGCGGATCGCCATCCTCGGCTTCGGGCTCATCGGCGGGTCCATCGCCCGTGCGTTGCGCGTCCACGACGGCGCGTCGACCTACGGTCGGGACCTCGAGCTGGCCGCCTGGAGCCGGCGTCCCGACGGACCGACCCGGGCGCTCGAGGCTGGGATCGTCGATGACGCGGCGCCCGACCCGGCGATCGCCATCGAGGGGGCCGACCTGATCGTCCTGGCGGCCCCACCCCTAGCGAGCCTGGCGCTCGTGGACATGCTCGCCGGCACTCTGCGCGGCGCGCTCGGGCGCGAGGCCACCGTGACCGACGTGTCGAGCACGAAGCGGGCGATCGGCGATGCGGCCGACTCGGCCGGGCTGCGCTTCGTCGGCGGGCATCCGATGGCCGGGCGCGAGGCATCGGGCTTCGACGCCGCTACCCCGGATCTATTCGTCGATCGACCCTGGGTCATCTGCGCCGGCCGTCACGCCACTCCGGGCGACACCGACCGGGTTGCGGCGCTTGCCCGGGCGTGCCGAGCGGATCCGATCGCGATGGATCCGGCGATGCACGATCGACTGACCGCGACGGTAAGCCACGTGCCCCTTGTCGTCTCCGCCGCGCTGGTCGAGGCGATGACGGCCGACCCGTCCTGGCCGGAGGCGCGAGGGCTGGCGGCCGGCGGCTGGCAGAGCATGTCTCGGCTGGCCGCGGGCGACCCGACGATGGGGGCCGGCATCGCAGCCACGAACGCTCCGGCCATCGCCGCCGGTCTGCGCGAGGTCCGCACGGTCCTCGACGGCTGGATCGCGGCGCTCGAGACGGACACCGACCCCGGTGACTTCGAGGCGAGGCTCCGGTCCGCGCGCGAGCGCCTCCGGCCCTGATGCCCGACCAGCCGGTCGAGGAGAGGGTCTTCGTCGTCCCGCGCGAGGCGGTCATCGACGGCCCGGGCTGGCTCGGGATCCGCACGGTCGGCGCCGCCGAGCTGCTCGACGCGATCGCCGCGGCCGGACGGTTCGAGCCTCGACCCGCGATGGAAGTGGATCCCAGGTACAAGCAGATCATCCCGTATCTGATCCTTCGCGACGGCCCGCGCTGGTTCCTCATGCGCCGGACGCGGGCGGGCACCGATGCCCGACTCCACGATCGCTGGACGATCGGGATCGGCGGCCACCTCAATCCCGGCGACGTGGATCTCGACGGAGGGCTCGCCCGCGAGTGGCGTGAGGAGGTCGTGTCGGCGTTCATCCCCGAGCGCCGGTTCATCGGCTTGCTCAACGACGACACGACCGATGTCGGTCGGGTCCATCTCGGTGCGGTCTTCGTCGGCGATGCCGCCGGCCGGCCGGTGACCGTCCGCGAAACGCACAAGCTGACCGGCGGATTCGTCGACGCGACCGAGGTGCGGGCGGTCCGCGACGGTCTCGAGACCTGGAGTCGGCTCGCGTTCGACCTGCTCGACGGGGCGGACGAGACGGTCTGACCCCGTACGACGGTCCCATGTCCGGGTGCCGTTCGGCTGTGCCTATAATCGGCGCTGGGCGCAGGTGCGTCCCGGCACCGGACCCAGCCAGGGGAGCGCATGGCGGCCAAGATCCTCGTCGTCGACGACGACCCGAACGTCCAGCGAGTCCTTACCTACACGCTCAAGCAGGAGGGCTACGACGTCCTCGTCGCTAGCGACGGCGCCGAGGGGTTCAAGCTCTGGAGCACGGAGGAGCCCGCGCTGATCCTGCTCGACGTGATGCTCCCGAAGCTCGACGGCTACCAGGTCGCGGCCAAGATCCGGGAGGAGGAGACGACCTCCCACGTCCCGATCATCATGCTCACCGCCGAGCGCGAGATCGAGCAGCGGGTCCGAGGCTTGCGGGCCGGCGCGGACGACTATCTGATCAAACCGTTCCACCAGGCCGAGCTGCTCGCCCGGATGAAGAGCCTGCTCGCCAGGTTCGCCCCGCGTGAGGGTCTCGTCGGCCGGCCGCTCCTCGGTCGCGTGGCGGCCTTCTATGGGGCCAAGGGCGGCGTCGGGACGACGACGATCGCGATCAACGCCGCGATCGCGCTCCACCGTGAGCTCGGTCGGAAGGTCGTCCTCGTGGACGGGAACCTCCAGTTCGGCGATCACCGGGTGTTCCTCGACCTCGGTCTGGACCGGAAGAGCATCCTCGACGTGGTCACGGCCACCTCGATCGACGCCGATATCATCAAGTCGGTCGTCGTTCGCCACGACTCGGGCATCGATCTCCTCCTCGCCCCGCCGTCGCCCGAGACCGCCGAGCTGGTGACCGAGGAGCACATCCCGCTCATCCTGGAGAACCTGCGGACGCTCTACGACTACGTGATCATCGACATCGACAAGCGGCTCGACGAGGTCAACCTCAAGATCCTCGACGCCGCCGACGTGTTCTATGTCGTCATGACCGCCGACCTGTCGTGCCTCAAGAACGTCCGGCTCGTGCTCGAGACGGTCGGTCACCTCGGCGTCGAGCAGCAGAAGGTGCGGCTCGTCCTGAACCGATCGAACGCGTTCACCGGGATCAACGTGAAGAACGCCGAGAGTGCCCTGAAACGGCCGATCGATCACCAGGTGTTGAACGAATACCGTGGCGCGATCAGCGCGCTGAACAGCGGCTCGCCGTTCATGTTCACCAAGGCCGATTCGCCCCTCGGTCGATCGCTCCTCGACTTCGCCCGGGCGATCGACAAGACCGCCGCTACCGGTGACGCCCCGCAGCTGGCCGCGCCCGCCCGCTGACGCCGCGCCGGATCGGCCCGCGGGTCCCCTCGCCGACGTCGTCCTCCGCCCTTGGATAAGCCTCGGGTGAGCGCTCCTCGGTAGGGTCCGTCCTGTGCTTGCCACGGTCCACGCCGCGACGCTCCAGGGGATCGAAGGCCGGGTGATCCGGGTCGAGGTCGACGTCGCACCGGGATTGCCCGGATTCACGATCGTCGGTCTCGCGGACACGGCGCTCCAGGAGGCGCGCGAGCGCGTCCGCGGTGCGATCCGGAACAGCGGTCTGGCCTTCCCGCCACGCCGGATCACCGTCAATCTCGCCCCGGCCGACCTGCGCAAGGCGGGGGCGTCGCTCGACCTGGCGATCGCCGTCGGGATCCTGCTCGGATCCGAGCAGATCCGGGCGGCGGGACGCTGGGCGTTCATCGGCGAGCTCTCGCTCGGTGGAGATCTGCGGGC
>JADGQI010000168.1 GCA_017881905.1 Chloroflexota bacterium
CCGGGTCTCGAGCGTCGCCCAGGCGGACGCCTTTGGCTCGTAGGTGAGGCCGGTGAAGTGAACGCCGATGATGAAGATGCCCGGCGCATCTCCGGCGCCGAACGTGCCCCTGAAGGTCGGAGTCGTCGTCACGGATGCGGACCGCAGGCCCTGCTGGGAGACGATGTAGAGATAGCGATCGGCCCGGCCGACCGGGAGCGGCCGGATGCCGTCGATCATCGTCAGGCGGATCGGCTGGCCCGTTCGGTAGACGAGGTCCGTTCCGCCCGCCGCGCCGGTGTTCTCGAAGGCCGGCAGCAGCTGGTCCACCCCCGGGGCGACGGCGCCCGACACGGCGAGGGTGCGCCGGGCGGTGCGGCCGGCCCCGTCCCGGGTCACCATCGAGATCTCGTAGTCGTGGTCGGCGGCCGGCACCGTGAGGGTCAGTCCGAACGCTCCGCCGCCCCGCGTCGCGAGGGTCAGCGTGCGGAGCGGCTTCCGCTGGCTGTCGTACTCGTAGCGCGGCACGACGAGCTTGGTGATCGGATCGTAGTCGTTGCCGACGAGGCGGCGGACGAGGACGAGCTCGGTGATCTCGGCCGTCACCGTCGCGCCGACGACCGGCCGCCCGTTCGGATCGAGCTCCCAGACCGCCGGGCGCGGGTCCCTGGTCAGCTCGCGCTCGAGGCGTGCGAGGTCGACCTCGTGGTCAAACCCGGTCACGACGAGCCGGCGCCCCGTGAGTGAGCCAGTGGCCGCGAGCGTGACCGCGCTCGGGAAGACCGCGATGGTCGCATCCGCCTCGATGTCCCCCTCCTCGGGCCGTGACGGCGCGGCGGACAGCTGGACCGGCTGCGGGTCCTCCGCGGTCGGGTCGATCGCTGCCGTCCAGTCGCTGGTCGCCTGCCCGCCGGCGTCGGTCGAGACCGTGTCGAGGATCGTGTCGAAGTTGGTGTCCGCCCGGATCGCGAGGGGCGTGCCCGGCACGGGCTGCCCGTCGAAGAAGCCGGCGGCGACCGTCGCCGTCACGTGGTCGCCCGCGATGACCACGTGTCGGTCGGTCGTCATCGTGAGGCGATAGGCGGGCTTGCGGACGATCCCGACGTCGAGCCACCTCGCCGAGACCACCCTGCCCTCGACGACGGCCTGGACGATGTAGCTGCCGACGGCGAGGCCGGCGACCGGGAGCCCGACGGCATAGGCACCGCTGGCCGCGGGTCGGGAGGTCGCCCGGACGACGGCCGGCGGATCTGCCTGGTCGCCATTCGCGCTGAGGACCAGGCGGAGGTCGACCGTCGCGGGGACGCGACCGTCCAGTCGTGCCCGCACGAATCCCCAGGCCGCAATCTCGTCGTCGCGGCGGTACAGCGCGCGATCGGTCGCCATCACTGACCACCAGGCCGTGCGGACCGTCGGGACGTCCTTCCACCACTCGCCCCTGTAGGCGCCTCCCTGCTGATTCACGTCGAACGGCACGAGGAGGCCGTGTCCGTTCGGGGCCTCGACAACCAGGACCGGCGACGGCGGGGCGGCCTCCGTCGCCTGGACGGCGACGGGGTCGCTCTCCGCGGGGACCAGGTCCGCTGGCGTGGGCGCGTCGAGCATGCCATCGGAGCCGGTCGAACCCAGCGAGCGTCCGCCGCTGACCCGGACGTCGGCGCCGCGGACGGGCACGCCGGCCGAGGTGTCGTTCACCCAGGCGACCGTCCGATCCGTCAGGACGGCCACCCAGGCCGAGACGTCGGTGACCTGGAGGATGGCCTGGGCGGGCCGGTCCGTGCCGGCCTGGATGACGTACCAGCCGCGGGGCAGCCGGGTCGGGAACGTGACGATCTGATCGGCGACGCCGGGCAGCGGGCGGAGCGCCGCGCTGAAGGTCATCACCCGCGGCAACCCGGTCGTCGGGATCCCTGGGTCGCTGAAGTCCGCCCAGCCGGGCCCCGCCAGGAACCGCTCCAGCGGTCCCACCGTCGCGGCGAGCGAAGGGAACCGGTAGACCCGGACCTGGACCGATGTCGGCGGCCGGATCGAGGCGACGTCCTCGGGGGTCTCCACCTCGAGCGCGATGACCGGGACCTCGGTCGGACTGGTCTCCAGGACGTCTCGGCCGAACCTGAACCGGACGGCGGGCGGTCGATCTGGCCCCGCCGTCTCGAAGCGGAAGGTCACGTCCCGCTCGAGCGTCAGCTCGGTCCCGCTCACCGGCAGGCCGTGGCGGACGGTCACCGTGTAGAGCGTCGCGGCCCGCAGCGCGGCCGGCACGAATACCTGGGTTCGGCCATGCCGCTCGAACCTTCCCCTCACCGCGGGTGAGATCGTGAAGAATGGAGCAACGTCGCCTGCGCTGTCCTGGTCGAACGTGACCTCGATACCGGTCTTCACCGGGACGCCCGTCGTCACGTCTCCCGGCAGCACCGAGACCACGTGGAGCGGCGCGCGCGCCTGGAACGCCCACGATCCCGCGGTCGTGCCATCCTCGGCACGGAGGGTGAACCGGTAGACGCGTCCCGCGGTGAGCGGGGAGGTCGGTCGCAACCCGATCGAACCGGACGCGGCGGCGTCGACAATGGCCACGCCGATCGGTGGATCGGTCTCCATCCGGGTCGCGAGGGCTCGCGGGTCCACGCCGGTCAGGCTGGTGAGCGTGAACGTCGTGTCGAGGTGGGCACCGGCCGAATCGGCGCGGTCGGGCCGCAAGTCCGCGACGGGGGCGAGCGGGGCAACCTGGAGCGCCGACCAGGCCGAATCGGGCGGGACGGTGGGTCCCGGGCTTGCTGGAGAAGCGGCGGCAGATGCCGAAGCGGTCCTCGTCGCGGACCCCGTCGCGCCCGGCGCCGGGGAGGGACCCGCCGGCGGGCCACCACGTCCGCCGGTCGC
>JADGQI010000169.1 GCA_017881905.1 Chloroflexota bacterium
GATCTCGGGCCGGTCGTCGTGCTCGCGATACCAGGCGAGCGCCGCGCGTGCATGGACCTCCGCTTCATCGAGCCGCGCGAGGGACTGCGCCGTGCCCGCGGCCTCGAGCCGGATCGCCGCCATCTCGCCCGGATCGTCGCTGACGGACAACGCCTCCTCGCGGAAGCCGAGGGCGATGTCGTGGGCGTGGAGAGCCGACGCCCGGTCCGCCGCGACCCGGAGGGCAGCGACGGCCTGGCGCGCCAGCGTGCGGTCCGGTCGGCCGGGAGGACCTGAGCGATAGGCCGCCAGCACGTGGCTGGCCACGACCCCTGCCAGCTCCGGGTCGTCGAGGGCGGCGAAGTGATCGGCCGCCGCGAGGTGGCGCTCGCGGCGGTCGCGCAGCGACAACGTGTTGTATGCGACGTCGCGGACGAGGAGCTCCCCGAAGCGGTAGCGCTCCCGGCCGAGGGCCGCCTCATCGGCATCCCGGATGAGGAACTCGCGCTCGAGGAGGTGGCCGAGGTGGGGTTCGATCGCCTCGACCGATGTCCGGCCGACGGCCGCGACCGCTCCGGGACGGAACTCCCGGCCGAGCACCGCCGCATCCCGGATCAGCGCCCGGTCGGTCGGTTCGAGCTCATCGAGCCGGGCCGCGACGAGCGCCTGGAGCGTCTCGGGTACCGCCAGCTGCTCCAGCTCGCGACGGACGACGTAGACGCCGCCGACGGCCTCCAGGTCGCCCCGGTCGACGAGCATTCGGAGGATCTCGACGGCGTACAAGGGGATGCCCTCTGCTCGGTCGAGGATCCGCCCGGCGACGTCGGCGGGCAGACCCGGTGCGAGTCCGCCGAGGAGCTCGGCCATCGCCGGCCTGGGGAGCGGATCGAGGTGAAGCCCGACGTAGGTCCGACGGCCGGCGCCCCATTCCGGCCGGGCCTCGAGCAGCGACGGTCGGGCGAGCGTGACCACGAGGATCGGACGGCCCGCGGTCCCCGCGACGAGGTACTCGATGAAGTCCAGCGACCCGGCGTCGGCCCAGTGCAGGTCGTCGAAGACCAGGACGGTCGTGCCACGGTCGGCGACCCGCTCGAAGAAGGTCCGCCAGGCCGCGAACGTCTCGGCTCGCTCCCCGCCCGGCGCCGGACCGATCCCGATCAGAGCGGCCAGGTGAGGAGCGATCCACCGACGTTCGGTGTCGTCCGGGACGAACTGGCTGAGGCACGCTGCGAGTCGCCGGCGAGCGAGCGACGGGCCGTCACCGTCCGTGATGCCCGCTCGCGATCGGACCATCTCGGCCAGTGCCCAGAACGCCAGGCCCTCCCCGTAGGCCGGCGACCGAGCGAGGTGCCAGAACACGTCCTCGACGATCCCGTCGACGTACTTCTCGAGCTCCCAGACGACCCGACCCTTGCCCACCCCGGCCTGGCCGAAGATCGAGACGAGGCGAGCCGACCGTTCCTCGCGGACGGCGTTGAGCAGGTCCTTGACGATGGCGACCGCGCTCTCGCGACCGATGAGCGGTCCCTCGGGCAGGACGCTCCGGCCGAGGCCCCCGACCAGCGCCACGACCTGACGAGCCTCCCACGCGGGCAGCGGCATGCGCTTCCCGCGCAGGGTCTGGTCGCCGGCGCGCTCGAACTCGACCGAACCGCGGACGGTCCGATAGGTCGCCTCGTCCACGAGCACGGTCCCGGGCCGCGCCGCGGTCTGGAGCCGGGATGCCGTGTTGACGACATCCCCCGCGACCATCCCCTGGCCGACCGCCCCGACGGTGATCGCCGCCTCTCCGCTGACGACTCCGGCCCGGGCCGACAACCGTGGCAGGGCGAGCTCCTGGCCGAGGTTGGCGACCGCGGCGACCAGCTCGACCGCCGCCCGGACCGCCCGCTCCGCATCGTCCTCGTGGGCGACCGGTGCGCCCCACATCGCCATGACCGCATCGCCGATGAACTTCTCGACCGTTCCGCCGTAACGCACGATCACCGCCCGACAGACGTCGAAGTAGCGGGCGAGGAGCTCCTGGACCTCCTCGGGGTCTCGCCCCTCCGCCAGCGCTGTGAACGACACGAGGTCGGCGAACAGGATCGAGACGAGGCGACGCTCCGCGACCCGCACCCCGCCGCCGAGGGCGCCCGATCGGAGCGCGACCGGCTCACCGGCGACGTGGTCGACCTCGCGCTCGATCCGCGACTCCCCCCCGGTCAGCGCCGCGCCGCAGGAGCCGCAGAACCGGAACCCATGGACGACCGGCGCCGAGCACGCCGGACAGCGGGCTCCAAGGGGGCTCCCGCACGAGCCGCAGAAGCGGGACGTCTGGGGGTTGTCGCTGCCGCAGGCCTCGCAGCGGATCGTCATCGCGACATCATCGCGCGCTCAGGGTCGCGCGACCAGCCCGGCGCTCGGCGTCGAGTCGGTCGTCGGGTCGAGGCCCCACAGCTCGGCAAGCCTCCATCGGCCAAGGGTACCGACGCGTGGCCGCTCCGCCTCGGCCTAGTCGCGATCCCGAGGGTCACGTTCACTGATCGCGTCCGGACCGTCGGCGACCGGTGCTGCCGTCGGTCCAGCTGACGCTGCCGTCGGACCCGCCGGCGGTGCCGTGGGGCCGGCCGTCGCTCC
>JADGQI010000001.1 GCA_017881905.1 Chloroflexota bacterium
CCGATGCGGCCATCGCGTCGTGGGCGGTCTTCGAGCGCCTCCGCGCCGAGGGGGCGATCCCCGCCGGCGTCCGGTTCCAGGTCAGCGTGCCGACCCCCTATGCGGTGGTCGTAGCGTGGGTCCAGGCCTCGGCTCAGAACGGGTTCTTCGCGACCTACAAGGCGGCGCTCCTCGATGAGATCGCCGACATCTGCGCGGCCATCCCGGCGGAGGATCTCGCCGTCCAGTGGGACGTCGCCGTCGAGATCGGCGCCCTTGAAGGCGTCTTCCACCCGACGCCCGAGCTGGCGACGTTCGAGCGGGTCACCGCCGAGCTGGCGGACTGCGTCGCGGCGGTGCCCGCCCCGGTCGCCGTCGGGATCCATCTCTGCTACGGCGACTACAAGCATCGTCATTTCAAGGCTCCGACCGACCTCGAGTTGCCGGTCCGCATCGCGAACGCGGTCGCCGCGACCGCCGACCTCGACTTCGTCCACATGCCGGTCGACCGCGACACGGGCCTCACGGCTGGGTACTTCGATCCGTTGCAGGACCTCCAGGTCGGACGTGCCGACCTGGCGTTGGGGGTCATCGACTACGAGAACGACTCCACACGCATCGACGAGCTCGTCGCGGCTGCCGAGGCGTCAGCCGGCAGATCGTTCGCGGTCTCGACCGAGTGCGGCATGTCGCGACTCGGGGAACGCGGCGAGTCGGTCACCCTCGAGGAGCTGCTCACCCAGCATGCCCGGGTCGCCGAGCCCATCCGCTGAGTCCCTGACCTCAGGGACCCCGCCGGACATGGTGAGACCCCCGACAGGGTCGGGGGTCTCGGTGAGCGGATCTCGGGCGGTCGTCCGCCGGCAGAGGGCCTAGCGGCGGGCCAGGATCTCGAGGCGATCCTTGGTGATCTGCTGGAGCGACGAGGGAGCGGCAGTGTCGGAGCCGCGCTCGTCCTCGATGAACTGGAGCCTGGACTCGGTCAGCGTCGTGGTCGGGACCACTGAGCCGAAGCCGTGCTCCGAGGCGATGAAGTCGACCTGGGACGGGCTGAGGGTGGCCGGGGCGGCGTCGCCGAGGCCGTGCTCCGAGGCGATGAACTCGACCTGGGCCTGGCTGAGCGTCGTCGCCGGGGCGGCGGCCGAGCCGTGCTCCGAGGCGATGAACTCGACCTGGGCCTGGCTGAGCGTCGTCGCCGGGGCGACCGCTACCGGAGCCGCGACGAGGCCGTGCTCGATCAGGTACTGCAGCCGATCATCGTTCGCCGGGGCCACCGCTGCCGGGGCCGCGACGAGGCCGTGCTCGATCAGGTACTGCAGGCGATCCCCGGCGATCGGTGCGACCGCTGCCGGAGCCGCGACGGCCGAGCCGGGCGCTGCGGCGACGAAGTGGAACCGCGGCGCGGTGAGGTCGGTCGCGACGGCCGCGCTGCCGGTTCGCATCGCACCGGACGCGACGGCCACCATGGCCACGACCAACCCGACGACGACGGCCATCGCGAGCGCGATCGCGAGCCCGCTCGGCGCGTTCATCCCCTTGGACTGGACGATGTTCTGACCTGCGGTCATCTCTGTACCCCCCTGTATCGGTCACCATCGGTCGGTGATCGAACTCGGGGTGATCGTCGCCGAGGCCGGCAGCGACTTGAAGTGACGCGTTGACCCGGTTTCGGTCGGGCGCCGCATCCCGTCGGAGTCACACGGTCGATGGTCGGCCTGTCGGCCAGTGGACCCCGCCGCTTCGAGCCCTTCGGCTCTGGCGCTGGGTCGTGCGCTGGCGGACCATCGATGCCGAAGGTCCTCGCCGTGCGCAAGGAGCGTCAGTGAAACGCACGATCCCGTTGCTCGCCGCAGCCGGAGCGACCATCGCCGCGATCGGTGTCATCAGGACGCGTGTCCCGGCGGATGTGCCCGGATGGGTGACCCATCGCTTCAATCCGCTGGTGATGCGGTTCGGACTGGCGGGCGGGCGGCGGTCGCCCTGGGCGATCCTCGAGCACCGCGGCCGGCTATCGGGCACGACCTATCGCACGCCGATCTCGATCCTCGAGGGGTCGTCCGACGACCACGTCTATGTCCGGCTGACCTACGGGAGCGACGTCCACTGGGTCAGGAACGTCCGAGCGACCGGGCATTGCCGGGTCCAGGCCCACGCGACGATCCTCGAGCTCGACGAGCCGACCGTCGTCACGGCAAGCGAGAACGTGCTGATCCCGGCACCCATCCGGACGGTCCTCGACCTGGCCGGCCGGACGTACCTGCGCCTTCACATCGTGGCACGGAGGCCGGGCACCTTCGCGGACTCGCCGGACCGGTCGGACCGCGCGCCCGCTACGGGCCCTGCTGCGCCGCCGCGGGTGTTCGGCCAGGTCGATCTGCCGAAAAGCGCCTGACGGGTCCGTAGGTCAGGCGTCCCGCCCGAGCTCGGTCGCCCTCGTCAGCTCAGTCGCCTGGACCTCCGCCTAGCCGTCGCGGCGCGGCCGCTCGGCATCCTTGGACGGTCGCGGTTCATGGCCGGGACGCGGCGGTCGGGGCCGGGTCCCGGGGGCCATGTCGGGCCGACGCGGCTCCGGGCCTCGCGCCCTCGCGGCGTCGACCTCGAGCGCGAACGCGCGCGCGATCGCCGGTGGCACGCTGCCCACCCAGGCTGCCTCGATCTCGCGGACCCGGATGGTCTCCTGGTCGCGCCGCTCGCGCTCTCGCTTCGAATGCTTCGTCATCTGGACCCCGTTCCCGTCGAGCCATGGCCGGCTCGCTCGTCCGGGCAGTATGCGCGCATGGCTCCCGATGGGCTCAGCGGGCGGACCGCACCGAACGCGTCCCGAACGGACTCGGCGTAGGATGCGCGCCAGACGCGCCTCGGTGCGAGCTTTCGCCGCACGGGCGTGCGGGAGGAACCTCGATGACTCGACGGATCATGGCTGTGATCGTCGTGCTGGCGGTCACCGTGGTGGTAGCAGGATGCAGCGCGGCGTCGACGAGCTCGGCGCCTTCAGCGGCGGCTGCGGCAAGCGTCGCCGTGCCGGCCAGCTCGGAGCCCACGAGCGCTCCGTCGGCATCCGAGGCGGCGCCCCCAGCGAGCGGCGAGGTCCCCTCGGCCGAACCGTCGGTGGCGCTCCCGTCGTTCGTGCTCCCGAACGACGACAAGGGCCTCGAGGCGCTGCTGCCCGCCAAGCTGTGCGGCAAGACCGCGACCCGGGTGAGCTACAGCGGCGAGCGCTTCAAGAAGTACCCCGACGCCACGCTCACCAAGACCGTCGCCCAGCTCGGCAAGACCGTCGACGACGTCGCGATGGCGATCTCGACGCTCATGTCGTCATCGGGTACGTGCCACAGCCTCGCCGGCGTCTTCCAGGTCAAGGGCGCCGATCCCGGTGCGTTCCGTGACTACTTCATCGCCCAGGCGAAGAAGGAGGATCAGACGATTTTCACCCAGGGCAACGTGGCCGGCCACGACGTGTACATCGGCGTCAAGGCGGGCGACCCGACCAAGACCTACGCGTACTTCAAGGGCGATGCCCTGTTCTTCGTGGTCGCCACCGACGACGCCGCGGCCGCGCCGCTCCTCGAACAGATGCCCTGACCGCGCGTTCGGGCGGACGTCAGGCACACGGCAGCTCGAGGCAGGGGTCGTCGGTCTCGTCCCCCATCGCCGCCTCGAGGCGCGCGCCTACGGCGCGACGTCGAGGCGTGGCGGTCCAGCTTCGATCCGACGACGGACCGACGAGACGGTGGGTCGCTCCCAGTCGGCGTCGATCCACCAGGTCGCGCCGGCCTCGACGTAGGGGCGGACGACCTCGGCCGCGTCCTCCTGGTCCGGATCCGTCCGCCCCTGGACGACGATCTCGAACGGGACCCCAGGAGCGGACGTCGGCTTGCGCTCACGGTCGATGTAGTCGGCGATCGCCCGGATCTCGTCCGGTCGATCGGTCTGGGTGACGATGCCGTCGTAGCGGAGCACCCGGCGCATCGACCGCTCGTTCGGCCACGCGCCGACCACCCAGATCGGGATCCGCGGCGTCTGGACCGGAGTGGGAGAGAACGTCATCGGATCGAACCGGTAGTGGCGACCGGCGTAGCCGAACGGCCGACCGCTCCACAGGCCCCCGAGGATCTCGAGCGTCTCGTCGAGGAGCTCGGCCCGGATCCTCGCCTCGGTCGGCTCGCCGACGTTCCCGAAGGCCAGGTCGTCGAGGGCCCCGAGCCCGACCGGGAGCACCAGCCGGCCGGCCGACAGCCGGTCGAGCGTCATGGTCTCCCGGGCGAGCTTCCACGGTCGTCGCCGCGACGGCGGTGTCACGATCGCGCCGAGCCTGACCCGCTCGGTGCGCATCGACATCGCGGCCAGGACCACCCATGGGTCGTAGGTGTCGAGCGATCCGACCGCGATCCCATCCCAGGTGAAGACGCCATCCCAGCCCGCTGTCTCCGCCTCGGAAGCGAGGTCGGCGACGGTCTGCGGGTCGCCGCTCGTGACGATGACGCCGTACTTCACGGGAGTCGACCTTCCGACCGCCGCGACGGGCACGATGGCCCTTGCTCGCTCGGCCTGCGTCGACCGAGGATCGATCCGGAGGCCGGCTGGCGCCCGCCTCGATAGGGAGACCCGCCATGACTGCCCACCCGATGTCCGATGACGCCGCCCGATCGATCCCGAGACCCGAGCTTCACCTGGCCGGCAAGGTGTGCATCACCTTCCTCGTGCTCCTCGGCATCGGCGCCCTGGCGGGCGGCATCGCACTCCTCGCGAAGCCGGACGGGAGCGTGATGAAGTTCGACACCGCGCTGCTCGCCGGCAGCCCGTTCACTGACTTCGCGATCCCGGGCCTGATCCTGGGCGGCCTGTTCGGGATGGGCTCGTTCGTTGTCGCCGGGATGGGCCTCGCCCGGTTCCGCGTCGCCCCGTTCCTGGCGTTCGCGATCGGCGTCGCGCAGATGATCTGGATCGTCGTGGAGCTCGGGATCATCAAGGAGCTGAGCTTCCTCCATCCGCTGTGCTTCGGCCTCGGCCTGGTCATCGCCGCATCTGCCGTGCCGTGGGGCTGGCCGACATTCCAGGGCTGGCGCACGGCTCACTGATCCTCGCGGTCAGGCGCCGACACGCTCCGCCAGCCAGCGCAGCTGGGCGACCTGATGGAACCCTTCACCACCCTCGTGATCGTTGAACGGGTACTCGCGGATCTCCTTGGGCCCGCCGTAGTGGTTGAACGCTGCGTAGACCGTTGACGGGGGACAGGTCTCGTCCATCAGCCCGACGGAGAAGAGCGCCGGTGCGCCGGCACGGCGAGCCAGCACGGCGACATCGAAATAGGCAAGCGTCGACCTGACCTTGTCGACGTGGTCGCGGTGCGCCTTGAGGTAGCGAGCGATCTCTCCGTAGGGATCTTCATCCGTGAGCGTGATCGCGCGCGGGAAGTCGCTCAGGAACGGCACATCCGGCATGACCCCGATGAGTCCGTCGACGAGGCTCGCCACGGCAAGGCTCAGTCCGCCACCCTGGCTGGATCCGGTCACGGCCACGCGCATCGGATCCACGGCGGGGTGGCTCCGGGCCGCCTCGGTCGCTCGGACCGCATCGGTATAGAGCCGTCGGTAGTAGTACGACGCCGGATCGAGGATCCCCTGGGTCATGAAGCCGGGGTGGGCCGGGTCGCCGGTCACGTCGCGGTCGGGGGTGTCTCCGACCGCCCAGGTCGAGCCCTGTCCGCGGGTGTCCATCACCAGGTGGGCGTACCCGGCGACGGCCCACATCACCCGTTCGTGAGCGAGCCCGCGACCCCCGCCGTAGCCGAGGAACTCGACGACCGCGGGAAGCGGTCCCTGGCGATGGCGCGGCAGGTGGAGCCAGCCTCTGATCGGCGATCCGCCGAACCCGGCGAACGTGACATCGTGCGTCTCGATCTCGGTCAGGCCGCTGTCGACCAGGGTGAAGCTCGTGGCGAGCTCGTGCGCACGAGCCTCGGCGAGCGTCGTCGACCAGAACCGGTCCAGGTCCACCGGCACCGGCAGATCCGGGGTGTAAGCGCGCAGCTCGGTGAGCCGAAGGTCGAACTGGGGCACGGCGAAGACTCCCGATGGCGGTCCGGGGCCGCAACGATCTCGACGTCTTCACCGACCCCGAGATCGTCCGGGCGACGATCGTGGCCGAGGAGCGCCCTCAGCCACGACCCTGATCGTGAGACGGGCCGACCCTCAGGTCGTCCCGACGCGCCTTACGTACCCAGGGCGAAGACGAGGGTCCCTTGGTCGACGGTCGTGATCGTCAGCTGGCCGTTGGCGATCGCATAGCTGGCGGCATTGCTCATGGCGAGGATGTACAGGTCCCCGAGTGAGCCTTCCGCACAGGCGACGATCGTCGACGGACCCGGCGTGATGGTCAGGCCGCCGGCGGACGTCGCTGTCCACTTGCCCGCGACCGTGTTGCAGTCGGCCTTCGCGTTGAATGTGCCGTCGGTGTTGAACTGGAGGGTGTAGTTCTTCTGCTGGTCGGCCGGGACGACGCCCTGGAACGCGGGCGTCTTCATGGTGAGCGCGGTCAGCTGCCAGAGCTTGCCGGTCAGGTCGGCACCCGGGGACGGCGTCGGTGCCGGAGTGGGCGCCGGGGTCGGAGCGGTCGTCGGAGCCGGCGTCGCGGTGGGCGCGGTCGTCGGGGCCGAGGTCGGGCCGGTCGTGGGCTTGGCCGTCGGCGACGGCGTCGGCGACGGCGTCGGCTTCGGCGTCGGGCTGGCGGTCGGCTTGGGAGTCGGGGTCGCGGTGGCAGCCGCTGCCGCGCTCGTCGACGGGGCGACGGATGGAGCGGCCGAGCCGGTCACGAAGCTGAGGATGCCGCCGTCGTCGAGGTCGATCGTCAGCTGTTCGCCGGCGACCGCGTAGGACTTCGACCGGCCGAGGGCGAACGCGAACAGGTCGCCGTACGAGCCCTCCGGGCAGGCCACCAACGTGGACGGGCCGAGCGTCATGGTCAGGCTCGTGCCACTCGTCTTGTACGAGCCCGACACGAGGTTGCAGTCGGCCACCGCGTTGAACGACCCGTCCTTGTTGAAGATGACCGTGTACTTCGACTGATCCGCCGCCGGCACCACGCCCTGAAAGGCGGGAACCTTCTCGGAGATCGAGGTCAGCTGCCAGGTCTTGCCGGTCAGATCACTGGAACTGTTCCCGCAGGCAGCGGCGATCAGCGTCACGGCGACGACGAGCGCGGCGAGCGTGAGCTTGCGCATGGGACTCCCTTCAACGAGCGGCCCTGCGTCGGATGCCATCGGAGGGCGCCTGCGGCATCCTAGCGGAAGCCGGCGATGTCGGTCGTCGCGCGTTGACGACGCGTTTTGCGGGACGGTCGATCCGGGGGCCGGACGGCAGGCTACGATCGGCGCGGACCGGCGCGACACGGACGTGCTGGGTCCGTGGGGAGGCACACCACCTTGAAGGTCCTGGTCGCCGATCCATTCGAGCAGTCGGGCCTGGCCGGCCTCGCCGCCGCCGGTTGCGAGGTGATGTTCGACCCGGCGCTCAAGGACGCTGACCTGGTCGAGGCGATCGCGACGAGCGGGGCGGAGGTCCTCGTGGTCAGGTCCACCCAGGTCACTGCCGCGATGATGGACGGCGACCTGTCGCTGATCGTCCGAGCGGGCGCGGGCTACAACACGATCGACGTCGGCGCGGCGTCGGCACGGGGGATCTACGTCTCGAACTGCCCCGGCAAGAACGCGATCGCCGTCGCCGAGCTCGCCGTCGGACTCATCGTCAGCCTCGACCGACGGATCCCGGACAACGTGGCGGAGCTGCGCGCCGGTCGCTGGGACAAGAAGGAGTTCTCTCGGGCGCGCGGGCTCCATGGCCGGACCCTTGGCCTGCTGGGCTTCGGGAACATCGCCCAGGAGGTCGCTCGGCGGGCCCAAGCGTTCGGGATGGACATCGTCATCTGGTCGAGGCGGTTCGAGGTCGATCCCGGCGCGGACCTGGCGGCCTACGGGTTCGAGACGGCCGGCCGCCGGCCGACGGTCGAGATCGTCGGGACGGCGGGTGAGGTGGCGGATCGCGCCGACGTCCTGAGTGTCCACGTCGCGCTCGGCCCCGAGACGCGGGGTCTGGTCGATGCGGCGCTCCTCGGTCGCCTCCGACCGGGTGCGTCGTTCATCAACACGTCACGGGCCGAGGTCGTCGACCACGACGCCCTGGCCCAGGTCGTCCGGGATCGCGGCATCCGCGTCGGGCTCGATGTCTTCCCGGGCGAGCCGACCTCGGGGACCGCCGGATTCGATCTGCCCCTTCTCCAGGTGCCCGGCGTGTACGGGACCCACCACATCGGGGCATCGACCGAGCAGGCGCAGGAGGCGGTCGCGGCCGAGACCGTGCGCATCGTCCGCACCTACAAGGAGACCGGTCGCGTCCCGAATGTCGTCAACCTGACTCACCGGACACCGGCGACCCACATGCTCGTGGTCCGCCACCGGAACCGGCCGGGGGTCCTCGCCCACGTGTTCGACGTCCTGCGAGCCGACGGGATCAACGTGCTCGAGACCGAGAACACGATCTTCGAGGACGCCGAGGCAGCGGTGGCGCGGATCAACCTGGACGGCCCGCTGTCGCCCGCTCAGCTCGAGTCGATCCGGGCCGGCAACGAGCACGTCATCAGCCTTCAGCTGGTCACGCTCTGACCCGCACGCCAGCTCGCGCCGCGGCCTCGGAACGCTACCGGGCGGCTGCTATCATGCGGCGACCATCACCGAAGTCCGGGAGCGATGGCAGAGGGAGGCTCACGCTACATGCAACGACCTATCGGCGTAACCCTGCTAGCCCTGGGAGCTGGGCTCGCCGGGCTCTACGAGATCTGGCGGGCCCTGGTATTCATGGGCATCGTCAACTTCACCTTCGTCGGCAAGTCCGTCTCGTTCTCCGGGAACGCGCAGTGGGGTCAGGCCATCTGGGCCCTGATCATCGCCGCGATCTGGTTCTGGGTGGCTGAGGGCTTCTGGAACGTCCGCGCGTACGCGTGGAGCTTCGGCATCTTCATCAGCATCTTCACCCTCATCTTCGGCTTCATGGCGCTCTTGTTCGGGTCGACCGTCGAGGCCGAGTCGGTACCGTGGCTCCTGGCCCTGTTGATCTACATGTACCTCAACTACCCGGGCGTCCGGGACCATTTCGTCGAGAAGGAGATGTCGCTCCTGACGCCGGAGCAGCGGACGGCGCTCGCCCAGGTCCAGGCGGCCAATGAGGCCGCGGCCAAGGCGATGGCGACCCCGGCCGC
>JADGQI010000170.1 GCA_017881905.1 Chloroflexota bacterium
CAGCGCTGCGGGTCAACGAAGACGGTGAGCATCGCCTCACCCCCTGCATCAGGGCCTCTTCGTCAGGGTCGGCGAGCCGCGTCGAGGCGGACGAGGGCCGGGCCATCCACAACGGGCCATTTGCCCACTCTCGGAGTCTGGGATGTCGGGTCGCGGCGGGCCAGTGCCAGATGACCCGCGGACGAGGGCTGGATGGCGGAGGCGTGCACCGGCCGGGGCCCGAGGACGTGCGCCTCGCCATCGGCTACGATCGCCGGGTGACGGAGGGACCGCGGACCGGGGCCGAGCGCACGGTCGACTCGATGAGGATGCTGGAGTCCGTCGGCGCCGACACCTGGGTCGCCACCGCGTCGTCATCCGGGGTCGCCCACCTGGTCCCGTTGTCGTATTCCTGGGATGGGCGCGATGTCCTGATCGCAGCCCCGGCCGCGTCAGTCACGGTGCGCAACATCCGGGCCTCGGGGCGGGCGAGGCTGGCGTTCGGGGCCACCCGCGACGTTCTCATGGTGGACGCGCGGCTCGGGGCGGAGGTCCCGCTCTCGGACGCACCGGCGTCGCTGGCCGACGGGTACGTCCGCCAGGCGGACTGGGACCCACGGGACGAGTCGGACCCGTATGTCTTCCTCCGGCTTCGGCCCATCCGGATCCAGGCCTGGCGCGAGGCGAACGAACTCGTCGGCCGGACGATCATGGCGGACGGCGATTGGCTGTTCTGAGTCGACGACGGCCCGGCAGCCGACGGGACGCGGCCCGCTGACCGCCGGACGGCTGGAATGGGCGTGCGAGACTCGGTCGCCCGAGAACCCGTCCGCCTGCAAGGCCGACCGGGCTAGGTTGGTCGCCGGGGGAACCCGTCCCACACCCCGTCGTCGGGTTCCCCCAGAGGCGAGCACGGAGAAGGGGCCATGAGCGAACTCAGTACCCAGAAGCGGAACTCCCTTCCGAAGTCCGACTTCGGGCTCCCCGAGGAGCGGAAGTATCCGATGCCCGACAAGTCCCACGCCCGGAACGCGAAATCCCGGGCCTCCCAGCAGGAGGAGGACGGCCGGATCTCGAAGTCGCAGAAGGACAAGATCGACCGCAAAGCGGATCGCATCCTCGAGAAGTGATCCCGCGTCGACGCCCGGCCGGTCACACGACCTGGCCGGGCGTTCGCGTCGGGGTCGTTGTCGTTAGGTCGAGCCCCTGCTCTCCGACGTCAGTCCGCCTCTCCGACGTCAGTCAGCGCCCCTCGTCACCGCGACGGGCGGCATCTCGACGACGTGTTCGGCGATGAACCAGACCTGGAGCTCATGTCGGCGCAGGACGTCCCCCACCAGCAGGTCGTTTGACCCGGCGTCCCCGTTCTCCTCGGTCCGCTCGATGGCCTTCCGGACCCCCAGGATCGTCCCCTCGTGCGCCTCGAGGAGACGGTCGATCATGCCGCCGACGGCTTCCGCGCCGTCCGGCGGCCGTGGGATGGACGTCAGCTCGGCGGCGTGGCGCGGGTCGCCGACGGCGATCCCCCCGAGCGTCTGGACGCGCTCGGCGATCAGGTCCACGAGCTCGAGCTGCTCGGCGGCGTGCTTGTCGAACAGCAGGTGGAGCTGGTAGAAGGTCGGACCGGCCACCAGCCAGTGGTGCTTCTTGTAGAGCGCGGTCAGGACCATCGAGTCGGCCAGGATCTCGTTCAAGAGCCGGCAGCTCTCGCCGCGGACGGCCTTGGAAAGACCGATCGGCAGCTGTCGAAGGGTGCCGAATGCCTGGACCTCCGGACCTCGTTGGCCGAGGCGTGGCTCGGGTGAGATCGTGTTGGCTGCGCGGCCGTTCGACGAAGGGCGACGAGGGGTCGAGGACGGTGCGGTCATGGATGCCTCCTGTGGCGTGATGCGCCGGAGCGCGGCTGGACGTGGACCACGCTAGGGCGCCGGCGGTACCGGGTCGAGACCGGGCCCGGGTGGCGGACCTTACGGCTGTCTATCAACGCCCCGGCGACCGGGGCCCGCGTGCCCTCGCTGTGTGCGGCGGGACCTCAGGCGGCTCGGGGCAGCGCGAACCCGAACTCGGACCCGCCCCCGGCCCGCGGTCGGGCCCAGACCCGACCGCCCATCGCACGGACCAGGCGCCCAGCGACGAAGAGCCCGATCCCGCCGCCGGCACGCTGTGCCTGGACGATCGGGATCGGGGCCGCGATCTCGAAGGCGTCGCTTCCCCCGACCGCCGGACCGACACCCCGGTCGAGGACCCGGACCTGGACCTCGTCGGGCCCGACCTCGACGGTCACGTCAACGGGTGCGGCCCGGCCGAACCGGACGGCGTTGTCGAGGAGGTTCCTGATGACGTGCGTCACCAGCGTCCGGTCGGCCGATGACGCCGTAACGTCCCGCACCCCGACGAACGCGATGGCCACGCCTTCGCCGACGACGACCTCCCGCTCGATCGCTTCGAGCACGGCGAGACCGATCGAGACGGGTTCGTCGTCCGGGACCAGCGACCCATCGTCCAGCCGCCCCAGGACCAGCAGGTCTTCGATCAGGCGGAACAGTCGCTCTGCCTCGACGTGGATGTCGTCTGCGACCGCGCGGGTGCGCTCCGGGGCGACGTCCCGCCCGACGAGGACCTGCGACCCCATGTAGATCGCGGTCACCGGGGTCCGCAACTCGTGCGACAGGATGTCGAGGAATGACGCGTCCATGGGTCAAGCGTGACCCATGGAGACCGTCCTGGGCCTCGCACCGGCCGTTATCGGCGTTGCACCTGTGTCGCGCTCGGCGCCGAGACGACCGGTCAGGACGCGCCGGTCCGACGCGTCGCCATCTGCGTCCCGATCAGCAGGGCAGGCGCCAGGGTCGCGATGGCGAGGAGGCGCGGTGCACCCGCGATCGACAGACCGAGACCGAGCCCGAGCGAGAACGCGGCCAACAGACGCTGGTCTCGATCCGGCATCTCCTGGATCGTGCGGGCACCTTCGGTCGCGCCTTCGCGCACCGTGTCGACGACCGCTGGAAGTCGGTCGCCGACCTCGTCTGCCGTCGCTCGCATCACGTTGATCGCCCCGGTGACACGTTGGTTGCCTGTCGTGCCGTTGGTGACGGTGTCGTGCTTGGTCATCGGATCCTCCTCGGAGTCGGCGCTCGGGCGCGTCGGTTCAGCCCGTCACGACGAACGGGACCAGGAGATCGAGCGCGACCTCGTGTCCTCGCATCCGGGCATAGATGGATTGGTAGCCGTCGGCCATCCTGGTCGCCGAGAACCGGTCGAACACCGCCGACCGCATCGCCGCGCGATCGAGGACTCCGATCGAGTCGAGGTGGAATGCCATCTCGGTGGGGTCGTCCGCGAGGAACCCGTCGAGGCCGGGCCGGACGATCTCCGGAAGCGCGCCGACTCGTCTCGCGATGACCGGGGTGCCGCACGCGAGCGCCTCGATCGCGGTCAGCCCGAACGGCTCTGGCCAGGCGCCGGGCATGACCAATGCGAAGGACGCGGCCAGCAGCCGATCCCGTTCCTCGCCGGACAGCTCGCCGAGGTATTCGACATCGGCGCGATCGAGGGCCGGCGTGAACACCGACTCCGCATACGACCGTTCCTCGGCGCTCGGTCCGATCTTGGCCGCGACCCACAGGCGTCGCCCGGACAGGCGGGCCACCTCGATCGCGTCGAGCACGCCCTTCTCCGGGGTGATCCGACCGACGAAGACGAGATCCTCCGAACGCCGTCGCTCGAACGGGGCGTCGCTCAGATCGAGGCCGTTGTGGACGACGCCCGCCCATCCGAGGTCGGGGTGGGCGTCGGCCTGCGACCGACTGATCGCCACCAGGCTCGACCGGACCCGGGTGAGGGCGGCACGGGCGTACGGCCAGTCGAGGCGGCCGTGGAAGGTCGTCACGACCCGGTCCGGAGCTCGCTCGCCCATCGTCAGTCCGGCGAAGTCGAGATGGCTGTGGATGATGTCGAAGTCGTCGATGCGCTCGAGGACCTGCAGCGTCGTCGCGGCGAAGAAGCCCGACGGATCCGCGCCGAAGCCGGTCGCGCGGAGCGCGGAGGGCACCGTCGGAACGAGCTCGCACGGGACGTCCGAGTCGCCGCTGGCGAACACGGTCACGTCATGACCGCGCGCCACCAGCTCGGTCGTCAACGCGGCGATGACGCGTTCCGTGCCGCCGTAGCCGATCGGTGGGACGGTCTCGAACGGGGGCGCCACCTGGGCGATCCGCAGCGGTCGGGGAGCGACGGGTTCACGGCGTGAGTCACGAACCGCGACCGGGCGGATGGCGTGCCCGTTGTGGGCTGGACGAGCGTGGGAGTCCATGACCCGATCATGCGTGGCCGTACCCGACGGCACGATATGCGGTCCGGACCTCGGCGTTGCGGAGCCCTATCAACCTGCGACGGCCGGCAGAGCCCGCCCAGCCGTCGAGCCCGGATCAGCCGGAGCGAGAGGCGAAGGTCGGGGCTTCGATCGGACGACCTGCCGCACCGTCGTGGATCGGTTCGACGGCCCCGGGCGATCGACCCTGCTCGCGCCGGCGCGACCGTCGGCCGCCGGTCCGCGTGGCGATCGTCCTCGGGGCCCGCCGGCGTTCGCCGTCGTCGACCGCCTCGATCGGCGTGTAGTCGACGATCGTGGCCGCGTCGGCGACCTCGATCCGATGTCCGGGCGGTCCGGCGGGGCAATGGAAGGCATCTCCCGGCCCGAGCAGCTCGAGCTCACCGCTCTCCCAGCGCAGTACCAGGTCGCCGTCCAGGACAAGGCCCCAGTGCGGGAGGTCGCACCATCCGTCCGTGTAGCCGCTCAGCGGCCCGAACGAGGTGCGGGTGAACAGCCAGGCCCCCATCTCGGCGGCCTGCGTCTCGATCTGCCCGACCGATGCCGACCGCACCCGCGTCCCCGTGACGTGCATCGTCGGCGGGGGGAGGACGGGCGCCGGGACCCGCCGAACGACCTCGATCCCACGTGCCCGGAGCGCCTCGGGTGAGTCGTCCAGGGGCTCGGTCACCGGCGCGAACCCGGCGATGACCGCACGACGATCCGCATGGAACCGATGGGCGGGGGCGCCGGGACGGACGTAGAACGCGCTCGCCGGACCGAACGTCTGGGTCGTGGCTCCCTCGAGCACGATCTCGCCCTGGAGAACCAGTCCCCAGTGCTCGAGCTCGCACGCGTCCTCGACCGGCGTCCCGGCTGTCCCCTCGTCGGGCAGCTCGACGATCACGAAGACGGCATCGCCGAGAACGGCATATCGGGTCATCAGTCCGCTTGCGCGAACGGCCTTGAGCTCACGCGGCGAGACCCGCATCCACCCTCCTGCAGAATCGGCCCGGTCCGGGCGGCCGCCCGATGGGCCAGCCCACTCTACGCGATGCGCGCGCAGCGGCTCAAGGGCGAGACCCGGATGGGCCGCCGATCGGATCCTCGTCGCAGCGCGGCAGGCTGAACCCGAACTCGGATCCCCCTCCGGATCGCCGCCGCGCCCAGATCCGGCCACCCATCGCGGTGATCAGGCCGCGGCCGACGTACAGGCCGATCCCCGCTCCGGCGACGCTCCTGGCGGTCCCCGGCGAGCGGTAGTAGAGGTCGAACAGTCGCTCCGCCTCGTCAGGTTTGAACCCCGGCCCGCGGTCGAGGACCGTGATCAGCACCTCCGTGGGCGTCGACGCCCCGGATACCGTCACGACGGTTCCTTTGGGACTGTACTTCCCTGCATTCGCGACCATGTTGCGCAGGACCTGTTCCACGTACGTCCGCTCTCCGAACACCGGTGGCAGACCGGCCGGCAGGTCGGTCTCGAAGCGGAGCCCGTCCCACCGCTGGGCTTCGGACGCGACGACGCTGCTCACGATGTGTTGGATCAGGAGCGGTTCGCCTTCGATCGCGATCCCACCCTCGACCCGGCTGAGGGCAAGGAGATCCTCGACGATGCGATAGAGGCGGTCGGCCTCGATCTCGATGTCGGCGAGCATCGCCTCACGATCCGGTCGGCTGCCGGACTTCCGGAGCACCTTGGCATAGCCGAAGATCGTCGTGACGGGCGTCCGGAGCTCATGCGACAGGACGCCGAGGAAGGCCTCGCGGGCGGCCTCGGCCTCGCGAGCCTGGGTGACATCCCGGACGACGACGATCGTGGAGGGGTTCGCTCCCTCGAGAAGGCCCGACCCGAGATCGGCCGGGTACGTCGAGATCTCGACCCAGCGTCCGTCGGCGAGTAACGAGGTTTGCGGCTCGCCCGGCTCGGCTCCACTGGCACCGTCGCGCGCTAGCAGCACATCGGCGCCGACGATCGCGTCGAGGTCCGACAGCCCCTCCGGGACCTCGCCGAGGATCTCGGCAACGGCGTCGTTGGCGAGGGAGATCCGACCGGCGTGGTCGGCCACCAGGATGCCCTCACCCATCGCCTGGATCACGGCGCGGAGCTCGGCGGCCTGTCGTCGCTCGTCGCCCGCGATCCGAGTCAGCCTGGCCTGCACATCGATCCGGTCGCTGACGTCGCGGGCCGTGAGGATGGCGGTCCGGTGGGCGCCGGGCAGGACGACTTCCTGGAGGAACGCCTCGACCGGGATCTCGCGACCGTCGCTCCGGATCAGGACGCCGGTGAACACGGTCGACGCCGTCGGTCCGGTCCTGAGCGTGGCGAGCCGGGCACGGAACCCATCCACCTCGTGGGCGGGTTGGAGCTGGAGGACGCTGCTGCCGAGCACGGCGTCGGCCTCGAGCCCGATCAGGTCGGCGCCGCCTCGATTGACGTAGACGACGCCGAGGGTCGTCGGGTCGAACATGTAGACCGCATCACCGCTGGCATCGACCGTGGCCTTGAATCGGTCGACCGCACCGAACAGGCGTGCCTGCCCCGCCGCGACCCCGATCCTCGAGGCCAGATCGCGACACATGGCGAGATCGTCGTCTTCGAAGCGATCCCGCCGCTCGGCCCCGAGGACGATGGAACCGACCGGGTCACCCGACTCGCCGACGATCTGGGCGACGAGCAGCGCTCGTGTGCCCAGGCGGGCGAGGGCGTCGACGCCACGCGGATCGGTCAGTCGTTCGAACCAGCTCGAGTCGATCGAGACGAGGGCAGCCCCCTGGTCCGCCATCTCGGGCGCGAGCCACGATCCCACGCCCCGAGGTGCGACCTGGGCGAGGTGCTCCACCGCCCCGACCCGATCGTCGCCGTCGGCGGCCAACGCGAGGATCGGTCGATCGAGATCGAGCAACTCGATGATCGCCCAATCCGCGAGATCGGGGACGGCGAGGCTGGTCACCTCGTCGAGTCCTGAGGCGATCTCCAGCCGAAGCGCGAGCCGGTCGCTCGCCTCCGACAGAAAGCGCAATCGCTTCTGCCCGCGCTCCAATGCCTCGCGTGTCGCTCGCTCCTGCTCGTACACCATCGAGCGGTCCAGGGCCTGTGCGCCCTGGTCGGCGAGTCTCGCCGCCAGGTCTCCCGTCCCGTCACCGAAGTCGCGCGCCTCGGCGAAGCGGAAGACGATGACGCCGACCACCCCGCCGGCCACGACCATCGGGAGCACGGCGATCGCTCCGCCCGTCGGGGACCCCGGCAGCATGTGCGGCGGCGTGGCCGGGTATCGGGACGCCCAGTCCACCGGGTCAGCGACGAAGACGGGCCGAGCGGTGCGAACGGCTTCCTCCAGGTGCGACGCCGGATCGATCGGATACGCTCGGCCGGGCCGCGACTCATCCGCCGGATACCCGCGTGCGGCGATCAACGTCAGGGCGCGCCCGTCGGCGTCGACCCGGGAGACACCGCCTGCATCCGCATCGAGGGCAGCGAGGCCCCGGTCTAGGATGGCGTCGGCGACCTCCTCGGGCGTGGCCGCGCTCGCGAGGCTGGCGGTCACCGCCTGCAGCCGCTGGAGCGCCAGCCGGTCCGCATCGGCCGTGCGCTGCGCGATCACGCCTTCGGCGAGGTTCGCCTCGGCTTCGGCCCGGGCGAGTCGCTCCCGGTGGGTCGCCCGTCGCAGGCCCGAGGTGATCGCGCTGACGAGCACGCCGTCGAAGAGGAACAGGGCGACCCGGAAGAGCTCCGAGGTCGAAACGACCTGGGCCGCCGGAAAGAGCTCGGCGAACAGGACGACCTCCGCGATCGCGCAGATGGCGGTCGTCAGCAGACCGCCCCGCAGGCCGGCGATCCAGGCGCCTACCGCGACGGCTCCGACGTAGCTCAGATACCCGAGCTCGCCCCCGAAGCCGCGGACGATCAGGACCTTCAGGGCGACGGCGGCGAGCGCGATCAGGACGGCGATGCCGAGCCTGGCGGCACCCTCACCGCGTGGCCAGCCTTCGTCGCGACGGAGCCAGGCGAAGCCGCGTCGGACGTCGTCGGCCTCCGCGGGGGTGTCGCCGGGCGTTGCGACCGGGGTCATCGCCAGATTGAACGCACGGCCGGGGCGGCCGTCAAGGTTTCAATGTCATGTCAGCGCCGCTCAGTCCGGCCGGCGCAACTGACGCCGGAGCACGATCCAGCCGTCGACCGCCAGCGCCCCCGCGATCGCCGCGAGTAAGCCCAGTCGCCACGACTCGGCGGTCGAGCCCCGGAGCATCAGCTCCTGGAGGAGCCGACCCGCCTGGGTGACCGGTAGGAGCTCGGACGCCGCCCGGACCGGAGCGGAGAACCCGGCGAGATCGACTGCCAAGCCACTGAAGAAGACCGACGCGAGCAGGACGAGCAGGGCCGATTGCATGGCTTGGCGCTCCGAGTCGGACACGAGCGCGATCACGATCCCGATCCCCGTCGAGGCCATGACGAGCAGCGCGAGCGCGGCCAGGGCCACGCCCGGCGGCGCGAGGAACGGCACGCCGAACCCGATCACGAGCACCACCAGGACGGCCATCGCGACGATGGTGCCGAGGACGGTGAAGGCGAGGTACTTGCCGAGCAGGATCTCGCTGCTTCCGATCGGCGAGAGACGGAACAGATCCATCGCCCCGGTCCGGCGATCCCGGAGAGTCGACAGGGCGCTGATCGTGACCGACGTGTGCTGGACGACGAGGGCCAGGACCAGCAGGCCATAGAAGCCGATCACGGTCGGAGGGCTCGGGGCCAGATCAACGGCGTCCGCCCGGGTCGGTGCGGCGACGAACTCCGGACGCATCTGGGCCGGCACCGTCTGTCCGTTCGCAGCCGCCGTGTCGCCTGCCCGTCGCGCCGCCTCCTCGATGATCCGCCGATTGATCGCGGCGACGATCTGGTCAGCGGCCGCCCGGGCGACGAATGCCTGGTACGGGCTGACACTGTCGAACTCGACCGACAGCGTCACCTGCTCGCCGGCAGCCAACCGGTCGGCGGCGTCGGGCGGTGCGACGACGACGAGGTCGGTCTCGTGTCGTCGAAGGCCGTCGACGGCGATCGAGCGGTCCGCTGTGACCCGGCGGATCACGAGCCCCTGTCCGGCATCCGAGGCGTACGCGCTCGGATCCTCCGGGAGGCCGAGGCCGATCGGGATCACGAGGTCCGTCCGCAGCGGGGGCTGGCCGACGAACCCGAGGCCGAACAGGCCGAGGATAAGCATCGGTCCGGCGACGACACCGACGAGAGCCCGCGGGCGGCGGATCACCTCGATCGACTCCTTGCCCATCACGGCGAGAACGCGGAGAGGCCGGTCGAGGAACCTCACGCCGCGTGCTCGGTCGAGTCGGACCCCGACGGGTCGGTCATCCGCTCGACCAGTCGAGCGAAGACCTCGTCGAACGACGGCCGCAAGACCTCGATCGAGGTGACCGCCCCGCCCGCGGCCTCGATCGAGGCCAGCACCGTCGGCGTCGCGCTCGCAGCGTCGGACACCGTGACCACCAGCGCACGCGGACCCAGTTGCCGGACGGCGTGGATGATCGGATCCGTGGCGATCGCTCTGGCGTCGACCAGGCCCTCGGTCTCGACGTCGAGCAGCTCGCCACCAAAGGCGAGCTGCCGGAGTGCCTCCGGTGCGGCAAGTGCGACCAGACGGCCACTGGCGATCAGCGCGACCTCATCGCACTCCTCGGCCTCCGGGAGGTATTGGGTCGTGACGACCATCGCCGTCCCTCCGTCCCTGAGGCTTCGCAGCTCACGCCAGATCGTCTGGCGAAGGAGCGGGTCGATCCCGGCGGTCGGCTCGTCGAGGAAGACGAGATCGGGTCGATGGACGAGCGCGCAACCGAGCTGGACGCGGCGCTGCATCCCTCCGGACAGCGCCGAGGCACGACGGCTCCGAACGTCGGCGAGCTTGAGCCAATCCAGCATCTCTCGGATCCGTCGACGCCTTGAGAACAGATGCATCCCGAACAGGCTCGCGACGAAGTCGAGGTTCTCGGAGACCGTCAGGTCGTCATACAGGGAGACCTGTTGCGGCATCGACCCGAGTCGCCGCCGCGCTCCTGCAGGCAACGCGGTCGGGTCGCGACCGAAGACCCTGGCGCTCCCACTCGTGGGTCGGAGACTTCCGTTGAGCAGGCGGACGGCGGTCGTCTTGCCCGCTCCGCTCGGTCCGATCACGCCGAGGAGGGACCCGGGTCGAACGTTCAACGTGACCCCGTCCACGGCGATGACGTCGCCGAAACGCCGACCCGCGGAGTCCAACGCCGCGATCGGCCACGCCGAGGGTGCGCCTGCGATCGTCATCGTTCGAGTCTGGCCGCCGGCGGGCTGCGGGCGGCCCATCGAAGGTCGGCGGGATGTTACGGCCGCATCGCGACCGTGCGACGTGTCCGGTCAGCTCGCTCCGGGGACGCTGAACGTATCCATCGTCAGCAGCTGACTCACCGCATCGAGAAGATCCCGGGCCCGACGATCCGCTCGCTCGACCGAGGCAGGCACGTCGACCGTCCTGGGCCCGATGTGGATGACGCCGAGATGAGCGCGCCGCGCCGGGCCGATGCTCGACGGGTGTGCTGTCAGGAGCCAGGTCGCCTGGAACTCGGCCCGGACGGCCGTCCAGCGGTCGACGGCCGGACCATCGGCCCCATCCTCGTCCCGCTCCATCCGCGTCTCGACGAACGGGAAGACGTCGAGTCCTTCGGACCGCAACGTCCCGAGCACCCAGGCCACGCGTCCCGCCTCGGTCTCAGGAAGGCGTCGTCCGAGCACAGCCTCGCCGACGAGCACGACGGGGCGCCCGATCCAGGCGAGTCGCTCGAACACGACGTCGGCGTCGTCGACGGGTTTCGGGGAGTCGGGATCTCCGCCGATCAGGAGGTCGAGGCCGACCAGGATCCCGGGTCGATCCGCCAGCTCAACCGGCATGGCCGGCGGAGGCGACCGCTTCCGGGACCTCGAGTGCGGCCGCCTCGTCGACGTTGAGGACGTAGCCGATCCCCTGGAAGGTCGTGATCGGTCCCGGCTCGCCGGGGGCGGCGCCCAGCTTGCGGCGGACGCGGCTGATCCAGACGCGGAGATATTGCAGGTCGTCCCGGTACTCCGGACCCCAGACCTTTGTCAGGAGCTCGCTGTGGAGGACGACCTTCCCGGCGTTCGCCGCGAGGTGCTGGAGGAGGAGCCACTCCGTCCGACTGAGCTGGACCAGCTCTCCGTCGCGGGTCATGAACCGACGCTCGAGATCGATCTCGACATCCCCGATGTGGACGATCCCGCCGCCCGGCGTGACGCCGGCGGCCCGCCGGAGGACCGCCCGGACTCGCGCCGCGAGCTCGTCCGGATGGAAGGGCTTGGCGATGTAGTCGTCGGCGCCGAGGTCGAGGCCCTTGGCCTTGTCCGCGGTCGAGCCCTTGGCGGTCAGCAAGATGACGGGCACGGACCGCCACTCGCGAAGCTGACGCATCACATCGATGCCGTCGAGGTCCGGCATGACGATGTCCAGGAGGACGATGTCCGGGCGGACCTCCTCCGCCTTCCGCAGCGCCTCCTCGCCGCCGCCGGCCGTGACGACCCGGAACCCCTCGTCCGTCAGCGTGACGGCGACGAGCTTGGTGATCCTCGGTTCGTCATCCGCGACGAGGACGAGCGGCTGGTTCTTCATCTGCGGTCATCCTCCCGAGGGACTGTACCGTCCACGCGGATGATGCGCGCTCCTGGCTCGCCGGCGCGCACGAGGCGCGACCCTTCCCGTTACAGCGGCGTTGCAGCCGGCGATCGGGTGCGAAGCCGCTTGGCGAGATTGCAACGACGTCGCAACGGACTGCCGCCGGCAGGTCCTGAGACCGTCGCCCTCCGGCGTAGACGATGGGCGCATGGATCGAAGCGACCTCGAGGGCGGGTGTGTCCGGTGCGGGAGAGCCGGGCGTCTCATCAGCGACGACGGACCGACCGTCTGTCGGGTCTGCGTGATCGCCTGGACCGGCTTTGCGGCCGAGCTGGCACGCGGACAGGTCATCGCCGAACTGGATCGGATCGAGCTCGCTCACCGTGAACACCGCGACCTGACGCTTGGCTGCGTCTGGTGCCACTCACTCCGGCGGGCACGCGGCACCGCCCCCGGTTGGAGAACCACCGGGGGCGGTGGGATCGTCTGACGCTCGGGCTAGGCGGTCCGCCGGCTGGGCGGGATCGACGTCCATTCGTGCTCATGGGCGGCGCGGTCCTTGGCCCTCGTCCCGACCACCAGGTCGAACGTCTCGTCGACGGTCCGGCCATTCTCGTTCGCGGCATCGCGAAGGTCCTCGTAGGTGACGTTATGGGCGCCCATCTTCTTGTGGGCGTCCATGCATCCACAGGTCAGGCACATCGGATCGTCTCCTTCCGGCATCCGTACGTCGGCGGTGTCGCCGCACGGTCGACGATGCCGCGGCGACCATTTCAGTGGCATTGCTCGGGCCGTGTCCGACGCTACGACGGGGTCGAAAGGCAGCGGCCGGCCCGGATCGACCTCGGGCTCGCCGGTGGTGATGTCGCACTGCCAGATCCGGCCTCGAGTCCGGCGATCCGACTGATCGTTGCCGTCCGAGGCCTCGATGACGCGGCGCTGTGGCGCTCGCTTCGAGACGCGCTGGCTGATCCGCCCAGAGCCGCGCTCCCGAACGCCGTCGTGCTGGTCGCCGAGAGGGAAGCGACGTCGCCCGCCTGGTCCGTCAAGGCATCCGCGACGGCGCCGACCGGACCCTTGTCCTGCCGACGGCCTGGATCGTCGATGGTCGAGCCGAACCGCCCGACGCGCCACTCGCCGGAGTCGAGCTCGACCGGATCCGCCGGGAGAGCCCCGAGGTCACGATCCATACGATCGGCGCGACAAGCAACGATGACGGCGCCGTCGGTCGGATGATCGAGACGCTGCGCTCCGACCAGCCGGCCGACGAGGCGATCGTCAGCGAGTCCCTGGCCCGAGTGGTCGGAGATCGGACGCATGTGGCGAGCCCAGTCTGAGCCGCGATTGTTGCGGATCTAGGCTCGCTCGGCCGTTTCCTTCAGCGCCAGCAGGACCGGGCCCCAGCTCGCGTCGGCCATCTTGTCGGCCTCTGCCTGGCTGGCGTTGTTGTCCTGGGTGAGGGTCAGCAACGTCCGGCCGTCGTGACCGGTGAGGTCGTACGCGACGGTGTGGTAGTTCTCGGGCCTGTCCTCGGTTCCGCCCAGTGGGCTCCAGTGCGTGGTCCGCAAGCGGGACTCGGGGTCGAATTCGAGGACCGTGCCCTTGTCGGTGTAGGGCTGCCCATCCCACTCACCGCTCCAGGTGATGGGGCCGCCCACGAACCAGTCGGTCGAGACCGTCGTGCCGTGGAGCCAGTTCGCGATCTTTCCGGGATCGGTCAGGGCATCCCAGACGTCAGCCCGGGACGCGTTGATCGTGATGGCCTTGATCGCCTCGAAGCCCTTTGGGACATACGTCTCGTCGATCCCCGAACCGTGAACAAGCAGCGGCGGGAAGCCGGGGAGACCAAGGCGCAGCACTCGCGCGACCGCTGAGCGATCGGGATTCGACATGCATTCGCAACGGCGCGCACGCGGTGCCGTCGACGCCCGCAACGGCTGGGCCCACACGCTTCGATCGCAACCCCCATCTGGGGTCACGACGGAGGGTCAACAGATGAATCTCATCGCTTGGATCGTGCTCGGCGCGATCGCCGGCTACCTCGCCGGGTTCCTCGTCAAGGGTGACGAGGGCCTCGGCATCATCGGTCACATCGTGCTCGGCATCGTGGGTGCACTCGTCGGGGGCTTCCTGGCGGGCGTCCTGCTCAACGTCAAGGACCCGATCCAGGGCCCGATCGACCTGAGCACGATCGCGATCTCCGTTGTCGGCGCGATCATCGTGGTCGTGGTCGCCGGGATGCTCACCGGCTCACGGCGGGTCGGGAGCGGCCGGGTCTGACCGATCACCTTCGCACATCCTGACAGCCCGGGTGCCCCCGGGCTGTCGCCTTGTCCGACTCAGGCGGGATGCCGCAAGCGTGCCGCGGGTCACTACGAGAACTGTCACAACGCTGCAACGTCCGTGCCGTTCTCTCGAAGGAGGACCGGCCGACCGACCCGCTAGCGTTCGTGTCGGCGACGGCCTCGAAGCCCACATCGAGAGCGTTGACCTGGGTCCGGGCTCCTCCCTCAGGCCCGGACCCCTCATTCCTCCCTTGCAGGTGCGAGCAGCCGACCATGGCCATGGTTCCGCCGAAGATCGGCCCGAAGCCTGCCGACGCGAAGATCAGCGTCCGCCTGTTCGACGCCGACACGACCGACCGCGAGCTGGAGCTCGCGACGGCCCTGCGTCGTCGGCTGACCGATCGCCAACTCCTGTGGATCGACGTCGAGGGCCGACTCGATCCCGATCCGGCCAAGGCGATCGCCCGCCGGATGCACCTGACCGACGCCACCCGCGACGCCCTCGTTCGCCAGGCGGCCGGGCCGCATATCGCCCTCCACGGGCCCTACTTCCACATCCGGATCGCGACCCAGGCCGATCGCGATTCGAGCGAGAGTCCTCGGTGGCTGGACTTGCTCGCCGCCGACAACGTCGTCCTGTCGAGTCATCCCGAACCCGTCGACGTGGTCAAGAAGCTCGACGAGCGGATCGAATCGGATACGACCGTCGGCGCGATCGACGCGGCGGCGTTCGTTCGCACGGTCGTCGACGCCGGGGTCACCAGCTACTTCCGGGCCGTGGATTCGATCGAGGAGGCCGTCGACCGGCTGGACGGTCGGGCCTTGAGTCCGGACCGCGACGAGGATGTCCTGAGCGACCTCGTCGCGCTTCGTCGTCGGATCGCCCGCCTGCGACGCGTGCTCAGCGACGAGCGCGAGGTGTTCGCGGCGTTCGGCGCGGCCGACTTCAGCGAGGTCACCACGCTCCACGACGCGGACGGGTTCAAGGCGGTCGCGGACCGCTTCGAGGGCGCGCTCCGTACGGTCGAGGACAGCCGCGACCTGCTCCTCGGGTCGTTCGACGTCTTCATGACCCGGACCGCCCAGCGCACCAACGACACGATGAAGGTCCTCGCCCTGGCCACGGTCCTCCTGCTGCCAGGGTCGCTGATCGCAGGTTTGCTCGGGATGAACGTCGACATCCCGCTCCCGAAGGACGATCCGCGCAGCTTCTGGTTCGTCGTTCTCCTCATCGGGGTCCTGGCGATCCTGGTCGTCGTCTACGCACGGATCCGCCGCTGGATCTAGCCGCCTCGTTCGGGACGTTCGGCTCTAGGCGACCGTCTGGAGCGCGAGGCAATCTCGTGTGGCAAGCCACAAGAGGGCCGGATCGATGCACGCGCTGATCGTCTACGAGTCCATGTATGGCAACACCCATGCGGTCGCCGAAGGGATCGCCGGTGGCCTTCGGCCGCTGGGCGAGGTCCGGGTCGTGCCCGTCCACGAAGCCACGGACGACGTGGTCGCGTGGGCCGACCTCGTGGTTGTCGGCGCACCGACCCACGTCCACGGCCTGACGCGCGCGTCGACCCGCAAGAGCGCGATCGAACGGGCTACGCAGCCCGGAAGCGAGCTGTCGCTCGAACCGGATGCGGACGGCCCCGGCGTGCGGGATTGGCTCGGCTCGCTTGCCAAGGTCGACCACAAGCGCGGCGCCGCGTTCGACACTCGGATCGACGGGCCCGCGCTCTTCACCGGCCGCGCCTCGGGCGGGATCGCCAGCGGACTCCGCCATCACGGCTTCAAGCTCGTCGCCAAGCCGGAGAGCTTCCTCGTCGACAAGCAGAGCAAGCTCGTCGCCGGCGAGGCGGAACGCGCCTCGCAGTGGGGGGCTCGACTCGCCGCCGA
>JADGQI010000043.1 GCA_017881905.1 Chloroflexota bacterium
ATTGCGGGACCGAGAACGACCTCGGACGCAAGTTCTGCATCGAGTGCGCCTCGCGGCTCGGTGCCTCCTGCCCGAACTGCGGCACCGTCAACCCGCCGGCCGCCAAGTTCTGCGGCGAGTGCGCGACCCCGTTGGTGGGCGACTCCCCCGCGCGCGCTGGGACGCCCGCCACCGAGGCGACCGAGCGTGCAGGAGCACCGGTCGCCGAGCGCCGGCTCGTCTCGGTCCTGTTCGCCGACCTCGTCGGGTTCACGCCGTTCGCGGAGGAACGCGATGCCGAAGAGGTCCGCGACACGTTGTCCCGGTACTTCGAGGTCGCATCCGAGGTGGTCGGCCGCTATGGCGGGACGGTCGAGAAGTTCATCGGAGATGCGGTCATGGCGGTCTGGGGCGCGCCGTCAGCCCACGAGGATGATGCCGAACGAGCCGTTCGTGCGGGCCTCGAGCTCGTCGATGCGGTCCGGTCGCTCGGGCCGGGGATCCAGGCGAGGGCCGGGATCCTGACCGGCGAGGCGGCGGTGACGATCGGAGCGACGAACCAGGGGATGGTCGCCGGGGACCTCGTGAACACCGCGGCCCGCCTCCAGGCAGCCGCACAGCCCGGCACGGTCCTGGTCGGGGAGGCCACCCAACGGGCGGCATCGCGGGCGATCGCCTTCGAGGAGGCCGGCGAGCAGGCGCTCAAAGGAAAGGCGGCCCCGGTCCCCGCGTGGCGCGCGCTGCGCGTCGTGGCCGAGGTCGGTGGCCGGAACCGGAGCGAGACGCTCGAGGCCCCGTTCGTCGGTCGCGACGACGAGCTCCGGCTGCTCAAGGACCTGTTCCATGCCACCGCGCGCGAGGGACGGGCGCGGCTCGTGAGCGTCGTCGGTCCCGGCGGGATCGGCAAGACGCGGATCGCGTGGGAGCTGTCCAAGTACCTGGATGGCCTCGTCGAGACCGTGTGGTTCCACGAGGGTCGAAGCCCCGCGTATGGCGACGGGATCAGCTTCTGGGCGCTCGGCGAGATGGTCCGCCGACGGGCCGCGCTGCTCGAGACCCAGGACGCGACGACGACCCGAGCCGGCGTCGCGGCGATGCTCGCGGAGCACGTGCCGGATCCGGACGACCGCCGCTGGATCGAGCCGGCGCTCCTGTCCTTGCTGGGCGTGGAGAGCGGTGTCGGCTCGGAGCAGCTGTTCGGAGCCTGGCGGACGTTCTTCGAGCGGCTGGCGGCGACCGCACCGGTCGTCCTGGTGTTCGAGGACTTCCACTTCGCGGACACCGGGTTGATCAACTTCGTCGATCACCTGATGGAGTGGAGCCGGCACGTCCCGATCTACGTGGTCACCCTCAGCCGGCCCGAACTCTTCGAGAAGCGGCCCGACTGGGGCGCGGGCAAGCGCAACTTCACGTCGCTCTATCTCGAGCCGCTGTCCGCGGGCGCGATGCGGGAGCTGCTCGCGGGCCTGGTCGCCGGGTTACCGGAAAGCGCTGTGCGGGCGATCGTCGCTCGGGCCGACGGGATCCCGCTGTATGCCGTCGAGACGGTCCGGATGCTTCTGGCCGAAGGCAGGCTCACAAAGGACGGCGACGCCTATCGTCCGACCGGCGACCTCGACGACCTCGCGGTCCCGGAGACCCTCACGGCGCTGATCGCCAGTCGCCTCGACGGTCTCGAGCCGGCCGACCGCGCCGTCCTCCAGGATGCGGCGGTGCTCGGGCAGTCGTTCACGCTGGCCGGCCTCGGCGTCGTTTCGGGCGTGTCGGAATCGGACCTGGAGAGTCAGCTGCGATCGCTGACCCAACGAGAGTTCCTGCGGGTCGAGGCGGATCCGCGCTCGCCGGAACGAGGCCAGTACGCGTTCGTCCAGGCGCTGATCCGCGAGGTCGCCTACAACATGATGGCCCGCGCCGATCGCAAGGCGCGTCACCTGGCTGCGGCCCGGCACTTCGAGGCGCTCGGATCGGACGAGCTCGCCGGCGCGCTGGCGAGCCAGTACCTCGCGGCGCACGCCAACAGCAGCGCCGGACCCGAGCGCGACGCGCTGGCCGGCCAGGCGCGGATCGCCCTTCGGGCAGCGGCCGACCGGGCCGCGGCGCTCGGCGCCCATGAGCAGGCGCTCCGGTTCTGCGAGCAGGCCCTGACCGTCGCCACCGACCCGGTCGATGAGGCGAACCTCCACGAGCGGGCGGGCGACGCTGCCGCGGCGGTCTCCCGGATCGACGATGCGACGCGGCACTACCAGGCGGCGATCGATCGTCGCGCCTCGATCCACGATCGGGGTGGGGAGGCACAGGCCACCGCAGCGTTCGGCGCCGCGCTCCTGAACGTCTATCGCTTCGACGACGCCATCGCCCTCCTGACCTCGGGCAGCGATCGGTTCGCCGACCTGAGCGATCATCCCGGCCTGCTCGCGATGAACAGCCAGCTCGCCCGGGCCTGGTTCCTGACCGATGAGAACGCCAAGTCGATCGCGGTGGCCGACCGCGTGCTGGCCGTCGCGGAGCGATCGAACCTCGTCGACATCGTCGCGGACACGCTCGTGACCCGTGGATCGGCCCTGGCCGGAGATGGTCGTCGGTTCGAGGGCATGGGTGCGATCGAGGCCGGCCAGAAGCTGGCGGCGGCCCACGGCCTCCTCGACATCGTCGGCCGGGCGCTGAACAATCGTTCCTCGTTCCTCGCCGACGAGGACCCGCGAGCCTCACTGGCAGCGGCCAGGGAGGGGATCGCGGTCGGCCAGCGGCTGGGCATGCGCTCGTTCCAGATCATCGATAACGCAGTCACCGCCGCGCTCCGCACAGGAGAATGGGATTGGGCGGACGCCGAGCTCGAGCCGATGCTTGCGGAGGACATCGATCCGGTCATCCGCGCCGTGATGATCGCCGACGCGATCCTGCTTCGAGCGTCGCGGGGCCAATCGACCGACCGGCTCCAGGCCGAAGGAAGCGCCCTGCATGTCCCGCCCGGAGACGTGGTCAAGCCCGCCACGATCGCCTGGTCGGAAGGTGGGCTGGCGTACATCACCGGTCGATTCGACGCCGCCCGCCGGGCGTTCTTGCGATACGTCGAGGTGTTCCCCCCGGGGTCGGACGAGGCGACGCTCATCGTGTGCCGATGCGACATCCTGGCCGGGGATGCCGGCCTGGCGCGCATGGACCTGACTCGGATGGACACGTCGCCGCGGCGCGGGCGGGCGATCGACGCCGATCGTGCCACGATCCACGCCGGGATCGCGGCCCTCGAGGGTCGGACCGCCGAGGCGTTGGCCGGCTATCGCCAGGTGCTGGGCGTATGGCGCGATCTTGGCCTCGTGTGGGACGAGGCCTTGTGTGCGATCGACATGGCCACGGTCCTCGATCCGTCGGACCCCGAAGTGATCGCGGCGTGCGAGGCCGCGCGCACGACGATCGTTCGTCTCGGCGCGACCCCCTTCCTCGATCGTCTCGAGGCAGCGCTCGGCCGTCCGACGCCGGCCGCGCCATCGAGCGCACGAGCCACCGAAACCGCGCCAAGGACGTCGGCCACGTCCTGAACGGTCCCGCCCGCAGTTGACCGCTGGGTCGCCGCGCCCCGTCGCGACGCGTAGTGCGCGTGATCAATCGGCGTCGAGCAGCTCCAAGACCGGAGCCAGCGCCTCGAGCGCTGCCGCCGTCTGCGGGTGGAGCATGAATTCGAGCTGGGTGAACCCAGCGGTCCGGAACGAGCGGAACGCGTCGGCGATCTGCTCGGCGGAGCCCCCGATCATCGTGCCGAACATGCCCGTCGCTCCCGCCGCCTCGAGCGGCGCCACGACGACCCCGGCGGAGCGGCCGATCGTCGACGGATCTCGACCGACCTCGGCGCAGGCGGCCTCGAAGTCGACGACCCGTGGCCCGAGCTCTGCGACGTCGCTGCGCTCCTCCGCGTAGCAGCTCCACACGTCGGCGAGGCGAGCGGCATGACGGTAGCCCTTCGGACCGTGGCCCGCCAGCACGATCGGGATGCCGTTCGGTCGTGGACCCGCCGGGAGCTGCTCCAGGTCGCGGGCGAGGTGGTACGCGCCCTCGAAGTCCGCGCGACCGCCGCGGAGCAGGGGCACGACGATCTCGAGCGCCTCCTCGAACCGCTGGTAGATGTGGTCCTCAGGGAGCCCGAAGGCATGGGCGCCGCTGCCGGGGTGACCGGCACCGAGCCCGAGGACGAATCGGCCGCCGCTGATCTCGTCGATCGTCGCGGCAGCCTTCGCCGTGATCCCGGGGTTGCGATGCAGCGATGAGATCACCCACGTCCCGATCTTGATCCGCGTCGTCGCCGCGGCGAGGGCAGCCGGGATCGCGATCCCGTCCCAGAAGCCGTACCTCGGTCCATCCTTGACGAGGCGCCCGAGGAGCTCGTCGGGGCTCCACACGATGTCGAAGCCGATCGCCTCGGCCCGGACGGCGAGGTCGCGGATCTCCGTCCAGGGGACGGTGGCGCCATCGGTGGTCGATCTCCACGTGCCGAGCACGACACCGATCTCGAACGAGCGCATGGGCACCTCAGGGGACGGATATCGAGTTTAGGCCCCGCAGACCGGCCGGTGCTCGACCTCGCCGCCGCGGACGGGCCCCACGGGCCGACCCGCGGCACGGAGTGGTGCGCTACCCTCCGGTGGTGGGAACGCGGCCAAGGTGATCTGCTCGAACTGCGGGACGGAGAACCGGCCGGGCCGGAAGTTCTGCGGGCGTTGCGCTGCGCCACTGGCGATCATCTGCCCGGCCTGCGGTGCGCCGAATGAGCCCGGCGATGGCTACTGCGGGGAATGCGCCTCGCCGCTCCCCGTCCCGACGACGGCCGCCGGGGCGGTCGCGTCGTCTCGCCCGCCCGGGGGCAGCCCCGGCCCAGCGGCGGATCCCTCCGGCCGCTCGGCGTCCGTCCCGGTGGCGGAGCGCCGACTGGTGTCCGTCCTGTTCGCCGACCTCGTGGGGTTCACGCCGTTCGCCGAGGAGCGCGACGCGGAGGATGTCCGCGATACCCTGACCCGCTACTTCGACCTGGCCAGCGAGGTGATCGGCCGCTACGGCGGAACCGTCGAGAAGTTCATCGGCGACGCGGTGATGGCCGTCTGGGGCGCGCCAGTCGCTCGTGAGGATGACGCCGAACGGGCGGTGCGGGCGGCCCTCGACCTGGTGGAGCGTGTCCGTTCGGTCGCGCCGGGGATCCAGGCCCGTGGCGGCGTGCTGACCGGCGAGGCGGCGGTCACCTTGGGCGCCGCCAACCAGGGAATGGTCGCCGGCGACCTGGTCAACACCGCGGCGCGCCTCCAGTCGGTCGCCCCGGCCGGCGCCGTCCTGGTCGGCGAGACGACCATGCGCGCCTCGAGCGCGGCGATCGCATATGAACCCGCCGGTGAGCAGGTGCTCAAGGGCAAGGCCAGCCCGATCCCAGCGTGGCGCGCGATGCGGGTAGTCTCGGAGCGTGGCGGGCGCAACCGCTCGGACGCCCTGGAGGCGCCGTTCGTCGGCCGCGACGACGAGCTTCGGCTCCTCGAGGATCTCTTCCACGCGACCGCCCGTGAAGGTCGGTCACGGCTGGTGTCGGTCATCGGCCCCGGGGGGATCGGCAAGACCCGGCTCGCCTGGGAGTTCCTCAAGTACCTCGATGGCCTGGTCGAGAACGTGTGGTACCACGCCGGGCGCTGTCCTGCCTACGGCGATGGGATCAGCTTCTGGGCGCTGGGCGAGATGGTCCGCCGGAGGGCCGGGTTGCTCGAGACCGACGACGAGCCGACGACCCGAGCCAAGCTGGCCGCCTCGCTCGAGGAGCATGTCCCCGATCCCGCCGAGCGACGCTGGATCGAACCGGCCCTGCTGACCCTGCTCGGCTTCGAGGCGGGTGTCGCCAGCCAGCAGCTGTTCGGGGCCTGGCGGACCTTCTTCGAGCGGCTGGCCGGGTCGGGCCCGGTGGTGATGGTCTTCGAAGACTTCCACTACGCCGACGGCGGGCTGCTCGACTTCGTGGATCACCTCATGGAGTGGAGCCGGGCGTCGCCGATCTACGTCGTTACCCTCGCCCGGCCCGAACTCCTCGAGAAGCGGACCGACTGGGGTGCCGGCAAGCGCAATTTCACCAGCCTGTACCTCGAACCCCTCCCGGAGCCGGCGATGCGGGCGCTGCTGAGCGGACTCGTCCCGGGGCTCCCCGAGGAAGCCAGCCGGTCGATCGTCGCCCGCGCGGACGGGATCCCGCTCTATGCGGTCGAGACCATCCGGATGCTGCTCGCCGAGGGCGGGATCGAGGAGCGCGATGGGGCCTACGTCCCGACCGGCGACCTCCAGACCCTGGCCGTGCCCGAGACGCTGACCGCGCTCATCGCCTCGCGGCTCGACGGTCTCGCACCTGCCGACCGGGCCCTGGTCCAGGACGCTGCGGTGCTGGGCCAGAGCTTCACCCCGGCCGGACTGTCCGCGGTCTCGGGGGTCGCCGAAGCCGAGGTGGACCCGGTCCTTCGATCATTGGTCCAGCGCGAGATCCTCCGCCTCGAGGCGGACCCGCGCAGTCCGGAGCGGGGCCAATACGCGTTCGTCCAGGCTCTCATCCGCGAAGTCGCGTACAACACCCTCGCACGGGCCGACCGGAAGACCCGCCACCTCGCCGCGGCCCGCTATTTCGAGACGCTCGGCAGCGAAGAATTGGCCGGCGCGCTCGCCAGCCATTACCTGGCCGCCCACGTCAACGCGCCGGAAGGGCCCGAGCGGGACGCCCTCGCCGGACAGGCGAGGATCGCCCTCAAGAGCGCGGCCGAACGAGCGGCCGGCCTGGGCTCGCACGATCAGGCGGTGGTCTTCTTCGAGCAGGCCCGCTCCGTCGCCCGCGATCCCGGCGAGGAGGCGGACCTCCTGCTGGGCGCCGGCGAATCGATGCTCATCGCCGGCCACTACGCGCGGGCGGAAGAGTCCCTCGAACGTGCCCTGGACCTGGGTCGATCCCAGGATGATCGAGCCCGAGCCGCGCGGATCGCGCTCACGCTCGCCCGGCTGCACCTCAACGCCCACCGATCGAACCAGTTCGCGGACATCGTCGAAGCGCTGGCCGACGAGTTCGCGGACCTGCCGTCCGACCCGAGCGTCGTCGCCCTGCGCGGCCAGGTCGCGCGGGCGAACTTCCTGATGGGTGACGAGCGGCGGAGCATCGCCGAGTCCGACGCCGTCCTCGAGTCGGCGGAGCGACTCGACCTGCTGCCCGTCGTGGCCGACACGCTGGTCACCCGGGGTTCGGCGCTGTTCGGCCTGGGCCGGGCGTACGAGGGCTGCGGAGCCCTCGAGGCGGGCATGCGCCTGGCCGACGAGCGCGGCTTCCAGGAGATCGCCCTCCGTGCCCGGGTCAACTACGGCTTCTTCCTCGCCTCCGCGGATCCGCAGAAGGCGTTCCCAGTGCTGCGCGACGGTGTCCGGGACGCGCGCCGGCTCGGTCACAGCGGCTATCTGATGACGTTGGTCGCGAACCTGTCGGGCGCTTCGTTCTTCCTGGGCGAGTCCCAGCTCGCGCTGGACGAGATCGACGCGGCCTTGGCCATGGACCCGGAACCGTCCGACCGAACGTGGCTCCTCGGCAACGCCGTCTTCCACTGGCTCCTGCGCGGGGACCCGATCGAGGACGCGATGATCGAACTCGAGCGCGCGTTCCAGGAGAACCGCGACCCGCAGCTCGCCGCCTTCGCCCAGCAGGTCCGGTCGTTCGCCGCGTTCGTCGCGGGCGACCACCGTGGGGCGCGGATCCTGTCGCGCGCCGTCCTGGCAGAGGCGGCGGCCCGGGCCCCGCTGGCCCTGTCGTTCGCCGGTCGCTACGCGATCTTCGATCACGACCTGGCGGGCGCCTGCGAGGACGCGGAGGCGCTGACCGCCCTGGGCGTCCACGAGCCCGCCATCGAGGTGCACCTGCGCGAGCTCCAGGCCGGGATCGCCGCGCTCGAGGGACGGACCGCCGCGGCGACGCAGCTCTACCGGGCCGTGCTCGAGGGCTGGGATGCCCTGGGCATCGTCGTGGATCGGGCTACGACCGGCCTGGAGATGCTGGCCGTGCTGGACCCCGCGGACCCGGTCGTCGGCGCTGCCGGTGAGGCCGCCCGGCGGATCTTCGCCAGCATCGGGGCGCGACCGTTCCTGGCCCGCCTCGACGTTGCACTCGCCGGTCGACCGATCCCCTCGCGCGAGGTCGCCGAGGCGGCCGGACGGGACGACGCCGGAGCCGCCGAGTCGGCGCTCGACCGGCCGACGCGAGGCTAGGCCCGGGCGGCGGGCACTCCCGGCCCGCTTGAACGAGCAGCCGGAGTAGGCTGCCGTTATGCGCTACGTCGAGGTCGACGGGTTCCGGGCCTCCGCGATAGGGCTCGGAACGTGGCAGTTCGGGTCACGCGAGTGGGGCTACGGGGAGACGTACGCCCGTACCGTGGCCCCGGCCATCGTCCGGCGAGCGTTCGAGCTCGGGATCACCTTCCTCGACACGGCCGAGATGTACGGCTTCGGCCGCTCGGAACGGATCGTCGGCGGCGCGATCCACGACCGGCCGGCCGACGTCATCGTCGCCACGAAACTGCTCCCGCTCCTGCCCCTGCCGGCCATCACCGCCTGGCGCGGGCGAGCCAGCCGGAACCGACTCGGCGTGGACGCCATCGACCTCTACCAGCTCCACTTCCCCAACCCCATCGTCCCGCCGCGCACGACGATGCGTGGGATGCGGAGCTTGCTGGAGGACGGGGTCATCCGCCGCGTCGGTGTCAGCAACTACTCGCTTCGGGGTTGGCGCGTGGCCGAGCGCGCCCTCGGACGACCGGTCGTGAGCGACCAGGTCCAGTTCAGCCTGGCCCACCCGTCGCCGCGCTGGGATCTGGTCCCGTACGCACGAGAGCGCGGCCGGGTCGTCATCGCCTACAGCCCCCTCGCCCAGGGCCTGCTCGCCGGCGGCGTCGATGACGCGGCCGTGCCGGGGCGGTCCGGGGCGATGGCGCGACGTCGCAATCCGCTCGCTCTCGAGCGCAACAGGCGACGTGCCCGGCCGCTGCTCGTCGCGCTCGACGAGGTCGCCCGCGCGCACGACGCCAGGCCCGCCCAGGTGGCCCTCGCCTGGGTCATCTCCCATGGCAACGTCATCGCCATCCCCGGAGCGCGCACGATCGAGCAGCTCGAGGAGAACGCAGCGGCCGCCGACATCGACTTGTCCGAGTCCGAGCGCGAACGACTGTCGCGGGAAGCCGAACGCTTGGAGACGGCGCTCGGCGTCTAGGCAGACTCACACACGGCAGCGCCGCGGACGTGGTGTCCGCGGCGCACGTGTCGGCACTGGACGAGATCAGGGCGCGACGCGCTGCCAGGCCGGGGCGTCGGAAACCGGGAGGCTGAGCTTTCGATCCCCGCCGTTCTGTCCGCCGGTCGGGTCGAGGAGCCAGGTCTCCCCGCTGCCCGGGTAGTAGGCGACGATCGACCGGCCGTCCGGCGAGTAGTAGTTGGCCGGCGTCTGGCTCTCAACGAACGTCGGACCGATCTCGATCGCCGCACCGCCTCCGACGGGCACCACGGCGAGTCGGTCCCCTTCCGCCAGGTAGCGCGCGAAGAGGATATGCGTGCCGTCGGGTGAGAACTGCGCGCCTTCGTGCGACTCGTCGGTCGTGGTCCCATCGACGATCACCGGGCGGACCTGCCCGGACGCGATGTCGACGACATACAGGCGACCGTGCTCCACCGGAGCCTCCCGCCAGACGAAGAAGACGAGGGTCCGTCCGTCCGGCGACGGGTAGGCGCCCATGACGTCCGTCTCGCCCGACGTAGGCGGCATGACCGACTTCAGCCCCGTCCCGTCCGCATTGACGAGGTAGATGCCGTAGGTCGGTCCACCGGCCCCGTGGTCGATGCCCTTGAACACGAGCCTCCCGTCCGGCAGGTACCAGAACTCGCGGGTCTCGAGAGCGAGGGGCAGGGTCGTGGCGCCGGAGCCGTCGGTCGCCACGACCGTCAACGACGCCAGGCCCGTGACGTCCGAGATGATCGCCAGGTGCGTGCCGTCCGGCGACCAGTCGATCTCCGAGAAGTTCATCAAGGTCCCGGGCAGTGGATGGAGATTCGAGCCGTCGGCGTCGGCGACGACGAGCTGATCGCCGCCCGCGACGCTTCGGGTGAAGGCGATCCGCCGCCCGTCGCGGGACGGCAACGGCCCGGCGTCGGTGGTGGGTCCGCCGACGATCGCCTTCGGCGTGCCCTTCATGGGGTCGACCGAGTAGATGTCGCCGTCGCGACTGGAGTAGTACATCAAACCGTTCCCTGCGGGCCCGAACGGAGCCGGGAGGTGCACCGTGTGGGAACCGATGTAGGCCGCCACACCGGCCAGGATCATCAGACCGACGAGTGCCAGGACCAGGAGCCCGGCCAACGACCGGGCCCGGTTCGAGACCGGCGAGAGTGCAGTGACGCTCACTGGAAGCCACCTTTCAAGGGAGCTCCAGGACGGCCGTTGCCGCTTGCGAGCGGTCTCCCGGAGCATGTCGTCGAAGTAATCGGGGATGCGGGCAGCCGCCAGGTCAGCCATGAGGTCGGGCAGGCGCTGTTCGAACCGTTCGGTCGAGGTCATGCGTACTGCCCTTGCCTGACTGCCGTGGAGCCTGGATCGTCCGAGTCGGCGTCGATCGTCAGCCGCATGGCGGCCAGCGATCGATGGAGTCGGGACTTGGCGGTGCCGATCGGGATGCCGAGCGTCGCGGCGACCGCGGGCAACGGCATCCCGAGGTAGTAATGCAGGACGACGACCGCTCGCCATTCGGGATCGAGGCGCCGGAGCGCGTCGTCCAGGAGCGCGCGGTCGGCGACGAACGTCGAGACGTCGGCGACGACGGGGCCCTCGCTCTCGATCGGCGAGAGCTCGACCTCGATCGGACGACGGCCGCGCCGACGCAGGAGATCGATGCAGGCGCGGAAGACCAGTCGATGGAGCCAGGCCTCGAAGCGATCGGGGTCCCGGAGCGTCGGCAGGTTCCGCCAGGCGTGGATGAATCCCTCCTGGACGGCGTCTCGCGCGAGCTCGCGATCCCGGAGGATGAGTCGGGCCGCGCCGTCCAACCGCGCGACGAACGCGCCGGCAAGCACGGCGAAGGCGTCATGATCGCCCCGCTGCGCCCGCTCGACGAGTTCTCGTTGGTTCATCGCGACCCCGTTTCCGGGCGACACCATCGTGTCTCCCTCGTACGGTATGTCGCGCGTGTCGCGCGGATGGTTCCCGAGCGGTCCAACCTAGCTCGCCGACGTCGGGGATCGTCCCCGGGTCAGGCCGCCGCCCGGTCGACCGGATTCAGCCTCGCTCAGGCGTCGGCAGCGACCTCGCCAGCGAGCGGGGTGCCTCCCGGGGCGGCTGCCGGCGCAGTCTCGGTCGGTGCCTGCTTCCCGAGCGGGATGCCGATCGCGTCGAGCCAGGCGCGGATGTTTCGGTAGACCGACGGGGCCCCCAGCGGCACGTCCTCGTCGAGGGTCCATTCGGTCGGGTGGAGGATGAACGGCTCGGTCTGCGGACCCCCGAGACCGCCGTGGGATCCGATGAGCTCCTCGAACGCGGCCACCTCGCCGAGCTCGGGGTCGTACTGGCTCAGCAGCAGGATGTCCGGCGCGTGGGTCATCGCGTCCTCGCGCTTGAGGCTCATGATCGTGTGCGGTCCGAACAGCGTCGTCGGATCGTCGCCCTCGACTCGGTCCTGGTCGAGGAAGCGGATCCCGTCGCGGCCGATCGCCATGGCGCCAAACTCCGCGGAGCGGACGAGCATGAGCGCGATCCCCGGGTGCTCGGCGAGCTTGGCCAGCAGGAGCGGGTTCCGATCCCGGATCTCCTCGGCCGTGAGCCGGTGGTCGTTCCCGGTGAACCAGACCAGCCCGAGGTTGCCCGAGCCGACCACCGCGATCGCGGATTCGTCGGCCGGGGGCGGGATGTCCTCCTTGTCCAGGTCCACGACGCCGTCGGTCGTCCTGCTGGCGAGCGCCGCACGGGCGACCGAGGGCCCGACCCCGGTGCTCCGGGTGATCTCCGACAGGAAGGAGTTGACGAAGGTCGAGCCTTCCGCGGTGGTCGTCGTCTGGACGACGGTCGCACGCCCACCCATCAGGTCGCGGACGAGCTCGCCGAGGCTCTGACCGTAGCGCTGCTTGAAGGTGGCTCCGAGGCTCTGGCCGTGGTCCGAGAGGACGATGAACTTGTACGGTCGCGGCGCGTCCTCGGCCGCCTTGGCCAGGGTGCCGATGGCCTGATCCACACCGTCAAGAGCCTGGAACGACTCGACCCGCTCGGGCCCGCAGTGATGGGCCAGCTCGTCGTAGTCGGTGAAGTCCGCGTAGATCACGTTCGTGCCGCGGTACATCTCCTCGATGATCAGCGAGGTGTTGACGTCGCGGAGCAGGACGTTGCTGGCGGCGCGCATCCCGGCGTACTTCATGCCCCGGTGCATCTGCGGCTTGATGCCCGAGCGGCGGGTCCGCCGCGCCTGGAACATCTCCTTGAAGAATTCGCCGAGGAACAGGGTGAAGGAGCGCAGGTAGCCGCTCGGGCTGAAAAAGAACCCGAGAAACGCCTTGCTGTCGCCGATCCCCTGCGACTCGTCCTTGATGGCCGCGGTCGTCAGGTAGGCCCGGGTGGCGTCCCCGGTCACGAGGTTGCAGATGCTCGCGCCGTTGTTGGACAGCAGGCCCTGGCCGTTCGACACGCGCCGGACGATCTCGCCGGCGTCGACCGGGTTGCTCGAGACCATCAGGTGCTGGCGGTCGCGCTCGTACCAGCGGAACGCTGGGATCCCGTCGTTGTTGCCATGCAGGATCCCGGCCTGGCTGGCCGACGTCATCGACGG
>JADGQI010000007.1 GCA_017881905.1 Chloroflexota bacterium
AGGACGATCAGGTCGCTCTTCTGGAGGCCGGTCGTCAGCGCGTCGAGGTCCGCGAACCCGGTCCTGACGCCGCTGATCTCGCCGCGATGCGCGTGGAGGTAGTCGAGACGGTCGTAGGCGTCATGGAGGAGTGTCTTGAGTGGGCTGAAGCCGGTCGCAACGCGCCGCTGGCTGACGCTGAACAGCTCGCTCTCGGCTCGGTCGATCGCCTCCTGGATCTCGGCCGGGTCCTCGTAGCCGATCCCGGCGATCTTGCCTGCCGCGGAGATCAGGTTCCGGAGGACCGCCTTGCGCTCGACGATCCTGGCGTACTGGACCGCGTGGACGGCGGTGGGCGTCTGGTTCGACAGGCTCGACAGGTAGGACCGCCCGCCGATGGCGTCGAGCTGGTCGGTCCGCTCGAGCGCCTCGGCGACCGTGACGATGTCCACAGGCTCGCGCTTGTCGAAGAGCTCGAGCATCGCCGCATACACGGACCCGTTGGCGGGCCGATAGAAGTCCTCGGGCTGCAGGAACTCGGCGATCTCGACGATCGCGTCGCGATCGATCAGGATCGAGCCGAGGACCGATTGCTCAGCCTCGGTGCTCTGGGGCGGGAGTCGGTCGATCAAGGCACACCGAAACTGGCGGGGATGCGTGACAGGTCGAGTGTCACCGAACGGTCTCGCCCGTCCTCAACGAATGCCGGGTGCGTCATCCGATCCGTCCACGAAACGGCGCCCGGTGTTGGCCGGATGTGGATGACCGATGTGGACAGCCGTCAGTCGAGGCGGCGGATGACTCCGATCAGCTTGCCCTGGATCCTGACGTCGTCGTAGTACATCGGCTGGTACTCGGCGTTCGCCGGTTGCAGGCGGATCCGCCCCTGCTCCTTGTAGAACTTCTTGAGCGTCACGCCGTTCTCTTCGACCTGGGCGACGACGATGTCCCCATTGCGCGCTGTCGTCTGCGGGCGGATGACAACGAAGTCCCCGTCGGCGATGTGCGCCTCGATCATCGAGTCCCCCCGGACCCGAAGGACGTAGGCGTCCCCACTCGGGGCGAACACGTCCGGGACCGCCAGGGTCTCGTCGGCCCGTTGATACGCCTCGATCGGTCCGCCGGCGGCGATCTCGCCGATGATCGGCAGGAGGTGCGCCTCGGAGGCGACGGACTGCGGCGTCAACTCGCTCGACAGCCCGAGCTCCAGCGCCGCCTTCGGGGTCAGCCGGATGGCCCGAGCCTCGGATTCCCGGCGATCGAGATACCCCTCTCGCTCGAGGATCTGGAGGTGGTGATGCACGGCCGAGGTCGAAGCCAGCCCGACCGCCCGCGCGATCTCGCGCACGGACGGGGGGACGCCCCGGGTCCGCAGCGTCGCTGCGATGAAGTCGAGGATCTTGACCTTGCGGTCCGCATCGTGCTTGGTCATGAGACCTCCGTTCGGAGTCCCACCGTACCGAACGTCCGTTCGATTGTCAAGGCCCGGGCCGTCTCCAGACTGGCGTTCCCGTGCTCGGCTGATAGACTGCGCTGTCCCGACCGAGCGAGTCGAGATCGCGCGTGCGGTGGAGTCCATTCGCAGGAGGAACGCGGGCCGAGATGACGGTGCGACGAAGACGGCGACGGCTGCCGGGCGCCGGCCTCAACCGGATGCTGGCGATGGCGGCGTTCCTGCCGACGGCCAGCCGCTCGGTGGTCTACGCGCGGCTGATCTGGTCGTTGATCGGCGACGACCGTGTCCCGACGACCCGCAAGGCGCTCCTCGGCGGGGCGATGGTCTACTTCGCCCTGCCGTTCGACATCGTGCCCGACGATGTGCCCATCCTCGGGATGCTCGACGACCTCGTCGTGGTCGTCCTCGGGGTGGACCTGTTCTTCGACGGGATCCCGGACGGGATCCTCGATGAGAAGCTGACCGATCTCGGGGTGGACCGGGCCGCGTTCGAGCGGGACCTCGGCCAGATCAGGCGGCTGACGCCACGTCCGGTCCGGCGGCTGGTCCGCCGGATCCCCCCGGCCATCGACGTCGTCGCCGACGCCGTCCGGGCATCGGGTCTCGGGCCGCGGGTCCGCGGCTGGATCAACAAGGAGGGTTCGTTCGCGTGAAGGTCATCCTGACCTCAGATGTTTCCACGCTCGGGAAGAGCGGGGAGATGAAGGTCGTCGCCGAGGGCTATGCCCGCAACTTCCTGATCCCGCAGAAGCTGGCCGTGCCGGCCGCCGGTGGCGCCTACCGGGCCTGGCAGCACGACATCGCCAGCCGCGAGGACAAGCGCCGCCGCGAGCGCGAAGAGGCCGAGATCTACGCCACCCGGATCGCCTCGACCACCCTGACCATGGGCGTCAAGGTCGGGGACGGCGGCAAGCTCTACGGCTCGATCACGTCGAAGGACATCGCCGACGCGCTCGGGCGACGCGGGATCACCATCGACCGACACAAGGTCGACCTCGAGGAGCCGCTCAAGAGCCTCGGCACCTACAAGGTGGCGGTCAAGGTCTTCAGCGGCATGTCGCCCGAGGTCACGATCATCGTCGAGCCCAAGGGCTAGAAGTCGACGAAGCCGATCCCGATCGCCCAGAGGCCGTAGGCGCAGACCACGACCGAGACGATCGAGGCCGCCCACGCCCAGCGTGACATCCCGCGCTCGAAGACCGTGGCCAGGACGACGAACAGCAGGGGCTGGACGTCGAGGATGAACCGGTATCCGAACTGGGTCAGCCCGACGTTGCCGTGGGTGACGATCGGGATCAGCGCGAGCCCCGTCCCGATGACGGCCCATGCGACGCGGGGGTCTCGCCATCGCGCCCGGAACAGCCACAGCAGGAGCGGCGTGGTGAGGAACGGCGACAGCCCGTACCACGACGGTTGGAAGAACGGCGGATCGTCGACGTAGTTGAAGCTGCGCAGGAAGATCGCGTACAGGTGGCGCGGGATGTAGTCGAGGCTGAGGATCCCGTGCTTGGCGTAGATCGGGTCGTCGAGGACCCCGGGGATGAGGACGTAGCTCTGGTCGAGGAGCGTCCCCCAGCGGGCCTCGTTGTACAGGAGGTAGCCCGCGGTCGGGATCGCGATCCCGATGAGGAACGCCAGGCCGTCACGGAACGCACGGGTCCGTTGGCCGCGCGCCGGGAGTCGCGGGGGCCAGCCGAGCCCGACGATGATGGCGAAGAAGAACGGGGCCGTCAGGCCGACCGGCAGGCGTGAGATCGCGGCGAGGCCGAGCAGGAGCCCGACGAGGAACGGCCAGCGGCGCTCGAGCAGGACGAGGATCGCGGCCATGCTGAACAGGACCGCGACGACGTGGCTGATGTACCAGACGGAGCCGACCTCGGCCACGTACCACAGGACGGTGCCGAAGCCGAATACGACGGTCAGGCACAGCCGGACTCGACCGCTCAGAGCGAACCGACCGAAGACGAGCCAGGCGAGCCCGACCGCCAGCCCGCCGAAGATACAACTGGCGATGTGCTGGTCGAACCCGACCCCGAAGACCGCCACGAACGGGATGAGCAGGATGGCCGGCCACGGCGGATAGGCCACATACCACACGCCGTTCTTCGGGATGAGCTCGTTCAGCCAGCTCGGCGCCTCCGTCAGGTAGATTCGGCCGTGGAGCATCGCGTCGGCGAGTCGGACGAAGTAGTCGAGCTCCTGGCGGTCGCGCGATGAGGTGTACAGGTAGAGCGCCGTCGTCAGCACGACCACGATGAGCGTACCGAGGGTGTCCGGGCGATCGCGGATGTAGTCGATCAGCTCGGCCAGCCGGGTCTCGGCGAACCAGGCGGTGACACGAGCGGACCCTGAGGCCGGATGGGCCGGGGGCGCCGGGCGTTCCTCGGGGTTGGCCATCGGCCCGAAGATACACTCTCGAGCGATGGACGAGGACGCTCCGGACGGCTTGCGCGACGCGTTCCGTGACGCGATCGGTCTGTTCGTCTCGCTCCGGGTCGTGTTCGGCCTATTCGCCCTTTACCTGTGGTTCACCAACACGTTGCCCGCCCCGTGCCACTTCGAGGTCGCGCGCGACGGATGGTCGACCATCCCGCCGCTCGCCGACAACGGGGCGGCGTTCCCGCTGGTCGGGGTGTGGCAGCGCTGGGACGCCTGCTGGTATACGAAGATCGCGACGTTCGGATACGAAGCCCGTGAGAACAGCGTCAACTTCTGGCCGCTGTTCCCGCTCCTGACGGGACTCGTCGGCCGGCTATTCCTCGGCGCGATGGCCCTGGGCGGCCTCGTCGTGGCCAGCATGGCCTACGTCGTCGCGATGACCGGTCTGCGACGCCTGGTGGCGTTCGACTTCGACGATCGGACCGCGCTGACGACGATCGTCGCGATCTCGATCTTCCCGACGGCCTTCTTCTTCTTCGCTCCGTTCACGGAGTCGCTCTTCCTCGCGACGGCCGTGTGGGCGATCCTCGGGGCACGTCGGCGGTGGTGGGCCCTGGCGGCCATCGCCGGCCTCCTCGCCGGGCTCACGCGGATCCAGGGCGTCTTCCTCGTCCTGCCGCTTGGTTGGGAGGCGCTCATGGCTTGGCGCGAGGCGGGTTGGCGGTTCCGTGACCGCCCGATCCCGCCCGCCGGGTCGATCCTCCGACCGACGGTCGCCACCCTCGCGCCGGCTCTGGGGTTCGTCGTCTTCCTGGCCTTCTCTTCGATCGTGGCCGGCAAGACGCCACTCGATACCCAGGAGGCCTGGGGCGGCACGAACTTCCACCCTCCGTGGGAGGTGGTCGAGGCGTCCTGGAACTGGGCCGTGACCCACCACGACGCCCTCCAGGCGTTCAACCTGATCACCCTCATCCTGTTCGCGCTGGTGACCCTGGTGGGCATCCGTCGCGTCCCCGTCGCCTACACGCTGTATGCGATCCCGCAGATCATCCTGGTCGGGACGCGGATCCAGCCGACGCCACTGACGTCGACCGCGCGCTACCTGCTGGTGGTCTTCCCCGTCTTCGTCATCCTCGCCCTCGTCCCGGGGCGCTGGCCGCGGTTCGCCTGGGGTCTCGGCTCGGCGATGCTGCTGGCCGTCCTGTTGTCGATGTTCCTGCACGGCGAGTACGTCGCGTGAGCGTGACCGTGACCGACCGCGGCCCGACCATCCTCCATGTCGACCTCGACGCCTTCTTCGCTGCGGTCGAGCAGCGGGATCGACCCGAGCTCCGCGGCAAGCCGGTCATCGTCGGGGGAGGCGACCCGACGGCACGGGGCGTGGTCAGCGCCGCGTCCTATGAGGCGCGCAAGTACGGGGTCCACTCCGCGATGCCCCTGCGGACCGCCTTCGCCCTCTGCCCACAGGGGGTGTTCCTGCCGGTCGATGGGCGCAAATACCAGGCCGTCAGCCGCGACGTCATGACGATCCTTCGGACATTCACGCCGCTGGTCGAACCCGTCTCGATCGATGAGGCATTCCTGGATGTCGCAGGGTCCTACGCCCTGTTCGGCGACGGCCCGACGATCGCCGGGGCGATCAAGACGAGGATCCGCAGCGAGGTCGGGCTGACCGCATCGGTCGGTGTCGCGTCGACCAAGCTGGTCGCCAAGATCGGGTCCGATCTGCGAAAGCCGGACGGCCTGGTCGTCATCCAGCCCGGCGACGAGGCGGCGTTCCTGGACCCGTTGCCCATCTCCCGGTTGTGGGGCGTCGGTGAGAAGACGGCGAGCGCGCTGGCGGAGTACGGGGTCCGGACGATCGGGGACCTTGCCAGGCTCCCAGACGACCTTCTGATCCGGCGCTTCGGCAAGCAGGGGGCATCGCTCGGGGCGCGTGCCCGCGGGATCGATCCGGACCCGGTCGGCGCGGCCGACCCGGCCAAGTCGATCGGGCACGAGCACACCTTCGACGTGGACACGTCGGACCCGGAGATCATCGACCGGACGCTCCTGGCAATGGCGGATGGTGTCTCCTCGAGGTTGCGGTCCGCCGGGCTGAAAGCCGGGACGGTCCAGGTCAAGATCCGCGACACGACCTTCCGCACGATCACCCGCCAGCGCACCCTCGCGGAACCGACCGACCTCACCGAGCCGATCTGGCATGTCGCCCGGGATCTCGCTCGGCCCGAGCTGCGAGGGATGCGGGTGCGCCTGCTCGGGGTCACGGCGACCCACCTCGGCGAGCGACGGCAACTCGGGATGTTCGAGGACGAGCCGGAGCTGGACGCCGTGCCGACCGACCGGCGTCGACGCGCGACGCAGGCCGCCGATGCCGTACGGCGGCGGTTCGGGGATCGGGCGATGACCCGGGCCCGGCTCCTCGGGTCCGACCTTCCGGCCCCATTCGAGCGCGATCCGATGAAGCCGCTCGAGCGGCGCACCGGGATGCGGGACCTCGGCGAGGAGCCGCCCGATGACGCGTCGTCGTCGGGGGGAACGCGTCCGCGCTCGTGACGCGGCTCGGCGCATCGGTCGGCGCCCTCGGCCGTCTGGAGGTCGGGCCCCGTCGGTGATGCGACTCGGCGCATCGGTCGGCGCCCTCGGCCGTCTGGAGGTCGGGCGCCGTCGGTGATGCGACTCGGCGCATCGGTCGGCGCCCAGCTTATCAGCGTTCGTCGAAGCCCTCGATCGTGACTCGGCCGACGATCGCGACGAGCTTCGCCAGATGGGCGACGCGGATGCTCGGGCGGCTTCCGGTCTCGAGCCGCGATATCGTCGACTGCGGGACGCCGCTCATCGCCGCGAGGGAGTGCTGCGATAGGCCGTGTCGAGCCCTGGCCCGACGGAAGGCGCGCCCGATCGCCCTGACCGCCATCTCGTCTCGCGCGTCTCGCAGGTGCGGCGTGACCATGGAGCGGATCTCACCACGGTCCTCTTCACCGGCGATCACTTGGCTGTAGGAGGCTCCGAGCTGCTCGCGCTGGACCCACCGGATCGATGCGGCGAGTCGCATCACTCTTGGCGGGAGCCCACCCGATCAAGCCGGCGAGTCGCATCGGGGACGGCGTACGGACCCGCTCGATGCGGCCATTCGCATCGCTATGAGATCGGGACCCCGACCGGAGCGATGCGGCGAGTCGCATCGCGGGTCGCGGAGTACCCGCCCAACCGATGCGGGGTACGCATCAGGCGTGCGACGGGCCGCATCAGGAGCTCGCGGGGGCCGTGACAACCGAGGTGTCACGGCGTCCCTCCACCATCCGCTCAGGCTCTTGACATCGAACAGGTGTTCGGTCTACTGTCAGGCCACAAGTGAACAGACGTTCTGTCGCCGACGTGCCCCGGCCGACGACATGGTCGCTGCCGAAGAAGGAGTCGACGAGATGGCGATGATCCGGATGGAACCCACCGTGGTGCGCGTCAGAACCGATTGGTTCGATGGTCGCCCGCGAGAGATCACCTGGGGCGAAGAGCGCCTGGCGGTGACGTCATTGGCGGCGGTCCGGCACGAAGACTCGGCCTATCCGATCGCGGTCGGGCCGAGGACGGTGTTCGAGGTGGTGACGCCACGGGCACGCGTCGCCCTGAGCTACCAGCATCGATCGCGACGCTGGACGATCGAGGGTCTGGACGAGGACCGACCCGCCGCCTGACGCCTCCACCGGTCGCGGCGGGCCGCCTCCTCCCGGGCGCCGCTCGCGAAGGGACCCTCGCCGGACGAGTGCGCCGGTACCGCATTCGTCCGGCGGGAGTGTCCCGACGTCTACAATCGACGGGTGGAGACCGGCTCGCAACGATTCCGCGACCTGACCCTGGGCGACTTCGCCGAGGAGCTCGCTTCAGCGGCACCTGTGCCCGGCGGCGGGAGCGCGTCCGCGGTCGCAGCATCGCTCGGCGCAGGTCTCGTGACGATGGTCGCGGCCCTGTCGACCGATCGGCCGAGATACGCCGCTCACGCGGCAACTCACGCCGACGCCGGTGCTCGTGGACGTGAGTTGGTCGATCGCTTCCTGACGCTGGCTGACCGCGATTCGGACGCCTACGCCGGATTCGCCGCGGCGCTCAAGCTGCCCAAGGACACCGACGAGGAGCGATTGGCCCGGTCGGCCGCGCTGGCCGCCGCCGCCCGGGTCGCATCCGAGGTCCCGATGGCGTGCGTCGAGGCCTGCCTCGAGCTGGTCGAGGCGGCGGACATGCTTGCCGGCCGGAGCAACGTCAATGCCGCCAGCGATCTGGGCGTCGCCAGTCTCCTCGGAGAAGCGGCGGCCCAGGGTGCGGCCGCCAACGTCCTGGTCAACCTGCCGTCGGTCGGCGACGACGCCTTTGCCGCCGATATGTCCGGCCGGGTGGACCGGCTGCTGACGGAGGTCGCCTCGACCGCGCGCCGGATCCGTGAGGTCGTCGCAGCCGGCGAGGCTCGGGCCCCGCTGTCGACGTCGAACCCCTGACGGCGGTGACCGACGCCCAGGCGCGACTCCTTCTCGGCGCCCCGGTGGCAGCCGAGATCCGGGCTTCCGTCCGTGACGACATCGCCGCGTTCGTGGCGCGTCGCGGCTACGCTCCGACCCTCGCGATCGTGCTCGTCGGTCGCGACGCCCCGTCTGCGGTGTACCTTCGCCAGATCCTCAAGGCGTGCGAGATGGCCGGGATCGGTGGGCGGCTGGTCGAGATCGAGAGCGGCGGCACCAGCAGGACCGATCCGGACCTCGAGGCGCGGGTCACGGCCGCGATCGAGGCGCTCAACGACGACCCATTCGTCGCCGGGATCATCGTCCAGATGCCGCTCCCGCCGAGCGTCCGGTTGCGGACCATCATCGACACGATCGACCCGGCCAAGGACATCGACGGGATCCATCCGCTGAACGCGGGGCTCCTTCGCCTCGGGTACGAGGGCTTCCTCCCGGCCACCGCCCACGCCGCGATCGAGATGCTCCATCGCTACGACGTCCCGATCGCGGGCCGAGAGGCTGTCGTCGTCGGTCGGTCCAACGTCGTGGGCATGCCCGCGGCCTTCATGCTCGTTCGCGAGCACGCCACCGTCACCGTCTGCCACTCCAAGACGGTCGACCTGGCCGCCCACGTTCGCCGGGCGGAGATCCTCGTCGTCGCGGCGGGACGACCCGGCCTGATCACGGGGTCGATGCTCCGTCCGGGCGCCGTCGTGGTCGATGTCGGGATCAACGTGGTCGGCGACGCGATCGTCGGCGACGTCGACATGGACAGCGCAAGGAGCGTGGCCGGTGCGATCACACCGGTCCCCGGCGGTGTCGGCCCGGTCACTAACGCGATCCTCCTGACCCATCTCGTCCGAGCCGCCGTCGCCCAGGCGGACGGCGCGCCAGCCTAGGAGACCGACACGATGACCTTCCCGTCCGACCTCGAGATCGCCCGGTCCGTCCAGCCGCGCCGGATCTCGGCGGTGGCCGCCGACCTCGGACTGGCCGACGACGAGATCGAGCTGTACGGGCCGACGAAGGCCAAGGTCAGCCTCAAGGCGATCGAACGGCTCGAGGCGGCCAACCCGCGCGGGAAGTACATCCTGGTCACCGCGATCACGCCGACGCCGCTCGGCGAGGGCAAGTCGACCACGACCGTCGGCCTGGCCCAGGGGCTCAACCGGATCGGCAAGCGGGCGGCGGTCGCCATCCGGCAGCCGTCCCTCGGACCCGTCTTCGGGATCAAGGGCGGCGCGGCCGGCGGAGGCTACAGCCAGGTCATCCCGATGGAGGACTTCAACCTCCACCTGACCGGCGACGTCCACGCGATCGGAGCCGCTCACAATCTGGCCGCGGCGTTCATCGACAACAGCCTCCACCACAAGAATCCGCTCGGGATCGACCCGTTCACCATCACCTGGCCGCGCGTCGTCGATATCAGCGACCGGGCGCTCCGGAAGATGGTCATCGGCCTGGGTGGACGCGAGAACGGAGTGCCGCGCGAGACCGAGACGGTGATCACCGTGGCCAGCGAGGTCATGGCGGTCCTCGCCCTCGCCCGCGATCTCGCCGACCTGCGAGCTCGCCTCGGGCGGATCGTCCTGGCTCAGCGGACCGATGGGACCCCGGTGACGGCCGAGGATCTCAGGGTCGCCGGGGCGATGACGGTCCTCCTGGTCGACGCCATCAAGCCGAATCTGCTCCAGACCCTAGAGGGCGGACCGGCGTTCGTCCATTGCGGCCCGTTCGCCAACATCGCCCACGGCAACAACTCGATCCTGGCCGACCGGCTCGCGCTGGCGACGAACGACGCGGTGTGCACCGAGGCCGGGTTCGGCGCGGACATGGGAGCCGAGAAGTTCTTCGACATCAAGTGCCGGGCCTCGGGACTTCGCCCGGACGCGGCGGTCGTCGTCGCCACGATCCGCGCGCTGAAGATGCACGGCGGGGTCGGCAAGATCGTCGCCGGCAAGCCCCTCGACCCACTCCTTGCGGTGGAGAATGTCGATGCTGTCCGGGCCGGGGCGCAGAACCTGGCCAAGCAGATCGAGAACGTGTTGGCATACAACGTCCCGGTCGTCGTCGCGATCAACGCCTTCCCGACCGACACCCCGGCCGAGGTGGCCGCGATCCAGGAGGTGTCGCTGGCGGCGGGCGCCCGCGACGCCGTCGTGACCACCCATTGGGCCGAGGGCGGCCGCGGTGCCGAGGCGCTGGCCCGAGCGGTCTGGTCGGCGGCCGAGGAAGGTGCCCCCGAGTTCCGGTTCCTGTACCCCGATGAGGCCCCGTTGCGGGACAAGATCGAGGCGATCGCCACCCGGATCTATGGAGCGGCAGCCGTCGAGTACCAGCCGGCCGCGGCGAAAGCCCTCAAGCAGTACGAGGAGATGGGCTACGGCCACCTGCCGATCTGCATGGCCAAGACCCAGTACTCGCTCAGCCACGACGCCAACCTGAAGGGACGCCCGACGGGGTTCACCCTGCCGATCCGCGAGGTCCGGCTGTCCGCCGGCGCCGGCTTCATCACCCCGCTGTGCGGCGAGATGCGGACGATGCCTGGCTTGCCGTCGCGACCGGGCGGAGAGAACATCGACATCGACGCCGCCGGCAACATCGTCGGGCTGTTCTAGGTCGAGGCGACGACCTTCGACAGGACGAACGCCCAGGTGATCACGAGGCCGATGACGAGGCCGAGCACCCCGGCGCCGTAGGCCGGCCAGTCGATCGGGCCGAGCGCTTCGTCCGAGTGCGCGTGGTCGTCGTGGCCGTGGTCCTCACCGTGGTCCTCGAGCCCGTGGGGCTCGCCGGTCATCGGCTGGTCGCTCGCATGAGGGTCGCTCATCGTCCGATGCTACCTCCAGCGGCATTCTGGCAGATAGACTCGCCACGATGCTCACTCTCGTCCTGACCCGTCACGGACTGACCGACCGGTCGCTGCCCGAGCAGCACCTCGGCCAGCGGATAGACATCGGCCTGTCCGAGGGAGGTCGCGGCCAGGCCGAGGCGCTGGGGCGGCGCCTGGCCGGCGTCGCCTTCGAGCGGATGGTCGCGAGTCCCTTGCTGCGGGCCCAGCAGACCGCCGCGATCATCGCCGCGTCTCTCCCGGACCATCCCACCGCGGAGCTCGACCGACGGCTGGCCGAGATGGACTACGGTGCGTGGGAGGGCCTCACCTACGAGCAGATCGACCAGGCGGGCGAGGCGGCGAGGACCGCCTGGGAGGTCGACCCGGCGACCATCGCCTGCCCGGGCGGCGAGTCCGGTGACGATGTCGCCGTCCGGGCACGATCCTTCCTGGTCGATCTGATCGACTGGCACGACCGGCGGACGGGCACGCCGCACGAGCGGCCAGTGCTCGCCGTGGCTCATAGCTCGTTCAACCGTGTCCTCGTCTGTGTCGCGACCGGGATCCCGGTCCGGGAGTATCGCCGAAGGTTCAGCCAGGACCAGGCGAACCTGACGGTGCTCCGGTTCGAGCACGGCGTCGGCCCGGCCGACGCCCGGATCCTCCTGCTCAACGATACGGCGCACCTGCGGGCACCCGGGACGACGCCCTGGGGATGAGCGAGCCCGTCGATGCCGGCCTGATCGCCAGCCTGCGCGGCCTCGACCGCGACGGGCGCCTGCTGTTCGCGACCCGGGTCATGCGGATGTTCGGGTATGGCTTCCTCGCGGTCGTCCTCGTCCTGTACCTGGCGGCGATCGGCCTCGATCCGATCACGATCGGGATCGTCCTGACGCTCACCCTCGTGGGCGACACGGTCATCTCGCTGTGGCTGACCACGAACGCGGACCGCTTCGGGCGTCGGAAGGTGCTCGTCGCCGGCTCCATCCTGATGGTCGTCGCGGGCGTGGTCTTCGCACTCACCAGCTGGGTGCCGCTGCTCATCCTTGCCGGGACGATCGGCGTGCTCAGCCCGACGGGCAACGAGGTCGGGCCGTTCCTCGCCGTCGAGCAGTCCGCACTGAGCCAGGCGGTCGGTGATGCGCGCCGGACGTCGACCTTCGCCTGGTACAACGTCGCCGGCTATGTCGCGACCGCGAGCGGAGCCCTCGGGGCAGGACTGGTCAGCGGCTCGCTGATCCATTCCGGGATGGCACCAGCGGACGCCTACCGCGTGATCGTGGTCGGCTACGCCCTGGTCGGGCTCGCCATGGCGCTCGTGTTCGCCCGACTGGGTCCACGGATCGAGGCGCCGCCGCGTGAGTGGCGCCCGGGCGAGATCCGGCGCCGGCTCGGGCTCGGCCGGTCCAAGGGCGTCGTCCTTCGGCTGTCGGCCCTGTTCTCGATCGACGCCTTCGCCGGCGGCTTCGTCCCGCAGAGCCTGATGGCCTACTGGTTCAACCTGCAGTACGGGGTGGAGCCGGGTCTCCTGGGGTTGATCTTCTTCGGGGCCAACCTGCTGGCGGCGGTGTCGAGCCTGTCGGCCGCACGGATCGCGCGTCGCATCGGGCTGATCAACACGATGGTGTTCACCCACCTGCCGTCGAACGTCCTGCTCATCCTCGTCCCGGTCATGCCGAACCTGCCGCTGGCGATCCTCGTCCTGCTCCTTCGCTACAGCCTGAGCCAGATGGATGTCCCGACGCGCCAGTCCTACGTCATGGCGGTCGTCGATCCGGATGAGCGTTCCGCCGCCGCCGGCGTGACCGGGATCGCCCGGACGACGGGGGCCGCCCTGTCGCCGGCGCTGTCTGCGCCGCTCGTCGCCAGCGCTTCCTACGCGGCCGTCCCGTTCTATATCGCCGGCGGCCTGAAGATCGTCTACGACCTGCTGGTCTGGCGGTCGTTCCGCGCCGTCAAGCCGCCCGAGGAACGCGACCGCTGAACCGCTGCGGACCGCGCCGGTCTGACCCGAGCGTCAGTCGGCGGCGGGCGGATCCGCGTCCCGGCGTAGCCCCGGCCGGCCGAGGTGGATCCAGAGGAACAGCACGATCCCGCCTCCGATGACGGCCGCGATGAGCAGGTCGAACGGCTGGAGGGTATGGCGGATCTCGGTCCAGTTCGCGCCGAGGACCGTGCCGGCGTAGACCAGCACCATGGACCAGACGAACGCGCCCGCGGTCGAGTAGACGATGAACTTCGGAAGGTTCATCCGGGCGACCCCGGCCGGGAAGCTGATGAACGTCCGGACGATCGGCAGAAGCCGGCTGAAGAAGGCGGTCTGGGCACCCCACCGCGCGAAGAACCGCTCCGCCAGCTCGATGTCGTGGGGGCGGATCAGGATGTACTTGCCGTACCGCTCGAGGAACGGCCGCCCGCCCCAGGCGCCGATGGCGTAGGCGATCAGCGAGCCGCACGTGTTCCCGAGGGTCGCCACGATCACGACGATCCAGTAGTTCCAGTGCCCGCCGCTGATCGGCTCGATCTTCGTGAGGTCCGACACGAGGAATCCGGCGAATGGCAGGATCAGCTCGGACGGGAGTGGGATCATCGCGGACTCGATCGCCATGGCGATGAACACGCCGAGATACCCGACCGCGCCGTACAGCTGGTCGAGGAACGGGATGACGATCTTGTCGATGAATTCGAGCACGACTCGCTCCGGCGTGGACGGGGGACGGCGGGCAGCATAGCCGACTATCCTCGACATCGTGACCGGTACCGTGGTCCTGACCGGAGCCGCCCTGACGATCGACGATATCGAGGCGGTCGCCCGACACGGCGCTCGCGCCGAGCTCGACGAGGCGGCCCGCGGCCGGGTCCAGGAGGCCCGCGACGTCGTCGACGGGCTGGTCGCTAGCGGGGCCGTGGCGTACGGCGTGACCACCGGCTTCGGCGACCTGGCGAGCGTGACGATCCGCCCGGAAGACACCGGGCGGCTCCAGGAGAACCTCCTGATGAGCCACGCCGCCGGGGTCGGGTCGGCATTCCCCGAGGAGGTCGTCCGGGCGATGTTGCTGCTCCGGGCGAACACGCTCGCCCTGGGTCACAGCGGCTGTCGACCGCTCGTCATCGACGGCCTCCTGGCGTTCCTGGCCGCCGGCATCCACCCGGTCGTGCCCGAGCAGGGTTCGCTCGGCGCGTCCGGTGACCTGGCCCCGCTGGCGCACCTCGCGCTGCCGCTCATCGGCCGCGGCGAGGTCGACCTCGGCGGTCGACGGATGCCTGGGGCGGAGGCACTCCGGGAGGCCGGCCTAGAGCCGCTCCGGCTCGAAGCGAAAGAGGGCCTCGCACTCCTCAACGGGACCCAGATGATGGGGGCCCTCGGTGCGCTGGCCCTGGCCGACGCCGATCGGCTGACCCGGACCGCGAGCGTGGCCGCCGCGATGAGCGTCGAGGCGCTGCTCGGGACGGAGGTCGCGTTCTCGGCGGCGTATCAGCTCGCTCGTCCCCACCCCGGGCAGATCGAGGTCGCGGCCGAGTTGCGCCACCTGCTGCGCGGATCGGCCCTCCAGCTCAGCCACCACGGCCACGCCCACAAGGTCCAGGATCCGTACTCGCTGCGCTGCGTCCCCCAGGTCCACGGCGCGGTCCGTGACGCGCTCGACCACCTCCGGCGGGTCCTCGACATCGAGCTGAACAGCGCGACCGACAACCCGCTGATCTTCCCCGGCGGCGGAGTGGCTCCGGAGGACGCGGTCGCGACCGGGGGCGGGCTGGTCATCAGCGGCGGAAACTTCCACGGCGAGCCGATCGCGCTCGCGCTCGACTTCGCGAAGATCGCCGTCGCCGAGCTCGGCTCGATCTCCGAGCGGCGGATCGCGCTGCTCGTCGACGCCCGGCTCAGCGGCGGGCTGCCGGCCTTCCTGGCGGCCTCGTCCGGGGTCGATTCCGGGATGATGATCTACCAGTACACCGCCGCGGCCCTGGTGTCCGAGGACAAGGTCCTGGCGCATCCTGCCTCGGTCGACTCCATCCCGACCAGCGCGAACCAGGAGGACCACGTCTCGATGGGCTCGATCTCGGCCCGCCACACGCGCGCGGTCGTGGCCAACGTCGAGCGCATCCTGGCCATCGAGCTGGTCGTCGCCGCCCAGGCGCTCGACGCCCGGGCGGTGCTGCTGCCGGGGACCGCGCCAGGGATCGGCGTGGCGGAGGCGCGGCGCCGGATCCGGGCGGTGGTGCCCCACCTCGACGGTGACCGCGAGCCCGGTCCGGACCTGGCCGCCGCCCTGGCGCTGGTCAGGTCCGGCGAGCTGGCCGGGCTCGTCGACGAAGGCCGGTCGTAGACTCCGGGCCGTGGCCGACATCCGCATCATCGACGTCATCGACGCGACCGGATTCCAGCGGATCCCGCCGTGCGCCGACCCGGGATTCGACCACCGCTCGTGCGACTACTGGGAGGACGGCGCCCGCGGCTCGAAGGCCGCCCGTCTCAGCTGGCTCGAGCCGGGCTCGGGTCCGGCGAGCCCCGGCCCCCCTCGGCCGCCGAACCCGTTCGGAGAGCCGGACGACGACCAAGAGCCCGCCAACCCATTCGCACCGCTTCGGGCCGCCGCGCCGGCGCCGAACCCATTCCTCGTCGACGGCGATCCGCTGGCGGATAACCCGTTCGCCCCGACCCGGCCGAAGCGACCGACGGTCGGGGCCGACGCCCCACGCAAGCTCGGACTGCTGGGTCGCGGGCTCGGCGTGTTCGGGAGCTACGCCAAGGTGCTGCTGGTCGACGACGTCGCGGCGGCCTACGCCCAGTTCGGGCCGCTGTCCGCCTACCCACGGGCGCTGACCCTGCGCGACCTCTACCCGAAGCTTCCGGCGGCCCCGCTCCCGGCGGTCATCACCTGCATCGCCACGACCCCGCAGGCGCGACACGCCGGCCACGCCCGGCGGCTCGTCGAGGCGGTCTGCGACGATCTCGCCGCCCGCGGCTTCGCTGCCGTCGAGGCGTTCCCGGAGATCGGAGCCCGGCCCGACGCCACGAGCGGCGCGACGACGGCGTTCTGGCTGACGGTCGGGTTCGGCCTCGCGGTCGACGACGAACGGTACCCGGTGGTCCGCCGTGAGCTCGGCTAGGGTCGGACGCGGCGGCCGGTCGGCACGAGGGATCGTCCTGGTCGGTCTGGTCCTCGTGGGCAGCGCCTGTGCCGGACCAGCGACCCCCTCCTCCGCGAGCGCGTCCGAGATCGCGTCGAGCCCGGCCGCCGCAACGGCGACGACGGACGTCGCGCCGACGCCGTCCGAGGGCGCTTCGGGCTCGGCTCCCGCCTCCGCGGAGACGCCGGCGTCCGCGGGTCCGCCGGCGTCCGCGGACGAGGCGTCGGCAGCCGCAAGCGGGTCGGTGGCGATCGACCAGACGCTCCTCGAGGTGTTGCCGACGACGATCTCCGGGTTACCGGTCGCTGCCATCGCCAAGCCTGCCGGGACCGACGACCCGCTCCTCGCCGAGAGCGTCGAGCGGATGGCCCAGGCCTTCGTCATCGATCCGGCGACGAACGACTTCGCCTACACCTCGGTCATGGCCCTCCGACCGGGGGTATTCGACGCGTCGTACTTCCGATCGTGGCGCGACAGCTTCGACGAGGGCGCCTGCTCGCAGTCGGGCGGGGTCACCGGCCACGCCGAGACGACGATCGCCGGACGGACCGTCTATATCGGGACGTGCGACGGCGGTGTCAGCACGTATCACGTCCGCCTCGACGCACCGAACGAGATCGTGTCGATCTCGGCGTTCGGCGAGCAACGCCTCGGCGAGCAGCTCCTGGCCGCGCTCCGGCCCTAGGCCTCGTGCCGGTCGGGACCGAGTCCGCGCAGGCGGAACGCGTTGGCGTGAGCTGGGAAGCCCTCGTGGTCGGCGAGGGCGAGGGTCGGCTCGGCCAGCCCGGCCAGTGCCGCAGGCGTCAGGCGTGCGGTGGACGTCGATGTCAGGAACGTCCGGGCCGTCACCCCGCCGTTGAGCCGGGCGTACCCGCCGGTCGGGAGCGTCGCCGGGATCCCGATCGAATAGCTCGACGCCCCGATCGGGGTGTCCTGGCCGAGGAGGGCCTCGCCGGCGTAATGGAGGAGCGCGAGGGTCGCTTCGGGCTCCCGGGTCGCGATCTGGACGTGCTCCGCGGCGTAGACATCGGCGAGGGCCACGGCCTCCTCCATCGAGTCGACGAGGATCACGCCGCCCAGGTCCGAGAACACGGCCAGGGCGGCTGCGGCACGGACGTCCGGCAGCCCGGCGATCTGCTCGGCGACCGCGGCCTCGACCGTCGCGGCGAGCTCGACCGAGTCCGTGACGAGGGTCGCCGCCGAGTCGGCGCCGTGCTCGGCCTCGTTGAGCAGGTCGATCGCCAGCCGCCACGGATCGGCCGAGTCGTCCGCGATCAACAGGCTCTCGGACGGGCCGCACAGCATCTGCGTCGCGACTCCGAACCGTTGGGCCAGGACCTGGGCCGCGGTGACGGCGGGGGAGCCGGGACCGACGACCTTCAACACGCGCGGGATGGTCTCGGTCCCGAACGTCAGCGCGGCGATCGCGGCCGGACCGTTCGCCCGGTAGACGCGCTCGATCCCGAGCTCGCGAGCGACCGCGAGGGTCGCCGGGTCCACCGCGCCGTCCCGTGATCCCGGGATCGGCGGCACGACGACGGCGATCTCCGGGACGCGGGCGACGACCGCCGGCGTGCCGATCTGGCACAGGACCGACGGGTAGGACGCCTTGCCCGTCGGGACGAACAAGCCGACGCTGGGGATCGGTGCGAAGCGCTCGCCGACCAGGAATCCGGGGCGGACCTCGCGTTGCCACTCCCCGGAGGTCGCGGCGAGCTGGGCCTCGTTGAACAAGCGGCTGTTGGCGATCGCCTCTCGGATCCCGGCCAGGAGCGGAGCCGGGGTGGCGTCATGCGCGGCGCCGATCTCGGCTTCCGAGACGGCGAGCCGCCCCCGATCGAGTCGGACGCCGTCGAAACGCTCGGTGGCGTCGAGGACCGCCGCGTCGCCGCGCTCGCGGACATCGACGAAGATCGCCTCGATCGACGCCATCAGCGTCGGCTCGAAGATCGCGGCGGTCGACCGGGCGAGCAGCCGCACACGTTCGGCATCGGGGAGGTCCGCCCAGCGGCGGATGGCGAGGATCGGCATCGTCCGGCGAGCGTACCCGAGACCGGAGCCCGGCGGCGTAGACTCGGGCCCATGACGACCTCGATCGGAGACGCCCTGCCCGGTGCCCGGCCCGTCCGAGCGCCGCGCGGGACGCAGATCACCTGCCGCGGCTGGCAGCAGGAGGCGGTCCTTCGGATGCTCATGAACAACCTCGATCCGGAGGTCGCCGAGAACCCGGACGCGCTGGTCGTCTACGGCGGGACCGGACGCGCGGCCCGGTCGTGGGCGGCGTTCGACGCGATCGTTCGGGAGCTACGCGTCCTGGCAGACGACGAGACGCTCCTGGTCCAGAGCGGCAAGCCGGTCGGCGTGTTCCGGACGCACGTCTGGGCGCCGCGGGTCCTCATCGCCAATTCCAACCTCGTCGGGCGGTGGGCGAACTGGGAGACGTTCCGCGAGCTCGAGGCGGCTGGCCTGACGATGTATGGGCAGATGACCGCGGGGTCGTGGATCTACATCGGCACCCAGGGGATCCTCCAGGGGACGTACGAGACGTTCGCCGAGCTCGCCCGCCAGCACTTCGGCGGCTCGCTCCGGGGGACCGTGACCCTGACTGCGGGCCTGGGTGGGATGGGCGGCGCGCAGCCGCTGGCCGTGACGATGAACGACGGCGTCGCCATCTGCATCGAGGTCGATGACAGCCGGGCGCAGCGCCGGCACGACATCGGCTACGTCGACCGGCTGACCGCCTCACCGGACGAGGCGCTGATCTGGGCACGGGCGGCCGCGGCCGACGGCCTGCCGCTGTCGATCGCGCTGGTCGGGAACGCCGCCGAGATCGAACCGGCCTGGGCCGGGGCGGGCGAACGGTTCGACGTGGTGACCGACCAGACGAGTGCCCACGACGCGCTCGGCGGGTACGTCCCGGCGGAGATCGGGCTGGCCGACGCCCTCGTCCTCCGCGCCGCGCAGCCGGACCTCTACATCGAGCGGGCGATGGCGTCGATGGCCGCCCACGTGCGGGCGATGCTCGCGTTCCAGGCCGCCGGCGCGGTCGTGTTCGACTACGGCAACAACCTCCGAGCGATGGCGCAACAGGCGGGCGTCGAGGACGCGTTCGCGTATCCGGGCTTCGTCCCGGCGTTCATCCGGCCGCTGTTCTGCGAGGGCAACGGACCCTTCCGGTGGGTGGCGCTGAGCGGCGATCCCGAGGACATCTATCGGACCGACCGGGCGCTCCTCGAGCTCTTCCCCGAGAAGGTCGGGCTGCACCGCTGGCTGGCGATGGCCCGCGACAAGGTCCCGTTCCAGGGCCTGCCCGCCCGCATCTGCTGGCTCGGCTACGGCGAGCGCGCGAAGGCCGGGCTCGAGTTCAACCGCCTCGTGGCGTCGGGCGAGGTCAAGGCGCCCATCGTCATCGGGCGGGATCATCTCGACAGTGGGTCGGTCGCCTCGCCGAACCGCGAGACCGAGGCGATGCGCGACGGGAGCGACGCGATCGCAGACTGGCCGATCCTCAACGCGCTCGTCAACACCGCGGCGGGTGCGTCGTGGGTCAGCGTCCATCACGGCGGCGGGACCGGCATCGGCTACAGCCAGCACGCGGGGATGGTCGTCGTCGCCGACGGCACGGCGCTCGCCGACGAGAAGCTCGAGCGCGTCCTGACCACCGATCCCGGGATGGGCGTCATCCGCCACGCCGACGCCGGCTACGAACGGGCGATCGAGGTCGCCCGGGAGCGCGGCGTCCACGTCCCGATGCTCGACGAGGTCTGATCCGCCGGGTCGGCCAAACCCGACGTCAGTCGAGCGACGAGCCGGGGCTGGCCATCTGGGCGTCGGCGTCGAGCGGCCCCTCGGTCGATGCCTCCGTCGTCGCGGTCGGGATCGTCCGCAGCGCCGGGACCGTGGAGATCATGATCGGCACGAAGGCGAAGCAGCTGAGGACGCCGCCGACGACCAGGGCCCCCCGTGCCCCGAGCGGTGTCGAGGCGAGGATCCCGCCGACGATCTGGCCGATCGGGATCGTCCCCCAGATCAGGAACCGCATCGTCGCATTCATCCGGCCCTGGATCCGCTCCGGCGTGATCGCCTGGCGCAGGCTGACCTGGTTGATGTTGTAGGTCACGCCCGCGAAGCTGGTCAGGAACCCCGAGGCGACAAGGATCGCGATCGCGTCCTCCGGCTCGGCGAACGCGGCCAGGAGGGTCGCCGGGCCCGACAGGATCATCGCCCAGAGGATCGTCCGACCGACCCCGACCCGGGCGGCGATCCGACCCGCGACCAGCGCCCCGACGAGGATTCCGATGCTGCCCACGCCGCCGATGACCCCGACCGTGAACGCGGTGAGGCCCAGGATCCGGTAGGTGAAGATCGCGAACGTCGCGAAGGCGATGCTCGTGAACAGGTTCGACAGCCCGGTGCTCGCGGCGATGTAGCGCAGGTACGGGTGTCCGAGGACGTAGCGCAGACCCTCGGCGACCTCGCTGCGGATCTCGGGCCGAGGTCCCGAGCTCGTCGGCACGGCCGGCGCGCGCTTCGGCTCGCGCGCGCGAATCCAGAAGATGAGCCCGCCCGAGGCGATGAAGCTGATCGCGTCGAGCAGGACCGCCGTCGGCGCCGACAGCAGACCGATCATCGCGCCGCCGAGCGGCTGGCCGACGATCTGGGCGGCGGACCCGCTGACCTGGAGCTTGGAGTTCCCTTCGACCAGGTCGTCCGACTCGAGGATCGCGGGCAGGAACGACTGGTCGGCGACGTCGAAGAACACCGTGAGGGTCCCGTTGACGAACCCGACCAGGTACAACTGCCAGATGGTCAGGACGCCCATCTGGTAGGCGATCGGGATCGAGATCAACGTGATCGCCCGGCCGAAGTCGCCGGTGACGAGGATCAGCCGGCGCGGCAGCCGATCGACCCAGGCCCCGGCCGGCAGGGTGAACAGCAGGAACGGCAGGAACTGGACGGTGCCGAGCAGCGCGACCTGGTAGGGCGGGACGTCCATCAGCAGGACCGCGATGAACGGGATCGCCACCAGGCTGATCTGCGTCCCGAACAGCGAGATCGTGGCCGCGGTCCAGAGCTTGAGGTAGTCGCGGGAGCGGGCCAGCAGGTTCCGTCGGGCGGCGGTCACAGGGTCTCCAGGGCGAATGGCCCGTTAGTCTATCGTCTAACACCGGTTAGTCAAGGCAGACACCCGCGTCGGTCGCTCCACCACGCCGGTCGGTCACGTTCCGGGCCCCTCGACCTGTCACGATATCGTCGTGGACCGGCTCGTCGAATCCGTCCCGAACTTCAGCGAGGGCCGTCGCCCCGAGGTCGTCGACCGGCTGGCGGCCGCGGTCAAGGGGACGCCGGGCGTCCACCTTCTCGACCGGACCAGCGACGCCAGTCACAACCGGACCGTCATCACGATGGCCGGCGACGCCGACGCCGTCATGACCGCGCTCGAGGCCACGGTCGCCGTCGCGGTCGAGACGATCGACATGGAGCACCAGAGCGGGGAGCATCCGCGCATCGGGGCGGTCGACGTCGTCCCGTTCGTTCCGCTCGGCGACACGTCGATGGACGATTGCGTCGCGTTGGCGCGGGCGTTCGGTGCACGCGTGGCCGAGCGATTCGCGATCCCCGTCTACCTCTACGCTCGCGCCGCGACACGTCCGGACCGGGAGAAGCTCGCGGATGTCCGGCGTGGCCAGTACGAGGGACTGAAGGCTGCCATCGGCGCGGATCCGGATCGGCGTCCCGACTTCGGACCGGCCCGCACCCACGAACGCGCCGGCGCGATGGCCGTCGGGGCGCGTCCGTTCCTGATCGCCTACAACATCAACCTGCGGTCCACCGACCTCGAGCTGGCCAAGCGGATCGCCCGGACCGTCCGCGAGTCCGGCGGCGGCCTGCCGCGCGTCCAGGCGAACGGGTTCCGGCTCGACGATCCCGACTGCGCCCAGGTCTCGATGAACCTGCTCGACTTCTCCATCACCCCGATCTGGCGGGTCTGGGAGGCCGTCGAGGCGGAGGCCCGGGTCGCCGGCGTCGAGCTCGACGAATCGGAGCTGATCGGTCTCGCACCCACCGCGGCCTTCCTCGACGTCGCCGATCACGCCGGCGCGCCGCCTGATGCCCCGACGGACGATCGTCTCGCTGCGGCGGCTGCGTTCCTCCGCCTCCGGGACTTCTCGCCGCTCCAGGCGCTCGAGCTCCGGCTCGCAGCGGCCCAGGCGCGGGCCGCCGGGCCATGAGCCTGCGCGTCATCGAGGGCGGTCTGACCGAGGGGTCGTCAACGGGGCTGCTCATCGTCGGCGCGAGCGCGATCGTGACGATGGCCGGCGGCCTCCGCAGAGGCGAGACCCAGGCCGAGACCGCGACACTGGTCGGTCTACGCGACGGAGGTCCCGATTCCCCGGACGGTCCGGTCGTCGCGACCTGGGGGGACCGGATCGTCGCGACGGGTCCCCGAGCGGAGGTCGAAGCGGGTCTCGAGGCGGCCGGTCTGCCGCTGTCGCGGTTCAGCCACATCGACGCCGCGGGCGGCGTCGTCACCCCCGGTCTCGTCGACCCGCATACCCACCTGCTGTTCGCCGGTTCGCGCGAGGGTGAGCTCCAGCTCCGCCAGCGCGGCGCCGGGTATCTCGAGATCCTCGCGGCCGGCGGCGGGATCCTGTCGACCGTCGCGGCGACCCGGGCCGCGTCCGCCGACGACCTGCTCGCGCACGGGCGACGGTGGCTGGATGAGATGCTCTCGCATGGGGTCACCACGATCGAGGCGAAGTCGGGCTATGGCCTTGATCTTCGGACGGAGCTGCGGTTGCTCGAGGTGGCCCACCGACTCGGGCAGGAAGGTCCGGTCGACGTCCTGCCGACATGGCTGGGGGCCCATGCCGTCCCGACCGAGTTCAAGGACCGGCACGAGCCGGCCGAAGCCTACGTCCGGCACCTCATCGACGAGCAGCTCCCCGGCGTCGTCGCGCAGGGGCGAGCACGGTTCGCCGACGTGTTCTGCGAGCGTGGCGTGTTCACCGCGGACCAGAGTCGACGCGTCCTGGAAGCGGCGGCCGCGTTCGGGATGCAGGCTCGCCTCCACGCCGATGAGCTGGCGCCGTCCGGAGGTGCCGAGCTCGCGGCGGAGCTGAGCGCGCTGTCCGCGGATCACCTCGCCGCCCCGTCGGCAGCCGGGATCGATGCCCTGGCCGAGGCTGCGGACTCCGGGCGGCCGGTCGTCGCCGTCGTCCTCCCCGCCACGACCTGGTTCCTGATGAAGCCCGCCGGTGCGCCCGCGCGCACGTTCATCGAGCGTGGCATCCCGGTGGCGGTCGGGACCGACTTCAACCCGGGCACGTCGCCGACCGCCAGTCTCCCACTGGCCATGACGGTCGCCTGCCTGTCGCTCAGGATGACCCCGGCCGAGGCCCTCACCGCGACGACGATCAACGCGGCTCATGCGCTCGGGATCGGCGACGTCGTCGGGTCGATCGAGCCGGACAAGCAGGCGGACCTGGTGATCTGGAGGGTGACCGACCCGGATCAGATCCCGTACTGGCCGGCCGCCGACCTGGTCCGGGTCGTGATCAAGCGTGGCCGGCCGCAGCTGTTGCGGGACTGACCCCGGGTCAGACCTTGCCGCGGGCCTCGAGCAGGATCGTGGTCGTATCCGCGGGCAGCTGGGACATCGAGATGCTCAGACGTGCCGTCGGCGCCGGCGGGGTCGTTCCCATCTCGTGCAGGAACCGACCCATGGCGTCCGAGCAGTCCGCTTCGTCCTCGCAGACCGGCATCGGCACGACGATCCGCGGGTCGAGCTGGGCGATGAGCTCGGCTGCCTTGGTGGCCGACAGCGCACCGCCGATCGGGACGCAGGCGATGTCGACCGGACCGATGTCGCCGAGCTTCTCCTCGGTCAGCAGGTGTCCGATGTCGCCCAGATGGATCGTGTGCATCTGGTCGAGTTCGACGACGAACGCGGTCTGGCGACCGCGGCTCGATCCTCGGTCGTCGTCGCGATAGGTCCGCACGCCGGTCAGCAGGACGTGGCGGACCTCGTACTCGCCGGGACCGTCGAGGACGAATGCCTCCTCGAGGCTGGTCGGGACGACGCTCCCGCCATCGCGCGACCGACGACCCTTCGCCTTCGGCAACGGGCTGTCGTCGGGGTGGCTGTAGGTGACGATCTCGCCGCTGATCCCGCGACCGGTCGGTCCGACGATCGACTGGTACGGATCCGCCACGACGACCGCGTCCCTGCCCTTGAGGCGGATGCAGGTCCGCCCGTACCAGCTCAGTTCCATGCGAACCGATTCTGACACAGCCGACCCACCGCCGCGTCACCCTGAAAACGGGATGACCGGAGGCGCCTGCCCAATCGGCGCCTCCGGTCGGAGGGAGGGAGTGGAACCAACCTTCGTCGGCTCCAAGGAAGACACTACGCGGAGCCTGATTCAGGAGCGAGAGGGCAGAGGGTTAAGAAAGGAACATCCGCTCGCAGGGACCTTCGGGCGGGTCCACCGGACCTTCTGGCCGACCGACGGTCCGGGGCTCACGTGCGAGAATCCGGCGATGCAACACCCACACCCGCGCGTCGCGCATCTCGTCGTGGCGACGGCCGCGATCCTCCTCCTCGCAGCCTGCGGTTCTTCGACCAGCAGTGGCACGCCCAGCGCGACGGGCGCTCCTACCGCCGCGTCGCCGTCCTCGCCACCATCCGCGTCGGTCGCGCCGACGACCGCCATCGCATCGCCGACCGAGGATCCCGCGACCGTCTACGCCCGGATCGAGTCCCAGGTCGAGGCCATCCGCGGGCTCAGCGCGAAGAAGCCGGTCGACCCCAAGCTCCTCGACGAAGCGCAGCTCAAGAAGAACATCACCGCCAGCTTCGAGAAGGACAACCCACCGGCCGTGATCGAGGCGAATGAGCGGCTGTATCGACTGCTCGGGCTGATCCCGGCCGGGACCTCGCTCAAGGACCTCTACCTGAAGCTGCTCAGCAGCCAGGTCGCCGGCTACTACGACTCGGACACCAAGGAGCTGTACGTCGTCTCGAAGTCCGGGGCGATCGGGCCGACCGAGAAGGTCACCTTCGCCCACGAATTCGACCACGCGCTCCAGGACCAGAACTTCGGCCTGTCCAAGCTCCAGCTCGATTCGATCGGGGAGGGGGACCGGAGTCTCGCCCGGCTGTCGATCCCCGAGGGCGATGCGACCGAGCTGATGACCGAGTGGGCGTCCACGAACCTCACCCCTGCCGAGCTCATGCAGATGATCGGCGAGTCGACCGACCCGGAGCAGGCCAAGATCCTGGCCGAGATGCCCGACATCCTGAAGGACAGCCTGCTGTTCCCGTATACCAGCGGGCTCGACCTGGTCCGGTCGATCCGGACGGCCGGTGGCTGGCCAGCCGTCGCCGCGCTGTATGCCGACCCGCCCGCCTCGACCGAGCAGGTCCTCCACCCCGAGAAGTACACGTCCCACGAGGCGCCGATCTCGGTCACGTTCCCGAAGGACCTGGCCAAGCGACTCGGCACCGGCTGGAAGGTCGACTACCAGGACACCCTCGGTGAGTTCCAGCTCGCCGAGTGGCTCCGCTCGGCCGGCAAGATCCCGGCCGCGACGGCGTCGGCCGCGGCCGCCGGCTGGGGCGGCGACCGGGTCGCCCTCGTCGGCAACGGCGACCGGAGCGGCGTCGTCATCGACACCCGCTGGGACAGCCCGGCTGAGGCGTCGGAGTTCGCCACGGCGGCCCAGACCGCGCTCGACGCTCTCGGCGGGTCGCACGCGATGATCGCCGTCGACGGGACGGACCGGGTGACGCTGTTCGTCGCGACCGACGACGCCACGATCACCGCGCTCGGGAGTGCCCTCGGGCTGGCCGGCTGATCCGGCCCGCGCTACATCTGCTCCGGCGCCGAGATCCCGAGCAGACCGAGGGCATTGGCCAGGGTCGTCTTCGTCGCGGCCACGAGCGCCAGCCGAGCCGTCGAACGAGTCGGATCGGCTGGGTCGACGACCTTGGCGTCGCGGTAGAACGCATGGAACGTCGACGCAAGCTCGGTCGCGTAGGCGGTCACGCCCTGGGCCTCCTCGGCGGCGGCGGCGTCCTCGACCACCTCCGGAAGGCGGACGATCTCGCGGACCAGGGCAGCCTCCGGGGCACCCTCGAGGTCCGTCGGAGCGAGCGCACCGACCGGGACCAGCCCGACATCCGCGGCCCGGCGCAGGATCGAGGCGATCCGGGCATGGGCGTACTGGACGTAGTAGACCGGGTTCTCGTTCGACTGCTTCTTGGCCAGCTCGATGTCGAAGTCGATCGCCGAGCTCGGTCCGCGTGACGCGAAGAACCAGCGCGCGGCGTCGACGCCGATCTCGGCCAGGAGCTCGTCGAGGGTGATGAACGTGCCCGCCCGCTTGCTCATCGCCACCTCCTGGCCGTCGCGGACGAAGCGGACCCAGGCCACGAGGAGCATCCGGACAGCAGCCTTGTCGTAGCCCATCGCTTCCGCCGCGTTGCGGACCCGGGCGACCGTACCGTGATGGTCCTGGCCCCAGATGTAGATGAGCTCGTCGAAGCCGCGGCTGAACTTCTCCGTGACGTAGCCGATGTCCGACGCGAAGTACGTGGGCTCGCCGTTCGACCGGATGATCACCCGATCCTTGTCGTCGCCGAACGACGTGGACCGGAACCAGGTGGCGCCCTCGGCTTCGTAGACCTGGCCGGCGACGCGGAGGCGCTCGACCGCTCGCTCGACCCAGCCCTCGTCATGGAGCGAACGTTCGGTCGTCCACCGATCGAAGCGGACCCCGAGATGCTCCAGCGAGGCCTCGATGCCGGCCCGCACGCGCTCGGATGCCCAGCGGCCGACGATGCCGCTGGCGTCGGCGCCCGGAGCGTCGGCCTCCGCCCAGAGGTCGGCGGGGAGCGCCTCGGCGAGCTCGGCCACGTAGTCGCCGTGGTAGCCGTCGTCCGGGATCGGCTCGCCGCGACGGGTGGCGATGACTGACGCCCCGAGCTTCCAGACCTGGGTCCCCGAGTCGTTGAAGTAGTACTCGCGAACGACCCGTTGCCCGCCCGCCTCGAGCACCCGGCAGAGCAGGTCGCCGACGAAGGCTCCGCGCGCGTTCCCGAGCGTCAACGGACCCGTCGGATTGGCCGACACGAACTCGACGTTGACGTTGCGCGGCGAGGCCGACGGGACGCGTCCCCACACCATGGGGTCGTCGAGGATCCAGCCGACCGCGTCGGCCAGGGCCCGATCCGCGTAGCGGACGTTGATGAACCCGGGAGGCGCGACGTCGACCGTCCCGACCGGTGTCGTGCCCGGGGTCGCGGCCGCCTCGGCCGCCAGTCCGTCGGCGAGGATCCGGGCGATCTCCAGCGGGGGACGTCGATACGGCTTCGCCAGGCGCATCGCCAGGTTGGTCGCGGCGTCGCCATGGTCCGGGTTGGCCGGTCGCTCGACCCGGACGTCGGGCGCCTCGGCCGGATCCAGCGCGGGCAGCGCACCCGAGGCGATGGCAGCCGCCCAGGCGCGCGCCACGGCCAGGCGCAGATGGCCGCGCAAGGTCGGATCGACGGTCGGGTCGGGGGTCGGTGGCACGCCGTCAATCGTAGCCGCTCGGCGATCGTCGCCGGTCGGCGACTCAGATCGAGAACCGGTCTCCCGGATCGACGACGTCGACCTCGACGCCCGCCAGCTCACGGGCCGCGCTCGCCGTCGCATCCCGGTCGTGGCCCATCAGAAGGTGCGTGACGAGCACGCGCCCAGCCCCGGTCGCCGCGGCCAGCCGCCCGACGTCGTAGGCATTGAGGTGCTCGGAACCGGGTGCGACGTGATCGATCCCGTACGAGGCCTCGCTGAGAAGCGTGTCACCCGGATGGATCAGCGGACGGAGCGTGTCGGCGTCGCCGCAGTCCCCCGAGTAGACGAGACCCGGTCCGTCGCCGGCCGTGACGCGGAAGCCGTAGCTCTCATCGGTGTGACGGACGAGGCGGGCCTCGAGGTCGAAGGAGGCCATCGCGACGTGGTCTCGACCGGCCAGGCCCTCGATGTCGAGCGAGGCCGCGGCGAACCCGGGCTGATCGTGGAGGGCGTCGAGCCGGGCCTCGAGCGCGCTCGGGCCGACGACGCGGACCCGTCGGGACGGGTCGAAGTCCCAGCGCAGGTAGTGTCGGAGCGAGACCAGGTCGATGAAGTGGTCCGGGTGGAGGTGGCTGATGGCGATGCCCCGGAGGAGGCTCGGCTCGATCGCCCCCGCCAGGTTGGTGAAGGCGCCCTGCCCAAGGTCGAGGACGATGGCATCGGACCCGTGCTGCAGCAGGTACGCGGCCCCGACCGCCCCGGGCCGGGCCGTGTACGCCGGGCCCGCACCGAGAACGGTGAGCTCGATCATCCGTCGACGACGCGGCGCATGCCGCCAGCCTACGCGAGCGCGAACCGCTCCGGCAACGGGATGGCGACCGGCGCACCGCCGCGCCGGAAGGTCAGATCGGAGAACTCGGCACGGGCCAGGATGCGGTACCCCTCGGCGAGGCCCCAGGCCAGCCAGTCGGACCGGTGGGCATCCGAGCCGGCGGTCACCCGGACGCCGCCGAGCTCGCGGAACCGCTCCACGACCGCCGCCGGCGGGTAGGTCTCGCCGACCGAGTGGCGCAGCCCGCTGGTGTTGATCTCGAGCCCCGTCCCGCTCTCGACGATCGCCCGCAGGGCGGCCTCGTAGATGTCCGGCTGGGCGGCCAGCTGGGCGGGCATGACGTACGGCTGGAGGTAGCGCTTGACCACGTCGAAGTGACCGATCGTGTCGAACAATCCGGTCCGGGCCGCGGCCGCGACCTGCTCGAAGTACGGTCCGACGATCTCGTCGAGTCCGCGGCCCTCGATCCAGCGCGGGATCCGGCTCCGGACATATGGGGAACCCGGCCAGTCGTGGACCGAGCCGATCGTGAAGTCGTAGCGATAGCGGGCCAGGTGATCGCGCAGGTCGGCGTCCCACGAGGTGTTATAGGTGAGCTCGGCACCGAACCGGATCGCCAGGCCGCGGTCCGCCCAGCGCTCGGCGGCCTGGCGGACCGACCGTTCCCGCTCCTCGAAGCTGGTGTACTCGAAGGCCGGGTCGCGCGGGTCGAAGTCGACGTGGTCGGTGATGGCCAGCTCCGCGATCCCGAGCTCGACGGCGAGGGCCGCGTAGACGTCGATCGGGACGAGGCTGTCGGGCGACAGGTCGGTGTGGACGTGGGCATCGAGCGGGAGATCCCGAGCCTGGTCGAGGGTCGCGGTCACCCGGCGAGCAGGCCCAGCTCGTGCCCCACCAGGTCGAAGGCGCTGAGGGCCTGATCGAGCTGCCGGTCCGTGTGGGCCGCCGTCACGATCGTGCGGATCCTCGCCTTGTCGAGGGCGACCGTCGGGTAGACGATCGGCTGGGCGAACACCCCCTCGGCGAACAGGCGATCGCTGAAGGCCGCCGCCGTCGCGGAGTCGCCCATCATCACCGGCGTGATCGGCGTCTCCGAAGCGCCCGTGTCGAACCCGAGCCGGACGAGCTCCGACTTGAACCGGCGGGTGTTCTTCCACAGCCGATCGATGAGGTGCGGCTCGTCCTCGAGCACGTGGATCGCCTCGAGACAGGCGGCCACGACGGCCGGCGGATGCGAGGTCGAGAAGAGGAACGGCCGCGCTCGCTGCGTCAACAGGTCATGCAGGTCGTGCGACCCGGCGACGTACCCACCGAGGACGCCGACGGCCTTGCTCAGTGTGCCGACCTGGATCGCGACCCGGCCATGCAGCTTGAAGTGGTCGACGCTCCCGCGTCCGTTCTGCCCGAGCACCCCTGACGCGTGGGCGTCGTCGACCATCACGGCGGCGCCGTGGGCCTCGGCCGCCTCGACGATGCCGGGCAGCGGCGCGATGTCACCGTCCATGCTGAACACGCCGTCGGTCACGACCAGGATGAGCCGATACGGTTCGCCGCTCTCGGGTCGGCCGTGCTCCTCGGCCTCGGCCAGGATCTCGCGCAGGGCGGCGACGTCGGCGTGGGGGTAGATCTTGCGCGGCGCCTTCGACAGCCGCATCCCGTCGATGATCGAGGCGTGGTTGAGGGCGTCAGAGACGATCAGGTCCAGGTCGCCGGTGATCGCGGCCAGGACCCCGGTGTTGGCTGCGAAGCCCGACTGGAAGGTGAGGGTCGCCTCGACCCCCTTGAAGCGGGCGAGCTCCGCCTCGAGTTCCTCGTGGAGGGTCATCGTTCCGGCGATCGTCCGGACCGCGCCCGAACCGGCCCCGTAGCGTTCGACGGCCCGGAGCGCCGCCTGCCGCAGGCGCGGATGGTGGGTGAGCCCCAGGTAGTCGTTCGAGGACAGGCTGATCACCCGTCGCTCGTCGACCGAGACGATCGGGCCCTGTGCCGAGCTCATGACCCGGAGCGGGCGGTACAGGTGCCGCGACCGAAGGTCGGCGAGCTCGTCGGCCAGGAAAGCCAGGGGGTCGGATCGTGCGGTCATGGCGTCCAGTCCATGATGACCTTGCCGGAGTCACCCGACCGGGCGGCGGCGAACGCCGCTTCGTGGTCGCGGAACCCGAACCGGTGGGTGATCGCCGGACGGATGTCCAGGCCCGACTGGAGCATGACCGTCATCTTGTACCAGGTCTCGTACATCTCGCGACCGTAGATCCCCCGCAGGGTCAGCATCTTGAACACGATCTCGTTGACGTCGATCGAGATCTCGCCGGTCGGGATGCCGAGGATCGCGACGCCGCCGCCATGCGCCATCGCGGCGATCGCTCCGC